>CAZGYE010000333.1:0-5906 GCA_964530165.1 uncultured Planctomycetaceae bacterium
CCGGCAAACAACCGGCCGGACGAACGGCCGTCACCGCGCTGCCGTCGATACCGGCCCGGCTGCACAACGCCCTGGCCGACAAGCAGTTTGCGCAGGCGGTCAAGCTCATCGACGCTGAGTTGAAGAAGGAAAAAGTCGCCAATGCCGATTACCTGCTCTACCTGAAGGGCCGCGCCCTCGCGGAGCTGAAGAGCTTCGACGCCGCCACAGCATCCTTCGCCCTGTTGGAAGAGAAGCATCCGAAAAGCCGCTGGATTTCGCGGTCCCGTTTCGGCCGGGCCGATGTGCTCGTCCGCACGCGAGACTATCGTGCTGCCGGGCGGATCTACCAGGCCGAAGCCCGCCGGCTGCTCTCCGACGGCCGCAAGGACGAGCTGGCCGGTCTCTACCTCGAATTCGCCGACCGTTACTTTCAGGGAGTCCCCGCCAAAGGCCCCACGGCCGAGAAGAAGCCCGACTTCAAGCAGGCGCTCAGTTATTATCAGGAAGCGCTGAAGCTGAAGCCCAGCCTGACCCGCCGGCAGAAAATCGAGCTGCGCATCGCCCGCTGCCTGCAGGAATTGAAGAAACTTCCAGAAGCAATCGCCGCGTATCAGGCATTCTTGAAGACGCACGCCTCGGACGAAACGAAACCGGACGACCGGGCGGCGGCCAATATGGAGGTCGAAGCCCGCTTCCAACTGGGACGGGCTCAATTGGCCGCCGGGCAGTCGGCCGAGGCCCGCAAAACCTGGCAGGACTTCCTCAAGAACGAAGTCGTGCGTGCGGCCGGCGGCGACCTGCTGGCCGAGGCGTCGTTCCGGCTGGCGAGCACCCACGGCGTTCCGAAGCCGGGCAGCGTCGGTGATCTGGAACTGGGCGTCGCGGCCCTGGAGAAGTTTCTAAAGGCCTGGCCCAAACACCGCCTAGCCGCCAAGGCGGAATACGAAATCGCCCAAAGCTACGTGCATCACGGCCGGTTTGAACAGGCCATCGCCCGGCTCAAATCGCTCATCGCCAACGATGCGTACCAGTCCACCACGCAGATCGCCGAGGCCCGCAAACTGCTCGGACAATCGTATGCGGCCCAGAAGAAGTTCCGCGAGGCGATCGCCGCCTGGCGAGAGTTTCTCGACCGGCATCCCACCAACCAAAGTTGGAGCGAAGTGCAGCGCATGGTGATCGACACCGAATACGCCGCCGCAGAAGAGCAGCGCCGGCAGAAGAACTACGACGCGGCCCGCAAGCTGTGGGCCACCTTCTTGAACAAGTATCCGCTCGACGCCCGCGCGCCGCGGATCCTGTTCCAGTTCGGCCAGATGAAATTCGCAGCAGCCGTCGCCCAGCAGAAAAAAGAGGAGGAGACGCGGGAACGCCCAGACGCCCGGAAGAAGCTGAGTGACGCCTGCCGCGAGCTGTTCGACGAGGCCATTGCCGACTGGCGGCGGCTCACGAGCAAGTATCCAAAGGCGAAAGAGTCGTCGCAAGCGGCCACTATGATCGGCGTCACGCTGGAGGACAAGATCGGCCGGCTTGCCGAGGCGCTGGAAGCCTACAAGAAGGTCAAGGGCGGCTACCAGAAGGCGGCGGCGGGCCGAATCGCCAATCTGACGGCCAAGCGGCTCGAACTGCTGACCGAACGCAAGTTTCGCTCGAACGAAAAACCCGTGCTGAAAATCACCACCCGCAACCTGGAAAACGTCTCGGTGAAATTGTACCGCATCGACATGGTCGACTACTTCCGCAAGATGCACCTGGCCTCCGGCGTGGAAACGCTCGACATCGCGCTGATCGACCCCGACAAGTCCTGGGAGTACGACGTTCCGGGCTACGAGAAGTACCGCCGCCTCGAAAACCAGATCGAGATTCCCGTCGAAGGCCCCGGCGTGACGGCCGTCACCGTCAGCAGCGAGAAGCTGGAAGCGACCACCATGATCGTCGTCAGCGATTTGGACGTCGTCGTCAAAAGCTCCCGCAACGAGCTGTTCGTGTTCGTCGAGAACATGCGCACCAAGAAGCCGGCCGAAGGCGTCAGCCTGCTCATCAGCGACGGCAAGGAAGTCTTCGCGGAAGAGGTGACCGGCAACGACGGCATCCTGCAGAAATCGTACAAGCAGCTCAAAACGGTCAAAGACCTGCGCGTCTTCGCCGTCCACGAGGGACACGCCGCCTCGACCCTCAGCAATCTGGCCGGTCTGGATTTCGCCGTCGGGCTTTCGCCCAAAGGGTTCCTGTACACCGATCGGCCCGCCTACCGGGCCGGGCAGTGGGTCCATCTGAAGGGCATCATCCGCTGGGTCGCCGAGGACCGCTACACCTTCAAAGAAGGCGAGAAGTATCAACTGGACGTCTACGACTCCCGCGGCCGGGTGATTCACACCAAGAAGATCGCTCTGAACAAGTTCGGCACGCTGGCCGACAACTTCGCCCTGCCCGAGACCGCCCCGCAGGGCAATTACCGCATCCACCTGCATCAACCGGGCCGCAAGCAGTCCTACGAGTCGAGCTTCCAGGTCCACGAGTACAAGCTCCAGCCTGTCGAGATCGTCGTCGACGTCCCGCAGCAGGTCTACTACCGCGGCGAGAGGATCGAAGGCAAGATCACGCTCCGTTACTACTACGGCACGCCGCTGGCCGGCCGGACGATCCAATACCGGCTGGCCGGCCCCCGGCACCAGCTCGCCGGCGGTCGGCTGCACACTGCCCAGACCGATGCCAAGGGCCAAGTGAAATTCGACTTCCCCACCGGGCGGTACAGCGAATCGCAGGTCCTCGGTCTCATGGTGCAGTATCCAGAACGCAATCTGGCCGTCGCCAAGCAGCTCTTCTTGGCGACCCGCGGGTTTGTGGTGGGCGTCTCCACACTGCGAAACGCGCAGATTGCCGGCGAGACCTTCGACGCCACCGTCACCGTCACCGACCCAGCCGGCAAACCGGTAACGACCGACTTGAAGCTGGAAGTCTTCGAACAAACACGTGTGAACAACCAGCGTGGCGAACGGCTGATCGAGACGCATCCGCTCAAATCCGACAAGGAATCGGGCCAGGCCCGGCAGACGCTGCGGATCGACAAGGCCGGGTATTACATCGTGCGCGCCACCGGCACCGACCGCTTCGACAATCCCGTCAGCGGACAGCACACCGTTTACATCTCCGGCGACGAGGACAAAGTCCGCCTGCGCATCCTGTCGGATCGGCACCACTACCAGGTCGGCGACACCGCCCGGCTGCAACTGCACTGGCGAAACGAGCCGGCCCTGGCACTGGTCACCTACGAAGGGGCGAAAGTGCTCGGCTATCAGCTCGTCCAACTCAAAAAGGGGGCCAATCCGCTCATCGTTCCGATGGAGTCCCAATTGGCCCCGAACTTCGTCCTGGGCGTGGCCGTGATGGACGTCTTCGGAAAACGCTTCCACCAGGCCAAGAGCGAGTTCCGCCTGACGCGCAAGCTCAGCATCACGCTCAAACCCAACAAAACCACGCTCAAACCGGGCGAAGAGCTGAAGGTCGAAATCACGGCCACCGATCCGCAGGGCAAACCGGTCTCGGCCGAGCTGTCGCTGGCACTGATCCAGAAAAGCCTGCTGGAACGCTTCCCCGGCAACCGCAGCGTCGTCGACCAATTCTTCGGCGGCGGCTACCGCAAACCATCCGTCCGCGCAACGACGAGTTGCACGTTCCGCTACCGCCCCAAGACCCGCGGCATCAGCCAATTCCTCCTCGCCGAGGAGGATCGCAAAAAAATCCTCGAACTGGAACTGAGGGCCCGCGAAGAGCTGGCCCGCATCTGGGGCGCACGAGCACAGGACACAAGACTCGGAACTCGGGTCTCCGATGGAGAGGTCGAGATCGAGGAATTGAGCGCAAGGCTGGAAGCCGGCAGACACGGTGCCGATCCGAGCTTTCAGCGGGATGAGGCCGTCAACGAAAACGCAGAGTTCACGAGAATTGCCGGGCCGATCGGCAGGAACCTCGCGGACCTTAACATCAACGGCAATTTCCACTACTTCCTGCAGCAAGAACGGGAGGGACAGCAGGCTGCCGAGCAAAGCGGCGAGCGGGAGCAGCAGTTGAAGAACGCCCCCGGCGGCGGTGCGGGCGCCATGGGTGGATTCGGCGGAGGCGGCTACGGCGGTCAGCGCGGCGGCTCAGGGGCAGACTTCGGTGGCTTGTTCGGACTGAGCCAAGAGGACACGGATGGCGATGGAAGGGTCTCCGGTCGGATTTCCGAATACGAAACCACGCTGTCGCTTATCACCAGGCAAACTGAGACGGTCGAGGGCGAAGCTCTTCAGGTCCTCAATGAGATGTCGAATTCCGACGGCACCATCGTCGGCCTGAATTCCGCCGGTGAGTTTCAGGTCGTCAACGGCCTGCCGGTGGCGCAGTTGGAGGCGATGGCCAAGCAGGGGCTGAAGCTGTTGCCGCACCTGGCGACTTCGGAAACCGGCTTCTGGGACCCGGTCGTCGTGACCGGCAAGGACGGCAAGGCGACGGTCACGTTTCGGCTGCCCGGACGCTCGACCGCCTGGAAGCTGCAATCCACCGGCGTCGACGCCCAGACGCTCTCCGGCCAGACGGACGTCGAGATCGTCGCCAAGAAGGATCTGTTCGGCCAGCTCAAGACGCCGCTGGCCTTCACCGCCGGCGACAAAGCCGGCCTGATCGTCGAGGTGCACAACTCGGTCGTCAAGAAGGACGCAAAGATCACCGTGCGGCTGAAGACGACCATCGGCGATCGCACGACCGACCTGAAGAAGACGATCACCTCCAAGGGGCCGGGCATCGAAGAAGTCACCTTTCCGGTGGAGATCACCGCCGGCGAGACCCCGGCAGGGCCGCCCCTGGCGGCCGAATTTGAGTTGACCGTCTCCAGTGGGGAGTTGAGCGACGTGGCGAAGGTCTCGGTCCCGATTCGCCCGTTCGGGATTCCGGTGTTCGCCACGGTCAGCGGATCGTCGGCGCAGAGCACGATCGTGTTCGTCGAGCACGACAAAAAGCTGGCTGTCCAGGGTCCGCATCTGGAGATCATCATCGGGCCGAGCATCGACCGCACGCTCTTGGACGCCGTCTTGGGCGGCGGGTTGAGCATCTGCGAGAGGTCGTCGGTGTTGCCCACAAGCGGATTGGAACGATCGATTTCCGACACGCTGGGCGGCGTCGGTCTGTTGGGCATGATCCGCACGTCTCGCAGCACCGACAGTCCCGAAGCGCAGGCGTTGGCTGCCCGCGTGCAGGCGGCCGTGTCCCAGTTGGTTTCCGGCCAGCGGGACGACGGGGGCTGGAGCTGGTCGGGCCGTCCGGCCGCGTCAAAGTCGGACCGCTACCAGTCAAGCCGGGCCGTCTGGGCGCTCTCCTCGGCTCGCCGGTCCGGTTTTGCCGTCCCGCAGGAGACGTTTGACAAAGCGGTCGGCTTTCTGAAGAGCGCCTTCTCGGCGGCCAGCCAATCGGACCGCGAGGGGCAGGCCATCATTTTGCACGGCATGGCCGAAGCCGGCGCCGGTGATTCCGCCCCCCAATGGGGGTTCGCGTTTGCCAATCGGCTGTATCGCGAGCGGAACAACCTGAGTCCCTCGGGGCTGCTGCACGTGGCCTTGGCGCTGGTCCGGCTCGACCGCAAAGAGATGGCCAAGGACCTGTTGCTGCTGGTGAAGCTTCCCATCGATCCCAAGACGGCCGGCAAACGGGCCGGCGACGCCGCCGTGCAGAACGTGATTCCCTGGATGCAGGGCGGCGTCGAGCTGCGAGCCTTGTATCTGCTGGCGTTGGAGGCCGTCACGCCGGCCGACGCGAAGACCGGCCAACTGGCGGAGTGGCTGCTGGCCGCCCGCCGCGGCTCCCGCTGGACGCCGGAGAAAGCCAACGGACCAGCCGTCGCCGCCTTGGCCGACTGGTTCGGGAGAACCAAGCACACCGCCGAGAAGTAC
>CAZGYE010000334.1:0-5898 GCA_964530165.1 uncultured Planctomycetaceae bacterium
AACCCAGGAAGACAGGAGAAAGACGATTCCCGAGATTCCTGCTTTCCTGGTTTCCGAATAATCCTCCTCTGAACATGAAACACATTATCGAGAGGAACTTGCTCCAGACGGCTAAAGTATTACGGAAAAAGTAACAAGCCCTCACTCTTCTTTCCTTTTTCCTTTTGCCTTGCGATGAGGTGATTGGTTGGCAATCGTCGACGACTCGCAACTTGTTCGCATGGCGGCGCAGCCTGCTCGCCCGTTGTTCCCGATTCTGGATCGTTCGGGGGCAATGACGCCTCTGATTGTGCTGCTGGCGATTTTGCCGGGGCTCTATGCGCTCGCGCATCAGTCGCTCAACGACGCCGACGCGTTGTGGGGGATGAAAAGTCTCGAGGTCCTCTCGGCGCCCGACATCGGGGGTGTCGTCGATCCGGGCGGGATTCATCCGGATGTTCCGTTACGCTGGCAACCCCCACTGGCAAGCTGGCTGACGACATTGGCGATGTTGCTGGTCGGCGGCCGGCAGCCGGCCAGTCTGGTGCTAGTTTCGTATCTCTCCACGGTCGGTATGATCGGCATGTTGTTTGTGTTGTGCCGCCGTCTGGCCGGGCCGCGGTTCGGCTTCTGGATCGCGCTGTTGGCAGCGTGTCACGGCCCGTTGCTGCATCAGGTCCAGACGCCTGCACCGCATTCACTGGCGATGCTGCTGGTGCTGGTGGTGTTTTGGGGCTATTTGAGTCACGTTCTCGACTCGTCGGACGTCGTCTCTTTCAAGCTGTTGCTGGGCGGCATTGCCTGGGGTTTGTGCCTGCTGGCCGGCGGGCCGCTGGCATTGGCCGTCCTCGTGCCCTTGTTGATCTATGTCCTGGGATTGCGTCAAGAAGACAGACGCTCTCAGCCCGAGGAACCGGAAAACGCGAGGCGAATTTGGTCCGGCAGACCCGCATTGGGATCGCTGCTGCTGCTTGTGCTCATGGGAACTGCGATTGGTGGGTGGTGGATCCTGATGATGTCCTGGCGTCACGGTGCGGAGTTCTGGGCCGGCTGGCTGACCGGGCCGGCCTACGCTGTAGATAATCCGTCGCAAAGGGTCATGTGGCGTGAAGCCAGCGTGGTGGTTGCCGTCGCCGTCGAGCGATTCGTCACGATCATGGGCGTCCTCTTCGGGCCGTGGCTGTTGGGCCTGTGGCGCGCCTGCCGGGAGGTTTTCGCATCGACGCAGCCAACACGACGCCGGTGGCTTGGGTTCCTGATCGCATGGACTGTCTGTGGGTTGGCGGTGTGGTTTTCGTGGATGCGGGACTCGGCGGGCATCGCTCCGCGCGCGGAACTGTGGCAGGGGTTCGTGCTGCTCCCGTCGATCGCGATTGCCGCCTTTGGGATCGAAGAAATCGCTCGACGGCGTGCCGACGTGCTGTTGGTCGCGGTGTTGGTTTGTGTTCCACTCATCGCAATCCATTGGACCGAACTGGCGTCATGGACCAAAACCGTTGAGAGGTGGCCGTCGTGGTGGACACTGGGTCTGACGGTCAGTCTGCTGATCGTGGCGGGTTGGCGGCTTCGGGCGTGTTGTCGCGACCATGACCAGCGGCAGCGCCGAGTGGTGACTCTGTTGATTGCCGTGCTGCTCGTCGCGAACGCCGGGGCCGGCTTCCGGTCGATCCAACTCTCGAATGAGGACGATCGGGCCATGTCGGTCTTTCGTGAACAACTGACGCCGATCGGCAACGTTGATCGCTGCACCCTGCTGGCAATGCGCAACATGCCGACTCGCTTGCGGTTTCTCTTGGGGAGCCTTTGGCCTGACGCAGTGCTGGATGAACAGGATAGCTGGGAGCAGGCGCTGCTTCTGGTGACGTCGGCTCCGCCTGACGGCCGAAAGGATCGCGTGCTGATTATCGTTGACTGGGGCGCTCGCGATAGCCGTCCGACGGACATCCGAGCTCGCGGCCTGAAGATCGATCAGGTGACGCGGGCGGAGTTCTTTCAAGGACAACCACTGCGGGCCTACCGTCTTGTCCAGCCGGAAGCTCCAGCAGTTCGTTGAGAAACCGGCCCGCCGTTCGCTCAAAAGACGTAAGTAATGCGTCTGCCGGCACTTGTTCTGCCGGCCGGGAAATGGAAATTTCCGGGTTGACCCGCCGGAGCGAAATCTCTATTGTTCTGCCCGCTCGACCAACAAGCCAATCGCCCCCCGGAAGTAGCTGGAGTCCTTCGCCCCCCTGGGACCCGCTGCTTCCGGGTTTTTTTGTGCGCCCTGGCACAACGCATTCCAGAATCACGCGCGGTCATTTCGAATCGTTACGTCTCCAGGGTTGCGACCGTATCGATGTTTTCCCGTTCCGTGAAGCCGTCGATTTTGCCGATCACCGTGATTCCCAAATCGGTGACGGTAAACCCGTGCCTGCGGTCCGCGTCGAGGTCGTAGCCGATCTCCATCCCCTCGGGCACGCAGACCCCTTTGTCGATGATCGCCCGGCGAACTTTCGCGTGACGGCCGATGTTCACCCCCTCGAACAGAATCGAATCCTCAACCAGCGCCCAACTGTTAACCCGAACGTTGGGCGAGAGAACAGAACGCTCGACACGACCGCCGGAAATGATCGACCCGGCACAGACCATGCTATCCAGTGCCTGTCCGACGCGCGGGTTGGAGCCGCTCGAGTGTGCAAACACGAACTTCGGTGGGGGATAGGAGGGCTGATACGTGCGGATGGTCCATGACTGGTCGTACAGGTCCAGCTCCGGTTTGACGGCGATCAGGTCCATGTTGGCTTTGTAGTAGGCATCCAGCGTGCCCACGTCGCGCCAATACCGGCCGCCGCCGGTGTTCTTGTCGCGGAACGGAAAGGCGCGCACCAGATGGGAGTCGATGATCGACGGGATAATGTCCCGACCGAAATCGTGCGAGCTTTCGTTGACGGTCGCGTCCCGGCAGAGCTGCTCGAACAGAAAATTCGCATTGAACAGGTAGATTCCCATCGACGCCAAGCAGCGTGTGGGATCGTCAGGCATCGGTCTCGGCGATCTTGGCTTCTCGCGGAAACTGACGATTCGCCCGCGACGGTTGACCGCCATCACACCAAATTGCGACCCCAGTCGAACATCGACCGGAATGCAGCCTACCGTGGCGTCTGACTCCGATTCCATGTGTTCCTGGATCAACTCCGAGTAGTCCATTTTGTAAATGTGATCGCCGGAAAGAACGAGTATGTATTGCGGCCGAGTCTGTTCGATGGTGTAGATGTTCTGGTAGACCGCGTCGGCCGTCCCCTGATACCAATGCTCGTCGATGCGCTGTTGCGGCGGCAGGATGTCGATGAATTCACCCAGCTCGCGGCACAGGAACCGCCAGCCGAGGTTGATATGCCGATCGAGGCTCGCCGCCTTGTACTGCGTCAGCAAAAGCATGCAGCGTAGGCCGCTGTTGATGCAATTCGACAGAGTGAAATCAATGATCCGATAGATCCCACCGATCGGGACGGCTGGTTTCGCCCGATCTCGGGTGAGCGGCTCCAACCGCTTTCCTTTCCCACCGGCCAGAACCAGGGCCAGCACACGTCTCATCCTTGCCTCCTCACAGTGTGCAGTCTCCTCAGCAAAACGTCGCTCCTCCCGTTTGCTGGAAACCAGTGGTACACCCTCGGCGCGGCGAGCAACCGAGTTCTCCGTTCATTCTCTTCCCATTATGGGCAGTTGACGCCAATGGGCAATGGAAAAACGGCTGGAGCGTCAAAAAAATTGCCGGAGACCGGCCGAGACCATGATGAAAAGAGGGTTGATTCTTCGCAGGGATCGGCCGGATCATTCAGAGAGATCCACTGCCTGCTGCGGTGCCGTCTCGACGACCCCTTCGAGCGCGAGGTGCGGCTTGGAAGTCGGCGGCTGGAAGGCAACATTTGTGGAGCGCGGCGCATGGGCGACTTCGTAGGGCACAGCGCCGTCGACACCCCACTTGACGCGCTCTCCCGTATGTGCATCGACCATCGGCAAACAGCGGGGCGGCACGGTGGAATGTTTTTCAACCCGACGCAGGGCCAATGAGAGGGTAAACGGGAGCGATTTCAGGAACGTTGCCGGGACCATCGAGGCGCCGATCAATTGCCATTTCAATCGGCGGCGATGGTGCCGAACGCGAAGATCCCCCAACAGAGTCCGCACAAGATTGGCCGGGTTGTAAAAGCTCAAGTGGGCCAGCCCAAGCTGAAACTGCCGAGCCCAGGCGTGACGGTGCCGGCTGGCGATCACGTGGTTTCCGTCGTAAAACGCCTCGGGTATTTTGGTCCCGCCGATAGAAGCGAACACGTTGCCCCCAGCGAACATCGTCTCGACGTTGCGGGCGCCCATGCTGGGAGTCATGTACGTCGTCTGGTACCCCACCGCACCCAAGTCGAACAACTTGCGAGCCTGATTGACGACACCCAACCGGTTCGCTTGGGTGGACCAGAGTGGCTGGTCGTCGTGGTGGATCATCATCGCGTACGCTTCGATCTCGTGCCGGTGCAGTTCCCGGAACAGATCCTCGGTTCTTCCCAGGGTTTGACCTTTGTTGATCAGCCTGGCATTCAGGTCCTCGATGCCGAAGAAGATCGTCTGCAGTCCCGCTTCCCTGGCCAGCGGCAGAAGATGCCGGTTCTTGTAGACGTCCAGTGCAGTGGCCTCGGTCATGAAGTGTACGGCGTCTCGAAACGGCCGGCCGTGGACGTTGCTGTCGGCCAGGACCGAAAGAATCGCTTCAGCGCTGGCGGCGTTGTTGAAGAAGTTATCGTCGGTGCCGAAAAAAACGCGATAATGCATCGCTTCGCCCAGTTGCTTCATTTCGTCTGCGATCCGCTGCGGGCTTTTGTGCCGCCACGTCCGTTGTTGATAGGCGGGGATGGGGCAGAAGTCGCAGTGAAATCGGCACCCATGCGTGGTCGCCAGCATCGACACGAACGATTGCCGGCGAACGTGTTTCAGCGGCCACGGTTTCGAGCTCAGCGTTTTGCGGCGGTGGATCGGTTCCAGACACGTGTACCCCTCCAGTGGCATCGGCAGCTCGTCCAGGTTCCGCATCAACCTCTGCACACCCGTGTTGATGAGATACGGCTTGGCCGGTTCGTGATCGGGGGCTCGGTATACCAGACCGGCAACGGAATCCAGCAACCCCTCGTGCCGGACACGCTGGAACACCTGCAACGGACGTTCGCCCAGACCGGCTTCCTCAACCAGCAGCCTCAGCAACTCGAGCAACACGTAGACTTCACCGGTGACGGCGACGTCCACGCCGTCGCTGAGAAATTCCGACGCGCGGTCCGCCCGCTTCGAAACCGCCCGCGGTGGGCTGAAGCAATCTTCCGGTTCGTAAATTGCTTTCGGTCCGCCGATCAGGATCAGCGGCCGATCCGCGCCCAATGTGTGCGCATCGTGGATCATGCGATACGCTTCGTCGGCATGCAGCCCCATGGCGGAGATGAGCAAAAGGTTGATTCGGTAACCGGCGCGGACCGCCGCGGAGGGCGAGAACTTCGGGTTCCACTGCCCTAAAACGATTCGCGTCCGGTTGAACCCGCACTCCAACAGGCTGGCGGCGATCGATCGCACACCACAAGGCACCACCCGCTTATCCAGCCAGCGAAAAGGAATCAAACGCGTGCGGTTGTCGAACGGAGAGGCAATCACCGGCGACCAGTCATGCGCCCAACTGGCCGCCTTCAACTCGGCGACAAGACGCGTGTAGCTTCCCTCGGCGACAAAAGTATCCGCCTGAGCCCGGCGGGGAAGTTCCATGGCATCCTGCCTCGTCAATCAATCCTTTGGTTGTTGGTTGACGCAAGTGTATCAGCTTTGATTTGCCGGCACCAGATGAGTATTTAGCCGGCCCGCTTGCGGGCCGCGCGCCGGGCAAGCCCGGCGGCTAAACGGTTTGTCGTC
>CAZGYE010000335.1:0-5895 GCA_964530165.1 uncultured Planctomycetaceae bacterium
AGCCAGCCAAATCATGCAAGCCGGCGCCGTCTGTGCGGCATTCGGCAAGCCGTTCTGGCTGCAGCAGGTGGGCACGGGAATCACGGCGGCGTTCTCGCTGCATTTCGCGGCCGTGCTCTCGCAGGCCACCTGGCCGGCCGTCAATTGCCATCAACTGTACGATCATCCGCTGCTGGCCAAACCGATCCGTGTGACCGACGGCACGACACCCATTCCCGACGCGCCTGGTTTGGGCCTCGAGGTCGACGAAGACGCGCTGGCTCGCTTTCGCTTGAAAAAGCCGTACGAGCACCAACCGAGTCCGCCGCGGCTGATCGAAGTTTCCTGGCCCAACGGAGCGAAAACCTACTTCAGCACGGGCCGCCAGATGATGACCGATGGCCAAGAAGGCAATTTGCCGGTCTGCATCCACGGGGTGAAGACCAGTTTGGTCCCGAACGACAGCTCGGCTCGATGGCGCGCGCTCCACTCCAAGGCCCTCAAGGCCCCGGTTCGCATCGGCAAAGCCGGCGAATGATTCACAACCTGGTAGAAAAGGAGCCGTTTTCCATGGGTGGAGCAGAATTATGAAGTCTTGCACTGTTGCGCTGTTCTCCGAGCCAAAGTGGGCCGGTACCGACAGAATCACCTCTTCTCGGGTCGAGACTTCTGGGAAACGCGTCATCCAGCTCGTTGCTCTTGCGTACGTGTTGCCTCTGATTCTCTGTGCCGATCCTGCCATCGGCGCAGAAGCAAGTCGAAACCGGCTGCACGTGATCGAGCTTGATCAGCGAGTGCTGCATGCCGAGGACGGTTTGATCTTGGGGAACGGCGACTTGTCGGTAAGCGTGTACCAGTCGGCCGACCGTATTATTTGGCGGTTTGGGAAGGGGGATGTGTGGGATCGCCGATTGGATCTGAGCGACGATCCTCGCCCGGCACACATCGATGAGATTGCTCATGGCATCAAAGTGGAAGGCTGGAAATGCGGCCCTTACGGGGGAGGCACGGTAGAAGCCATTCGCGGCACGAAGGACCCCGCACGCATGCGGGAGCTTTGTCAGGGGTCACCGCCCAGCTACAAACACAGGCCCTATCCGTGTCCCAAGCCGGTCGGCGAACTGGCCATGCAACTGCCGCCCGATCTGATGGGCCTCCGGATTCACCAACGCCTTGTGATCGAGGAAGCCACGCTTTCCATCACCTGCCGGTGGCCTTGCGGCGTGGAGGTCGAGGTGGAGTGTTTCATTCCGCCGTCACCGAACGTTTTGGTCGTTCGCTGGAAAGTGAAGAATTGGAACGACGGCACGCGGTTGGGGCAGAAGCCGCCAGTGTGGTTTTCGCTTTATCGCTGGAATGATCCGACGATTTCAGAATTTGCTGCGCGGTTTTTCGGCGACTGCCGGCACGGCGCGTTTCAAACGTACGCCAGCCCGAAGGTAACACCGCTGCCTGCACCCACCGTGCGGAGTGACGGCGGTTTGCAGTTCGTTGAGCAGTCTTTTGTCCCGGATCCGCTTTTCGCAGATGGGTTTCGGTATCTGATGGTTCCCTTCGCGAGAGATGTCCGTATCGAGCCCGTCGACATGGCCGCCACGGCTGAGGCGCGTTTGCATCTGCTTCCACGGTCCGAGGCAGCGCAAGGTAAATTGGTGGTGGCCGTGCCGACCAGCAGCGACGAGGACGGGCCGCTCGGACAGGCACACCGCATCCAGACGCTTCTTGCAGATCATCCAGACGACGTGATCGAGCAATGGGGGGATCAGACGCGCCGGAAGGCCGCGGAATTCTGGGCGAAATCGCGCGTGCGCATTGCGGATCCGCTGTTCGAAAACCTCTGGTATGAAACGTTGCATGCCCGACGCTGCGCCTACCGCCGGGGGACAGTTCCGCCGGGCCTCTTTCTGCCGAGTACCGTGCAAGATTACTCACATTGGCACGGCGACTATCACCTGAATTACAACTTCCAGCAGCCTTTCTGGGGCGATTACACCGCGAACCACATCGAGCTGGGCGACGCCTATTTTAATGGGGTCAAGTTCATGCTGCCGATCGGCAGAAAGATTGCGAGGGACTATTACAATTGCCGAGGCGTTTTCATCCAGCTCTCAGCCTATCCCATTCAGGCCCAGGACGATCCACTGGGGGTCGCGCCCATGGGACGCATGGCCTACATGACCGGCTGGACGATGAACCAGTACTGGTGGCGGTACCTCTACACCATGGACAAAGCGTGGCTTCGCTCTGACGGATACCCCGTGATTCGCGATTGTGCGTTGTTTTATACCGACTTCCTGAAGAAAGGCGATGACGGACTGTTCCACGCCTTTCCTTCCAATCAGGGCGAGGACGGCTTCAGCGGCGATCCGAAGGACTACACAGATCGGGCCCAGGTTATGCGGCACATGCGGTACTGCCTGCGTGCTGCAATCCTCGCCAGCGAAGTCCTTCAGGTTGACGAGACCCTGCGCGGGCAGTGGCGTGAGCGTCTGGACCACTGCGCCGGCGACGATGGCAGACCGCCCGCTAAGCTGGATGGATTGGCAAAGCACTGCGACGAGATCAATCCGCCGGAATTCAGTGTCGGTCGTCCTTACCGACCGCAGCCGGAAAGTTACGGCGGGCAGCCTTGGCCGGCCCCCACAGACGGACTGCGTACTTGGTACTTCGGGCAGTACCCTGTGGCGGCGATGGGCAGACTGCGAAACGGAGATTTCATCGCAGATCGAGACATGCCGGTCTTTCGGGACTTGATCCGACGTTGGCGACATCCGAACGGGTTGCTTTGGGCGATGGCCGTTGCCAATTACGGACACGCGGGCGCCTGGACCGAAACCTTGGGCGTGATCGCACCGCTTCAAGAGATGATGCTCCAAAGCTGGGACGGCGCTTTGCGCGTCTTCCCGGCGTGGCCTAAGAGTCTGGACGCCAGCTTCGAAAACCTGAGGGCGGAACGGGCGTTCCTGGTGAGTGCTGCGTGGTCGAAAGGGCAAATCACGACGCTGGAAATCGTCAGTGAAGTCGGAAGTCCGTGTACGATCTACTTGCCCTGGCCGTCCGGATTGGCTGTCACCAGTCGCCAGGGCGACAAGGTTGCAGTGACCCTCGACAGTGCCGGCCGAGCCACTTTTCAGACGGCCGTTGGGGGCAGGTACACTCTGCGGCGCCCGGATTTGCAGTGACGACCTCATTCTGTGAGTCTTCCCCACAAGACGCAAAACAAGCACGGAGAAACAAACCATGACGCCATTCTCTCGCTCGGCGAGTTGCCTGTCTGCGCTGGCGCTGACGCTTCTGGTCGCAGGGCCGACGCTTGTCGCCGCCGAGCGTCCGAACATCGTTTTCGTCTACACCGACGACCAGGCGCCAACGGCGGTCGGATTTGTCGGGAACGAAGATCTGAAAACACCCCACATGGACCGGCTGTTTCGCGAAGGGGCCTATTTGGCGAACTCGTTTGTCACCACGCCGGTGTGCAGTCCCGCGCGGGCCACTCTGATGACCAGCCGCTATGGAACCGAGCTGGGGATCCTCGACTGGATCAATCCCCGAACAGAGCCGACATTGGGGCTCGATCCGCAAACCGTGACCTGGCCGGAACTGTTGAGCGAAGCGGGCTACACCAACGGCCTGGTCGGGAAATGGCATCTCGGTACGGAAGACCGGTTTCACCCCACGCGGACCGGTTTCGATTATTTCATGGGTTTTCGCGGCGGAGGCACCACGCCGAACAATCCGGTCCTCGAGATCGACGGCCAGAACCGCCGGTTTGAAGGTTTCACGGCCGATATTCTGACCGATCACGCCCTCGACTTCATTCGCCGGAATCAAAAAGGTCCGTTCTTGTTGTGTTTACACTTTCGCGCCCCGCATGCCAGGTGGCTGCCGGTCCGTGACGAAGACTGGGCGCCCTATGAGCACCTCGATCCGACGATTCCCAATCCCGATTTTCCGAAGCTCGACGTGGCGAAGATCAAGCGCATGACTCGCGAGTATTATGCCAGCGTCTCCAGCGTCGACCGCAATCTGGGCCGGTTGCTCGACGAGCTCGACAAACTGAAACTGACGGACAACACGCTGGTCATCTTCACCAGCGATCACGGTTACAACCTCGGACACAACGGCGTGTGGTACAAAGGAAACGCCCAATGGCAGCTCACCGAGCTGCCGCCGCAAAAATGGCCCCACATTCCACCCAAACAACGTCCCAACCTGTTTGACCAGTCGCTGCGAGTGCCGACGGCCGTTCGCTGGCCGGCTGCGATCAAGCCGGGAACCGTGATCACCGAGACCGTCAGCAGTCTCGATTGGTATCCGACGCTGCTTGCCGTCGCCGGTGTCGAGCTGCCCGCGGGTCTCCTCATCCGGGGCCACAGCTTCTTGCCACTGTTGCGAGGCGAAAAGGTCGATTGGAACAACGATCTCTACGCCGAGTACAGTATGAAACACGGGGCGCAAACCCACATGCGGGCTTACCGCACGACGAAATGGAAGCTCATGCAAGATTTTAACAACGAAGGTCGCGCTGAGCTGTACAACCTGGAGAACGACCCCGCGGAAACTACGAACTTGATCGACTCAGAGGACCCCGAGGCACAGCGGGTCAAACAACTGCTCAGTGCGAAGATCCTCGAGAAGATGCGCGAGATCAACGACCCTGTTCTTAAAGATGACTTGCGGTGATCCAAGTTTTGGTTTTGACGGGGTGAATCATGGATCGCTTGAAGTTCGCGTGGTTCGGCATGCTTTGTTGGAGCTGCGTCACGATCGGCTCCGCTGCCGACACGATTGTCATTGTGGACGGGGGCCAGGCGCGCTTCGGTCGTGCTGCCTCGAAACGCGGCCGAGCAAACGAAGCAGGCGGCCGACCTGTTGGTAGAGTACGTCCGCCGGTCATCCGGCGCGAAACTCTCAATTCGACCGGAGTCGGAACAGGCCGCGACCCGACGGGGTAGCCCACACCAGACGGTTGCGGTCAGGCCCGGCCGTTACGCCGCCGTTGCGTTCATCCTCGTTCCCCAGGCTCCCAAGGGAAACGCCACCGTTTCCGTGCAAGTGACGCCGCTTGACGAACAGGGGCAAAACCTGCCCTCCCTGGCGAGCACGGTTCGCGCAACAGCCTGTGACGGGAGGCCGATTGCGGTCGCCGGCGAAATCCCCTCCTCAATTAACACTACAGCGCATCTTGTTTGCGTGGAGGTGGTCTACAGGAGCGCAGGTTGTTGAGATCGATCCCGAGTTGTTCCAGGTTGTTCATGGTTGTTTTGGTATGGCAACGCCGAGCGGTGGCGATGCGTGCTTGATGGTATTGGATCACTTCCAGGGTGTGCTGCAGGCGGTCGCGGCGTGCGGTGTTCGGCAGGGGGAGAGACTCGATTAGCGCGTTGGTGGCTCGGTGGATCTGGTACAGCGTGATCTCCGGATTTTTCCCCCCGCAGACGATTCGCCTGCCGCGACAGAAACGGGCGGCTCACTTGAGTCCGAAACAAATGCCGACACAACGATTGATCGTTTCGCACCTCCCAGACCATTGGCCCGTTCCCCGTGTCTTTGATGAGGAAACAGACCCACGGCTGATCGCGGACATGACGCGAATACCGACACACATGTTCCGCCGTGCTCGCCGGCCGCGACGGATTGTCGCCCGGATCGAACGACCAGCACGCCAGATTCCGCGGAATCTCCATCACAAACCGTTGGCCACGTTCGAGCAGCCCGTTCAGAAATCGCGGCTTCTCCGAGTATCAGATGTCGGCCGTGATCCAGTCGAACGTCAGCCCGTTGCGCGAGGCCCGGTCGAGTTGTTCCAGCGCGATGTCGTATTTCGGCCGGTAGACGACCTCCTCGGGAATGCCGGCCTTTCATCGTGCCGCTCGTCATGTGTACGCGTCTTGTCGGTTCCGGCGCTCATTTCCT
>CAZGYE010000336.1:0-5851 GCA_964530165.1 uncultured Planctomycetaceae bacterium
GCCTCTCGCCTGCTCCGCCACGGGACCATTTTGGGACCATCAACGCAAGCCGAGGGCAAAAAAGAAAGGGTTCCCGGCACGCGAACATGCCGAAAACCCCTTGTTTGGAAGTGCCCAAGAGAGGACTCGAACCTCCACGTCCATTACGGACACTAGGTCCTGAACCTAGCGCGTCTGCCAATTCCGCCACTTGGGCTATAGGTTGTCATGTTTCAGCACAACACGTTACGCCGAATGAGTGTTGGTGCCGTGTTGGTTCCATATTGGCCTGATATTGGCAATTCTGTTCCATATTTGTTCCACGCAACATGCCAATCGACTGGAACTCGAAATCCAGCGTGTCCGCATCACCATGGCTCAAGCCACGGACCCGAACGGAACAACTGGAAAAACTGAATCATACCAGCCGTATGCGGGGAACGCCACAGACAGACCAGAAACCGGCGGCGGAAGTGTGTGACAGCGCCGCATGAACATTGCACGAAAAAAGATCGCCGAACACAAGCGTACAATTGAACGGCGGCTCAAACACAAAGCCGAAGAGCATGACGAACCCATGTTTCGTGCTCGCAACATTCCGTTCGAACTCGCCGATCGTGCTCAGGCGATCTGTTACGGCGGCATCGGCTTGATGCATTCGCTCGCTCGCGAATGCGGACTCATTGAGGCGATCGATCGAAACGTCGAACTGCTCAAGTTCCATGGCTCACTGTTCTAATCGACGTCCGCCGGTTGCGACGACAACGCGCCCCGCAAGCGGGGCGGCTAAATAAACCCGCCAGACTATATTTTCGTCTCATTCCGGCCACCGCCTCCGTCGACTATTGGGATTTCTGTTTCTTCTGGATCTTGGCCCATGTGTCCTTCAGCGTGACGGTGCGGTTCAATACCAGTCTCTCATCGGAAGAATCCGGGTCGACGCAGAAGTAGCCCTGCCGTTCGAACTGGTAACGACTTCCCGGCTCGGCCCCTTGGACGAACGGCTCGATCCGGCATGCGGCGAGCGTCTCGAGCGAATTGGGATTCAGGTTGGCTTTCCAATCCTCGCCCGCTTCGACCTCGTCCGGGATCTCTTTGGTGAAGAGATGGTCGTACAAACGCACCTCGGCTTCCAGTGCATGAGCGGCCGAAACCCAGTGCAGCGTGGCCTTCACCTTGCGTCCGTCCGGCGCCGAGCCGCCGCGGGTTTCCGGGTCGTAGGTGCAGCGCAACTCGATCACTTCGCCCGTCTGTTCGTCTTTGACCACGTCGACGCAGGTGATGAAATAGCCGTATCGCAGCCGGACCTCTCGGCCGGGCGCCAAACGGAAGAACTTGCGAGGCGGGTCCTCGCGAAAATCCTCACGCTCGATGTACAGCACCCGCGAAAACGGGACCTTACGCGTTCCCATGCCGTCGTCTTCGGGGTTGTTGACGGCATCCAGCTCTTCGGCCCGGTCTTCGGGATAGTTCTGGATGACCACCCGTAGCGGCCGCAGCACGGCCATCACCCGCTGCGCCCGACGGTTCAAGTCCTCGCGGAGACTATTCTCCAAAACCTCGATGTTGGTGAGACTGTTGAATTTCGTCACACCGATTCCCTCACAGAAGTTGCGAATCGACTCCGGCGTGTAGCCGCGTCTGCGCAGACCGCAGAGGGTCGGCATCCGTGGATCGTCCCAGCCGCTGACGTGTCCTTCCTCGACCAGCTCCAGCAGCCTGCGCTTGCTCAAGACCGTGTAGGTGAGGTTCAGGCGGGCGAACTCATATTGCCGCGGATGGTAGACCTCCAGTTGATCGAGATACCAATCGTACAAGGGACGATTGTTCTCGAATTCGAGCGTGCAGATCGAATGCGTGACGTCCTCGATGGAATCCGACTGGCCGTGCGTGAAGTCGTACATGGGGTAGATGCACCATGCGTCGCCCTGGCGGTAGTGCGTCGCGTGCCGGATGCGGTACATGATGGGATCGCGCATGATCAAATGCGGCGACGCCATGTCGATTTTGGCGCGCAGCACGTGGGTTCCGTCGGGGAACTCGCCGGCTCGCATCCGCTGGAACAGGTCCAGGTTTTCTTCGACCGGGCGGTTGCGAGAGGGGCTCTCGCTGCCCGGTTTGGTGGAGGTCCCGCGGTTCTCGCGGATTTCCTCGAGCGTCTGACTGTCGACGTAGGCCTTGCCCTTCTTGATCAGCGCGACGGCCCACTGGTAAAGCTGCTCGAAGTAGTCGGACGCGTAGAACTCCCGGTCGCCCCAGTCAAAGCCGAGCCAGCGGACGTCCCGCTTGATCACTTCGACGTACTCCACATCTTCCTTGGTCGGATCGGTGTCGTCGAACCGCAGATTGCACAGCCCGCCGAACTCCTCGGCAATGCCGAAGTTCAGACAGATGGACTTGGCATGCCCGATGTGCAAGTACCCGTTCGGCTCCGGCGGGAATCGGGTCTGCACGCGGCCGTCGTTCTTGCCGTTCTTGACGTCTTCAGCGACAATCTGCCGGACAAAATCGGTGGGGGCAACTGTTTCTTCCGTGCTCATTCTCGCAGTCCCCGTTTCCTCGTCAACGCCTTTCCCATGATAGCACGTACGAGAATTCACCGGCAGATCAGATTCGCTCCAGCGCCCGCTCGATGCGGGCCAGGCAGCGATCGCGGCCCAGCAATTCCAGGCAGTCGAACATCCCCGGGCCGGTCGGCTTGCCG
The DNA here is from genome assembly GCA_964530165.1 of uncultured Planctomycetaceae bacterium. Taxonomy (GTDB): domain Bacteria; phylum Planctomycetota; class Planctomycetia; order Planctomycetales; family Planctomycetaceae; genus CAZGYE01. The sequence continues at coordinate 2,684 of CAZGYE010000336.1, forward strand.
GTTACCGCAACACGGACCGCGTGGATGATCCCGCCCATCTTGATCCCCTCCAACTCGACGAACGTGCGCAGCGTCTCTTCGAGCGCCGCCGCGTCGAACTTCTCGGCCGCGGCCAATTGGTCCTTGAATTTTCGCAACAGGTCGGCAACTCCGTCTTTGCGGACTCGCTTCTCGAACGCCTTGTCGTCGTACGGCAACGCGTCGTCGGCGACGAAGAAATCGGAGAAATTCAAAACGTCGCTGAACAGGACCAGGCGGTCGCCGAGCACCGTGATCAGACGCCCGATGTAGTCCCGCATTGGTTCAGCGACCGGTTCGTTGATGAGTCCGGCCTCGGTCAGATACGGCAGGCAACCGTCGATTTTCTCGTCCACTGATAGTTGGCCCATCCAGTGGGCCTGGTAGCTCAAGAGCTTGTCGGGGTCCAGGCCGGCCGGGCTTTTGATGACCCGCGCGAGCGTGAAGTTCTCGACAACCGTTTCCAGCGACATCATCTCGGTCTTGTCGTCCAGCGACCAGCCCAGCCGAGAGAGCCCGTTCAGCACGGCTGCGGGCAGAAAGCCGATGCGCTGGTAATACTCGACCATCACCGGGTTGAGCGTCTCGGAGCTGCCCAGCCCGATCTGCGGGAAGACACCATCTGCGGCGTCGAACATCCGCTTAAATTGCGGGTTCTTGCGGTACTTTTCGATTTTCTTGTCACGCTTGCTGAGCTTTTCCTTCGATCCGGGGGCCGCCACGTAGGGAATGTGTGCGAACCGCGGCAATTCGTGCCCCAGCGCCTGGTGAATCAGGACCTGGATCGGCGTGTTTGAGAGGTGCTCTTCGGCGCGAATGACGTGCGAGATGTGCATCGCCGCGTCGTCGACGGCCGTCGCGAAATTGTACAGCGGCGATCCGTCGGCGCGGACGATCACCGGATCGGCGATCAGCGAGCAATCCCATTCCACGCGTCCGCGGACGGCGTCGTCGAGGGCCGTCGTTTGATCTCGCGGCACAAGAAACCGCACGACGAACGGCCGCTCCTGCTGCTCGTACTCTTCTCGCTGTTGATTGGTCAGTTCCAGCGAGCGGCGGATGTTGAGGTAGGGGCGTTTTCCCTTCTCGGCCGCTTCCCGATCGGCCCGGATTTGTTCCGGCGTGTCGTAGTCGCGGAACGCTTTGCCCGCCGCCAGCAGCCGCTCGGCCGCTTCCCGATACAAGTCACCCCGCTGCGATTGAAAGTACGGCCCGAAGGACCCGCCCACCTCGGGGCCTTCGTCCCAGTCCAGTCCAAGCCATCGAAACGCCGCCAGAATCGGCACAAGCGCTTCGTCGAGATTACGCTGCCGATCGGTGTCGTCGATCCGCAGCACAAACGCTCCGCCATTGTGCCGGGCCCACAACCAGTTGAACAACGCGGTCCGCATGCCGCCGATGTGCATGTAACCGGTGGGACTGGGAGCAAATCGCGTTCGGACGGCCGGCATCGATGGCGCTCTTTATGACAGTGACAATGAGAGAAAATCGACAAATCGCCGCTAGAGGATAGAGGATCATCGTCGCGGCTGCAAACGGTTTGGGTGCCGATCACTCGACTGCTGAATGAAAGGTCCAATTGCCCGCCGAGTCGACCGCCTCCAACACGAACAGGCCGTTGAGCTTCTCACCGTGCAATCGGAATTCGACCCGTTCGGCGTTCTGGTACAGCGTCGAGAATTCCCCGCGGTCCCAGCGGCGGACTTCGCCCCGACCTCGGCTGACTGGCCCCTCGTAATCGCGGTAGTCGAGGCGATGGTCGGACAATGCTTGAGCGGCAATCGGCCCGGAGGTGTCCGGTGGCTGGAGCAACCGCCAAGTCCGCAGTGCCGCGTCCTCTTCGAGCAAGAAGTCCCAGTGCAGGGTTGGGTGATCGTGCACGAGAACGACGAACCGCGGCATGACTCGTGGGTCTCCTGCCCACGGGACGCCGCCCGTGGGCTTTTTTCGTTGTGTGCGCGCTGAGATCGGGAAACGCCCACCTCGCCGGAAGTGCATCAAAACCACGCAAACGTTGCGCAGCGGTATAGCATTTGCTCGCTGCATAGTATCATAGGGACGAAATCGTTTTCAGCCATCCCTTCAGCCGGAAAGTTGCCACAATGACACCCAAAGAAGTTTTGGCCCTGTGTCGCGAGCGGGAGATCCGGGCGGTCGATCTGCGCTTCATGGATTTTCCCGGCACGCAGAAGCATTTCACCATCCCCGTGCAGGCGCTGACGGAAAGCAGTTTTGAAACGGGTTTCGGTTTCGACGGCTCGTCGATTCGCGGCTGGCAGGCGATCAACGAGAGCGACCTGCTCGTCGTGCCCCAACCGGAAACGGCCATGGTTGACCCGTTCATGACGCACACGCTGGCCGTCATCTGCAACATTCAGGATCCGATCACGCGGGCCGATTATGCCAAAGATCCGCGCAACGTTGCCCGAAAAGCTGAAAACTACATGAAGTCGACCGGCATCGCCGACGTCGCCCATGTCGGCCCCGAAGCCGTGTTCTTCGTGTTCGACGACGTCCGCTTCGATCAGAACGAGCACGAAAGTTACTACCACATCGACAGCATCGAAGGACAATGGAACCGCGGACGTTCGCAGGACGCCGCCAACGCCGGTTACAAGATTCGCTACAAAGAGGGTTATTTCCCCGTCCCGCCGGCCGATACCCTGCAAGACATCCGCACCGAGATCATGCTGACGCTCTTCGAATGCGGCGTCGAAGTCGAGGCCCAACACCACGAAGTGGCCACTGCCGGACAATGCGAGATCGACATGAAGTACGGCCCCTTGCTGAAGACCGCCGACAACCTGCTGCAGTACAAATACGTGGTGAAGAACGTGGCGTCTCGGCACGGCAAAACGGCCACGTTCATGCCCAAGCCGCTCTGGAACGACAACGGTTCGGGGCTGCATCTGCATTTTTCGCTGTGGAAGAACGGCAAGCCGCTCTTCGCCGGTTCGGGATACGGCGGTTTGAGCGACCTGGCCATGTACGCGATGGGCGGACTGCTCAGACACGCACCGGCCCTGCTGGCCTTCTGCTGTCCGACCACCAACAGCTACAAGCGGCTGATTCCCGGTTTCGATGCGCCCATTAATCTCACCTACAGCTACCGCAACCGTTCGGCGGCCATCCGCATTCCGGTGCACAGTC
>CAZGYE010000337.1:0-5843 GCA_964530165.1 uncultured Planctomycetaceae bacterium
CGGAGAGTTTGACGGCGTGGTGGCCATGTATCACGATCAGGGGCACATTGCGCTGAAGCTGATCGGTTTTGACCAGGCGGTGAACGTGACGCTGGGGCTGCCGATCATCCGCACCAGTCCCAGTCACGGGACCGCTTTCGACATCGCCTGGTGCGGACAGGCCAGGGCTGACGGTCTGTTGCAGGCGATCCGCGTGGCGGTCCTGCTGACCCGACGGAAAAATGGGGAATGAAACGTATGGACCAGTCTTCCGGCAACGAGAAAACCACCCTGTACCTTGTGCGTCACGGCGCCACGGATGCCAACGAGCAGCGACCCTACGTGCTGCAAGGTTCCGGCATCGATTTGTCGCTCAGCGCCAACGGGCGGGAACAGGCGGCTGCCGTCGGACGGCTCCTGAGCGGCCGGACGGTGCATCACGTTTATTCCAGTTCACTGGTGCGTGCAATGGAAACGGCCGAGACCATCGCAGACCACCACGGCCATCAAGTCCGTCCGATCGAACAGTTGGTCGAATGCGACGTCGGTCAGTGGGAGGGCATGGATTGGGACTCGATCATGCGTGAGCACGCCCAAGCGTACCAGGCCCTCATGGAGGACCCGGCCACGAACCCTTACCTGGGAGGCGAATCGTACGGCGACGTCCTGCAGCGCGCCGAGCCGGCCATCGAAGAACTGTTGCGGCGTCACGTCGGCGAGTCGATTGTGGTCGTCGCGCACAACGTCGTGAATCGCGTCTATCTGGCCCACTTATTGGACCTCGATTTGCGGCGGGCCAAAGACATCCACCAATCGAACGCCTGCGTCAACGTGATTCGTTACCGCGACGGCCGGACCGAACTGATGACGCTCAACGCGACCTTTCATCTGGCTGATTGCGAGCCGTAAAAAGCGGCCTAGCCCCAGGACGGTTCACTTGCTAGAATTCTCCGCCTGGCTGACATCTGAAATTGTAATTGGCGTGCAGGTAAGAACTTACGAAATCGCAGCGGCACACATCTCCGGGCCATCACAGGGTGGTGAGGACCGCAGGGGAGGAATTCGAGAGCCGCGATGAGTGATTTGGGAAGGATTCCACCGCTCATGACTCGCAGACGGTTTCTGAGATCGCTGCTTGGCGGTCCAATTTTGGCCGGTCTCGGCGTGTGGGGGCCGATGACGGCCTCGGCCCAAAGCCAGCGGCGGGCAACAGACGACGTTCGCCGCCAGCGGCCCACGAACAAGCCGTTGCTGGAGGTCAAAAAGCTCTCGCCGCAGTTAGAGACGATCTTGAACAACTGGGAGAAAGCCACCAGCCACATCGACACGCTGCAAGGGAAACACCATCGATTCGTTTACGACAAAGTCTTCGAGGTCGAGAAGCGGGCCGAAGGGGATTTTTTCTATCAGGCGCCCGACAATGGACGCATCGACATCCAGGCCGGTAAGATCAGGCCGAGCGACAAGAGTCGCCGAATCGGAGCAGGGGGCAAACCGTTCAAACTGCAGTCCGATCGGCCCGAGCGCTGGATCTGCGACGGCAAGCAGATCCTGCAGATCAACGAGGCCGAAAAGACCGTCGAGACGTTTCCCATTCCGCCACAGGTGCAGGGGCGAAACATCATGGAAGGGCCTCTGCCGTTCTTGTTCGGCATGCCGGCCGCAGAGGCCAAACGGCGTTACTTCCTGAAAGTGCTGAAGATCACCGAGACTCAAATTTGGCTGGGCGTCAAACCGCGCAGGAAGCAAGATGCAGCCAACTGGAAGGAAGCCAAAGTGATTCTGCAAAAACGAAACTACCTGCCCTGGGCCGTGCAGTTGATCGACCCCGCGGGGAATCTGGAAACCGTCTATCGGTTTTCCGATTTGGAAGTCAACGCGAGGAAGCTGCCGCTTCCCTGGCGCGGAAATCCGTTTCAGCCGAGACTAATCGGATACAAGAGGATCAAAGCCGGTCCGGCCGGTCCGGCCGTGCCAACCGTGCCGGCAGTCGTGGGAGATTCCCACGAAAAAGCAAAAGAAACGCTCGAAGCAGCCGGTTACAAAGTGAAGTTCTGGAAAGGGCGCCCGGCGACAAGGGCCGAGTCGGTTTGGGCCGTCTACGAACAAAAACCGAAGCCGGCGACCCCGCTGGCCAAGGGCCAGACGGTCCACCTCACCCTCTACACCAAAATGATCTCGCAAGCCCAGTAAGACTGCGGCGAGACAGTTACGGGCTGTGTGGCTTGGGCGGGTGGTCGTCGTCGTCGTCCAATGCGATGACGAGGGCGGCAATCGACACTCCCAAGATCGCCAGCGTGAACACGTCGACGCCCAAGCCCTTTTTTTCCTTGCACTCCTCGCAGCTTTCCTCGGGAAGTTCAGCGGGGAGTTCAGCAGGACCAGTCGGTGCACTGGTGACGACGACCGACTGCGTCTGGGCCCCCGGCGGAGCGGTTTGTGGCGCCCAGAAGCGGTACACCCCTTGTCCGTCACCGGCGACGATTTGGTAGACTCCGCCGCTCATGTTCGTGATGCCGAAATTGCCGTTCTCGTTGGAGACCGTGCTGACGAGCGCCTGGCCGTTTTGATACAGCGCGACGCCGATACCGGCCACGGCGAATCCCTCGGTGTCCATGACCAGGCCGGTCAAGGTTCCGCCGGCCGTCAATGCCACATCGATCACCTCAGGCGCCTGGCCTCGAACCACCCGCGCCAGCGTGCGCTGCGCCGCCGAGATGTGCAGCGGAGAAATTCTGCCGCCGGCCTCTGACGCGACGCCGTTGCTTCGCGGGGCTGCAGATTGCATGATCCGCGCTGTCCCGACACGTTCACCCGCATCTGCGGCCAGCGTTCTGCCGCGGGGAATCAACAGGCCACAACAGGCCAAAGTGACGGCGCCCCACCTCAGGAACCGCAATGCTTTCATACCGAGTTCTCCCTCTCATCTTGTCCGGACCGTGCGGATTGTCTCCCGCATGCTCACTATTATCGGCCCAGATGGCACAGAGACTACAGCCGGACAGGGTCGGAAAAATCAGATTGTCCGAATTCTGTGAATCGTGCCAGCGTCGAGCAGGCTAGTGGTCTGTCAAAGCCAATTTGACAGGTGTCGTGGGGCAGGCTTTCCAGCCTGCCAATTGGCCGCGGCAGGCTGGAAAGCCTGCCCCACACTCGGCTCTGCGCCTAACTCTCCCACTTCCTAAAATGTTCGACCAGGCGGAGATGCGCGTCAGGCATTTGCTGCCGGATCCGGTCGCTGAGTGGACCTGGGGGATTCCCCTGCTGAATGTCCTTCAAGTATTCGACAAGCAGGTGACGCGATTGTGATGATTCGTGCATCAAAAAATGCACCCAGGCCCATGAATCGCGGTAATCCCTTTGCTTCATGTCGGTGAGGTTGCGTTTCCTTTCGAGAACCGTCAGCCGGGGCCGCCAGCCCAAGCGAATCGCCCAGCGGATGCTTCTCAGGTGCGAATGCCCCGAAGCTCGTTTCTCAGGAGTGACTTCAAAATACGTGGCCAGACCCTCATCGAGCCACAGCGGTAAGAACGGCAACGAATGGTGCAGCAAGGCATGCGTGGTTTCGTGTCGCAAGTCGACATGGTACTTCCGGTGACGATAAACGTAGATCCTCCCCGCGTCGGGACCTTTGACATACAGCGCCCGCCGCTTCTTGCCTTCAGGATACCTCCGTGACACATACCGGATGTAGCTCTGCCGGTCGTGAAACAAATCAATCTGGACCGGCTTTTCCTCCACTTCGAGATGTAGGGAGTCCTCAAGGTCGGTCTTCAGTTGCTTGAGCTCCTGCAAAATCTGCCGCTTCTGAGTCAGTGGAAATTCACTGCGGCAGACGAACACTCCCTCCGCGCAGTAATCGACCCACTCCCCGTCGGCACAAGCCTGCGGGCAGCACGTCAGCGCTACGCAGAGAATCAGCAAGAATCGCATCGCGGGCGAAAGCCAGTTGGAGTACAGCGAAGAGTGGGACGCGGAATATAGCGACCCCCACCGGCGCGGTCAAGAGCCTGAGAAGACGAAAGGAAACCGCAAAACCGGCGGTCGTCAAATCGCCATTCGCTTCAGTCCGAACAGGCGGGCCAACACCAGAACGAACAGGGCCGCCGCCACCATGATTAACGACACCGCAGCCGCGCCTTCGATGGCGCCGACCGACATTTCCAGAAACACGGTGGTCGGCAGCACTTCGGTCTTCATGCGGGTGGCGCCGGCGAAGATCAGAATGGGACCGAATTCACCCAACGAACGCGCCCAAGCCAAAGTACCCGCCGCCAGCAAGCCTCGCCGCGACTGCGGAAAGACGACCAGCCAAAACGCTTGCCCGCGGCTGCACCCCAGTGTCAACGCAACCCGTTCGTACCGCGGGTGGATCTGATCGAAGGCGACGCGCATCGTCCGCACCGCAAATGCACAGGCCACCATAAACTGGGCCAGAATGACGGCAGGAATCTCATACGTCACCGGGAATGTCAAAGGCGGTGTCAGGTCGCTTCGCGATTGCTCCCGCGGTCGCAGCACTGCGCATTGAATGCTCCATTTGACAGGCTCTGTTCGCCACACGTCGCGGAGGGCAACGTATTGCCGATCAACGGCGGCCATCTTTTGCTGCATCGCAACCCTATCACGTCGCAGGGCTTCGATGTGCCGATCCTTCTGCCGAGTCTCCAGTTCGCTCTGGACCGTGCTCGCTCGCTGCGGCATGTTGCCGAGGATGTCCTCAATGGCATCCAATTCGGTTCGAACCGTTTCCGTTCTCCAATCCTTGCCGATGACGTCGAGTTTCTCTCTGGTCACATCCAATCCCGCGCGGATGCCGGCGACCGTGGGAAGTTTCTCGAATTCTTTCTGCAAGTCCCGCTGCACGCGGTCTAAGTCGTCTTCGGACTTGTTCAACAGCGTTTGCAGTTTTTCGAGCCGGTCGACCGGTTTTTCCGGTGCGAGCTGAAATTCGATCTCGCCGCCGGCCGGCCAATGCGGATCGACGTCACCCCGAAACGTCGCGAAAAGCTGGTGATTCCCGTTCGGAACTCCTTTGGCATCGACCTTCTCAGCGATCTGCAGGTTCTCGAACTCGGCATCCGACAGGTGCTCCTTCAGAGATCCCAGCACTTCCCCAACAGTCCCGAAATATGTGTACTTGGCCGAATAAACGCGTCGAGACTGCCAAAGGGGGCTTTGATCCTGATAAGTCACCTCGAGAGGCTCAAACACTGCCGGGATCGGCACCCATTCCGGCAGCGAGGGAAAGAGATACCGGTGCGTCAGAATCGGGTACAGCACCAGGCTCGCGCAGACCGGCGCCAAGACGCGCGCGAGTCGGCTGTCGAAGAGCCTTCGAGACGCGAAGTACACAACCAACGAGACAACGACCAATGCCAGCAAACAGGCCAACGGAACGATGTTGTTCGCCAGAAAGATTTCCACTCGGTGCAGCCCATCTTCGATGTGTTCCGCGAACGGACTGTTGAACAGAATCAACAGACACAGCCCGATCACCAACGGCGGCAAAACAATCGGAATATCGAGGACACCGTCGATGAAGGCTCGACCCGGAAATCGATGCCGCGACATCAAATACCCAATCGGCACCGCCACCCACAGCGCCAGGATCGTCGTCACTGTGCAGGACAGCAGACTCAGCCGAATGGAGTACCGCACCTCGCGGGTGCTCATCGCACTGAGCAGATGCTCCGGCGTCGTGTGGGCGACTAACGCCACCAGCATGGCCACAATCAGCACGATGTAAACGCTTCCGATCAAACCGAAGCCAGAAAAAAACGGTACGTCGGACGCAGCGCGCAGCGAGTCATCGTGCCGCTCGTCATGTGTACGCGTCTTGTCGGTTCCGGCGCTCATTTCCT
>CAZGYE010000338.1:0-5817 GCA_964530165.1 uncultured Planctomycetaceae bacterium
CTGTCAAATTGGCTTTGACACGAATTTCATTTACTCTTTTTAGGTTAGTATTGTAACCGATTCGTTCATCTCGCGAGCAAATTCACGGCCCGGACCGTGCGCGTCCGTTCCTCGATCTCCGGCGGCAAGTAGCCCTTAAACCAGGCTTTCGCCCGATATCGGAACTCGGTGCCGTCCGGCAGGAAGTCGATCGGCGGAGAACGCAGAGCCAACGGTTCACCGCTCATGGCGGCGGTATGCGGATCTTCGTGGCAACCGACGCACGATTTGGTCTCGCCCGGCCGGGGATAGATCCACGTCTTCTGGTTGCCCACGACGCGGCGGTCGCTGTCCAAAACCTGCAGGTGCATCAACCGGTCCGCCGGCACATCGATGTAAAACGATCCGTCCGGAGCCAACGGGACGGTGCCCAGCACCCGGGCAAAGGTGCCGCCGTGGTTCTTCCAGACCGGCCAGGGATTCGTCTGAGTGCTGTGACGCCCCACGACCGGCACTCCCTCGATCAACCGTAGCAGCCGACCACGCTCGCGGACCTCTTTCTCCTGAGTCGCAAAGATCGACGAGCAAACAAACCGTCCGCTGTAACCGTATCGCTGTGCATTGGTTGGCAGCACCCTTGGCCGGCAGCGTGCGAGAACAGGACGCGCTTCGAAATCGGCCGTCGCCGGGTCGTTGTAGACGAGATCCAGCTTCTTGGTCGCCGGATCGAGCAGGTACAGCCCCAGATCGACCTTCTCGCGGTCGTGCTCCTTGATCGACGAAGCACACAGAATCCGGCCGTCGGGTAACGGGAACGGCGTCGTGTAGGCCCGCAGTGTGTTATCCGGCGTGATGACCGTCTCCGAATCCCGCCGCGGGCCGACCAGCGTCAGACCGCCCGGAGTCGCCACGACGATGTGCCGTCCGTCGGGCATTTGCTGCGGCTGGCTGATTCGCAACACCCGGTGCGTCAGCGGCGCGTTTCCCGTCTCGCCCGGTCCCCGGGGACCGACGCGGTACTGGTTTTGCCAGTAGGCTCTGCGCTCCGGCCCGTAGAGCACACGGTCCCTTGTGCCGTCGGGATGCATGGCGTGCAGGGTCAGCTCGGTCTTGTTCCGCGAATAGAAGACCTCCAGACGGCTGAAGACGATGCGGCCGTCGTGCAGGATGGCCGGCTCGTTGTCGCGGCCGATGTTCGTGGCGATGGGGTGCATGTCGGTCCCATCGGCGTTGATCACCCACAGTGCGGTCGCGGGATAGCCGTGGTACTCGTCGCGGATACCGCTGTGGCTGGTGGCAAACACGATTCGTCCGTCGGGCAGGTAGGCCGGTCCCACGTCGTGATACGGCCCGTCGGTCAATTGTTCCAGTCCCGAGCCGTCGACGTTGACGCGATAGAGATGCCACCACGGATCGTCCTGGCCGCGATGCGTGAAGATCACGTGCGACGCGTCCCAGGAGAGTTCCAGCTCACCCACGTAGCCGTCGGGGAATCGCGTCAGCGGCGTCACCTTTCCGTCGGGCCGCACCGGCCGCAGGACGTACAGGTTCCGTCCTGGTCGGTAGACGGGTCCCGAATCGGTCACCACGTATGTTTGCCGCCAGCGGTCGGCCTGCTCGACCGTGCCGATCGTGTTGGGGATGTTGTTGCTGCCCTTGATGAACACGACGGCTTTCAAGAGTTGAGAGTCGAGAGTTGAGAGTTGTGAGTCGCCGGTGCCGGCCGTATCGAGCAGTTGTGGGGCAGGCTTTCCAGCCTGCCTTTGGGAGCTGGCAGGCTGGAAAGCCTGCCCCACACGGGCCGATGCGTCTTGCGAGAGCGTAATCCCGCGAGACCGTAAGGCATCGCGGGCGATGTGCCGCACGGAATGAAACGAGTGGCCGACGGCTGCTTTGCGCAGCGCGGCCAACGCTTGCTTGTTGCCGAGGTCGGCCAGCGCCTCAGCCGCCGCGTGACGGACATCCAACACCGAGCACTCGTCGTCGAGGATCCGGGCGATCAAGCCCGTCTGCTCATCGGCCCCCAGCAATCCCAACGCCCGGATCAACGCTTCGCGCCAGCGCGGGGCCGGGTCGTTGTACTCTTCGTTCTTGAACGTGCCGTTGTAGCCGTAGGCGGCCTCGGCCTTCGCTTCGGTGAGCAGCTTCGCGATCGGTCCGATCGCCCGCCGGTCGCCCAGCCACGCCAGTGTTTTGGCCGCGTTGATCCGCACCCAGCGCTCCTTGTGACTCAACAGCGCGATCAGCCGCGGCAGGTCGTCCCGCTCGGTGCAGACAGCCGGCAGCCAGCTCGACATGCGATAGGCGGGGAACACGGACCAAGTGGAAGAGTCGGCCGGCTTCGGCACGCGACGCGGTTGGCCCAACAGACTGAAAGCGTGCTCGCACGCCTCCTGCCGCAAGCCCGATTTCTCCATCAGGTATCGCGTTAGCAGATGACCCACTTCCGGCTCGTACAGCATGAACGTGTCGTGGTCGCCCGGCAGATTGGTCATCACCAGTGGGGCGATCTGACGCAGCGCGGCGAGGTCTTGAGGATCCTCCAACGGCAGCCGCGAGAGCGCGTAAGCGATGTAGAACGGCGTCTCCAACATGCGATCCTCGCTGGGGAAGCCCATTTTGTCGTCGCGGGGAACCTGGGCCGGGTCCTTTCCGTCCAACTGCTTCGCGTATCGCGGATAGGCGGCTAGTAACGCAGGCGCCGCCCGCTGATCGCCGAAGTCACCCAGCGCATCGGCGGCAAATCGCGCCCACATCGTGTCCTCCAGCCAGCCCACGAGCGCCTGGAAGCCCGCCTTGTCCCGCAAGCGGCCCAACGAACGGATGCCGGCGCGGACCATCGGACGGTACTTCTGCGAGACCGGCGGCGACTGGCCGAGCGTCTCGAGGATCAACTGCGTCGCGCCTTTGCCGCCCAGTGCGCCGAGGGCCCGCAGCCCGCGCTCAAACCACCACGCGGTTTCGCCGGTCGGGTCGACTTTCGGCCCGGTCTTGCCGTTGACCTCAATCTCGAAGAACGTCGTCGGGTACTTCGGAAATTTCGACCCGTAACTGGTAATGCGGACATAACGGACCTTCCGCGGCGGAAAGTCGACGACCAGCTTGACCGGCGTGTCGCCCTTTTTTCGCTCGACGACGTCGAACGCTTTGCCGTCCAGACTCGTGGCCAGCTCGTACTCGGTCATTACGAACTGCGGGCCGTATTGGTGAATGGCGACCTGGGCAACCGTTTCCAGACGGCCCAGGTCGAGCAGGCACCATTGTGGGAAGGGCACGTTCTTGGTCTGCCAGTACGCCGGCCCGATCAAACCGTCTCTCAACACGCCGGGCGGTCCCCTATAGGTTGACGAAGCGGTCATCGCTCCGCTGTCGATCCAGGCTTTCGGCCCGGAAAGAAGCTTGAGGACTTCATCCGGCGGCCGATTCTCGGGCACGGTCTTCCACCAATCCTGCCAGACTTTCTGCTCTCGCCGTCGCTTCTCGAGGGGCGCCGTTGATTCGAGCGGAGACTCCATTCCGGTCAGGTTGGTCAGCGAAACGTGGGCGGCCTGCCGGGTGACCCAATCCGCGTCGTCGAGCGCTTGGATCAACGCCGGGACCGCCCGCCTGCCGCCGCACCACGCCAATGCCAGGGCCGCTTCGCGGCGGACCAAGGCCGAGGGGTCCGCGAGCAGCCCGGTCAGGGCATTCTCGGCCGGATAGGCGCGGAGAAATCCCAACGCTTCAGCGGCGCGGGCCCGTGTCGAGTCCGAGTCCGCTTGCAGTTTCGCTAACTGCTCGGCGACTTGACGGGCGTACGGACGTTGTACCGTCTGCCCCGCCACGAGCGGTCGGGCCGCGATCAAGCAGACGAGAACGAATGACGAATGACGAATGACGAATGACGAATACCCGAACGCCCCCCGTTGGAGCATTTCCAGCCTATATTTCAGACGTGAACTGTCCGCCATTAGGCATTCAGACATTCGATATTCTTTAGACATTCGTCATTAGGCATTCACCGAAGCGGCTTCATGGACATCATTGGCCCCCCGTATTATTGGGTCTGCTGAGGCGGCCGATACCAGAACGACCTCCAGTAGGTTTTGTCGGCGGCGTAGACGTCGATGGGGTCGTCTGCGCCGAGCTTCTGTGGCAGGGCGCCGAATCGCCGCATCTCACGGATGTAGTGTTCGTTGGGACGGAAGCCGGGCATGCCGAATCGTTTGTGCGTCTTCAGCTGCTCGGCCGCGGAGACGATGGTTGCGAGAATTTTCTGGTAGTCGGCATCGTTCGTGTCGGCGAAGACCTCGCCTTTGCAGACGCCCAACCCGCCGGCCTTGCGGGAAAGTGGAGCCAGCAGCAACAACGACTTCTCGGGCCGCGTCAGATTGCACCGCGATTGAGGAACCAGCGGGTACTGCCACGGGGAGCTGGCCAGAAATTCCGGTCTGCCGGCTTTGAGCGGCCCGAAATGGAGGTGGAATTTGACGTAATGCGGGTGGGGATGCTCGATCCGTTTGACGGAGTGACAGCTTCCGCAGCGGCGCTGCATGGGGGCCAGCGGCAGCTCGACCGGATAGATGCCGCTGCCCAACGCGGCATACGTTCCGGGATACGTCGCACTGGTCTCGATCCACAGCCGAACCAACGTCTGCTGCCGCGGGGAGAGTTTCGCGTCGTAGTGGCTGCCGTCGATCAGCTTCATCAGTTTGCTGGCCGAGCTGCCGATCGATCGCGGCTGCTGATGCGAATAGGGTCTGTTGCGTCCGTCGGCGAACAGACCCTTCTTGACCATGGTCCAGTAGCTGACCGTGTACAATGGGGTCCGGTCGCCGCAGAGATCGACCTGGCCGTCCCACCGTTCGGGGCTGTGGCACTTGACGCAATGCTCGTCGAGAATCGGCTGGACGTCCCGCGGATAGTCGATCACGTCGGGGATGTCGTCGAACGGCTGAATGCGGCTGGGGGGCCGATTGATCGCCATCAGCTTGCCGTTGAATCGCGGCGTATGAGACCGCTGCTCGTGACAGCCGACACAACCGGTCGTCTCACCCGGCTGCAACGTCACGAAACTCTGCATGCGTTTGACGGACAGGTCGTTCTCATCCAGGGCCACCAGGAACAGTGAACGCAGGGCGGGCAGCTCCATGTAAGCCGAGCCGTCCGCCTCCACCGGAATCGTCCCCAGGATGCGGGCCAGGGTGAAGGTGCCGCCGATCGATAACGGCTCCATCCCGCCGGAGAAGTTGACCGGCTTGGGGACCTGTTCCAGGACCAGCAGTTTCTTGATCTCACCCGGTTTGACGCCCTGCATGTTGCGGCCGCGGTAGATGTCCGACAGCACCAACTCGCCCGTCCCTTTGGCGAGGTCCAGTTGGGAGGGCCTGATGCGCTCCCTCGGCCGGGGCGTCAGCGGCCGCGGTTCGTGGCATTGCCACTTCGATTCCGCCGGCGGCAGTTTGTAAACCAACTCGATGTTGCCCTGGCCGTCCATCACGAAAATGCCCTGCGCGTTGGCGACCAGGAAACACTCCTCCGAGATGGCGTACGGATCGCGGAACATCTGGTTGCCCTGGCTGACCCGTTTTGTGGCGGTCACGACGTCGGGACCGGCGCTGGGATCGACGATGGTCACGTACCCCATGTGTTCTGGGCGACCGTGACCGGGCGAAAACGACGCCACCACCTTGTTCGTGCCGGGAATCGGCTTGGCGTCCAGCATCGAGGTCCCGCCGAACTCGTTGCCGTAATAAACCATCTGTCCCGTCCCGTCAGGATTGATGGTCCACAGGTGGTGGAAGTGAACCTGGCTGCGGTCGACGTATTCCCAGCGCATGTACAAGACGCGTCCGTCCG
>CAZGYE010000339.1:0-5812 GCA_964530165.1 uncultured Planctomycetaceae bacterium
GGTGTAGCTCAGTTGGTAGAGCGTCAGCTTCCCAAGCTGAATGTCGCGGGTCCGAGTCCCGTCACCCGCTCCTCGGAGACGCCGTTCTCAGCAGCAGACCGACTTGCAGTCGTTGTGTTCCCATTCTTCTAACGAATTCATGAATGAGGATCGATTCAGCCCCTCACCGGTCGAAGTCATTGCGATTCAGGCTTCACCGCTCGAGGTTCTCTACGCCCCCACGGAGAAAATGCCGGTCATCACAGTCCGCAACTTCCCGGCACTGGGAAAGCTTGTGGCGATGCGATTTCTGGAATGGGCGCAGGACCACCCGGGGGGGGTGATCTCGCTGCCGACGGGCAAGACGCCCGAACACTTCATAAGCCGAGTCGCGCGTTTGCTGGCCACGTGGGACGAGCCCGACACACAAGCGGCGCTCTCAGCAATCGGCGTCGATCCCCGGCGCAGACCCGACATGCGCAGCCTGCATTTCGTGCAGATCGACGAGTTCTACCCAATCCAACCCCGGCAACACAACAGCTTCACCCATTACGTCAACGAGTTTTACGTCGAAGGGTTCGGCCTGGACCGCAGCAAGGCGCTGCTGATGGACTGCGAACAGATCGGCTTGGAGAAAGGCCAAACGCTCGAATCCATCTGGCCCGGCTTCCAAGGCGAACCGCCATTGGCGGTCGATTTGAGTCTGCGCGTCCGGCAGGCGGCAGGCGATCTGGAAAAGCAGCAACAGCGCCTCTTGCAGCGCATCGACGACTGGTGCCAGCAATACGAAGACCGCATTCGCGAGCTTGGCGGAATCGGATTTTTCCTGGGCGGCATTGGACCCGACGGACACATTGGTTTCAACGTTCGCGGGTCAGACCACCACTCGACCACCCGGCTGACGGCCACGAATTACGAGACCCAGGCGGCCGCGGCAAGCGACCTGGGCGGCATCGAGATCTCGCGGCGGCGGCTGGTGATCACCATTGGATTGGGCACGATCACCTTCAACCCCGATTGCGTCGCCCTGATTGTGGCCGCAGGCGAGGCAAAGGCCGGCGTCGTAGCCGACGCGGTCCAGCAGCCGGAAAGCGTGATGGTTCCGGCCAGTGCGCTGCGCTGCCTGCCGGGGGCGCGCTTCTATGTGACCTTCGGCGCAGCGAAGCGATTGACCAGGCGTCAGGTCAGTTTGCTGGCACAACACGAGTCGATCTCCGACGAGCAGATCGAGCTGGTCCTGGTCGACCTGGCAGTGAAGCACGGCAAGCGCGTGTTGGACTTGACGCAAGAAGAGGCCCAGGCCGACCCGATGACGCAAACCGCGTTGAGCAAACGCTCCGAACCGCTCTGGACGCTGACTGACATGGTGCATCGGCGGCTGATCGAGAAAATCGAGGCGGGCAGCGGTTCTCTGGAAAACACCCGGTTCCTGCACACCGAGCCGCACCACGATGACCTGATGCTCGGCTACCTGCCGTACATTGTGCGTAACACGCGCGGCCGCAGCAACGTGCACCACTTCGTCACGCTGACCAGCGGTTTCACGTCGGTCTCCAACCGCCACATGCTGCGTCAATTGGAGTTGCTGCAGCGGTTTCTCAGCACGGCCGAGTTCGCGGCGCTGAATGCCGAGAACTACTTCGACCCGGCCAACGAACATGCGCGTAACCGCGACGTGTGGCAGTATCTCGACGGCATCGCCGCCCGCAACGAGGAGATGCGCGACGAGGGGGCGGCACGCCGGCTGCTGCGCAATCTGGTCACCGTCTACGACGAAACCGACTTCAGTGCCGTCCACGATCGGATGCAGGAAACCGAGCACTACTTCAAGACGATCTACCCGGGCAAGAAGGACCCGAAAAACATCCAACGCCTGAAAGGGATGTGCCGCGAATGGGAAGCGGAGTGCCTATGGGGATATTTTGGCTGGCAGTCCAGTCACATCCACCATTTGCGGCTGGGTTTCTATACGGGCGACATCTTCACGCCCGCGCCGACCATCGAGCGCGACGTGCTGCCGATCCTCAAGCTGCTCGACGAGGTCCGCCCGGACGTGATCTCCGTGGCCTTTGATCCGGAGGCGAGCGGCCCGGACACGCACTACAAGGTGCTCCAGACGGTCAACGAGGCCACCCGCCGTCACGCGGCAAACACCGGCCGGCAAGACATCCGCATCTGGGGCTACCGCAACGTGTGGTATCGCTTCCACCCCAGCGAGGCCAACCTCTGCGTGCCCGTCTCGCTGAATATGTTCTCCGTCATGGAGAGCGCTTTCCTGAACACCTTCGTCTCGCAGCGGGACGCCTCTTTCCCCAGCTACGAGCACGACGGACCGTTCTGCGAGTTGGCCCAGCAGATCCAGGTCCAGCAATACCAGATGATGAAAACCTGCCTGGGCAGGGAGTGGTTCGCCGAACACCCCAGTGCGCTGATTCGCGCCACCCGCGGGCTGGTGTTCCTGCGGGAAATGAGCCTGGAGGAATTCGGCCATTCTGCCCGACGCCTCCGGGAAACGACCGAGGCCGGTTAAAGTCAGCCGGGCTGGTCCAGGCCAATGGAAGGAAACCGATCATGAAACCACAGCTTTTGACAACGGCGCTGGCAGCCGGCGTCTTGTTGGCGTCGGCGACGTCGTATGCCGGCGGCGAGAAGGACCTTGCGTCCTTTGGCGACATCTCCACGGCTGCCGCGGCCGAGAAAACGCTCGCCAAGGCGATTCGTACGCTGATGAGCCAGGGCGGAGGCGTCCTGGTCATTCCGCCTCATGCGCCCAAAGAGATGAAGGTCCTCAACAATTCTCAGACCGACCGCAACGGCCATGCCGTCACCATCTTGGACTACCGTGGAGGCTTCATTGATGTGCATTTGCCTGCAATGGGCAAGCACAAAACCGGCGTTTGGGCCGGGCAGCGCCTCGAGCGCACCGTGAACCTCATTCCCGAAGGCAGCCGCTTCCCGTTCCAGGGGGTGCATGCGGCGCAGGCGATCCAGAACTACGTCATCAGCGGGTCCTCGTCCTACATGGCGACGCTGACCCGGGCGGTCAAAAAAGGCAACGACCAGCACGTTTACGTCGACCTCATCCGCGGCATCTATCCCGGTCAGTACCTCACCGTGACCAGCTCGGTGGTCAGCTACAGTCCGCCGTATGATCGCATTATCGTTAAGTCGATCGGCTGGGATGACGAGGCGAAGCGCAACTACTTCACGGCCGATTTCGAGCACGATCATGGCGTCGGCTGTCTGGTCTACAACAAGCACGTCGTCAACGGCGTGCAGATTGAAGGCAACTCCAACGCCGACAACCAGACAATGGAGTTCCAGGTCATCCGCCGCGTTTACGGCGTCGGCGACAGCTTCGGCGTCAGCAGCGCGATGTACTACATGAGCGACATCTTCTCCGGCTTCGGTGACGAAGGCGCTTGCATCATCAACTCAGAATCGATCGGGATACTGGACGGATTCCACGCCACCGTGGAGGCCATCGACTGGGACAAGGATGAGATTACCTACGCCGCGGGTCAGACCAACCCGCACACGCTCAGCTCCTCACGTCCGCTGATCAACATGAACAAGAACAAGTGGATCACGCGGGGGCAGATCTACATCGTCGGGCCGTCCGGCAAATGGCGCGGCAAAACCTACCCGAACAAGACGGGCGGACCGGGCAATGTTTTCGCCTACGCGGGCGGCGCGATCTTCGGTTCCAAGGACTGCGGCTGGACGCAGGACATCGTCGGCCGATTCTTCACGGTGACTGACCCGACGGAGGTCCTCTCGCCCGACGACGGCTCGACCGCGGGCGGATACGCGACACTGCCGGACCGTCCCGTCTATCGCTGGTATCGCATCATGTCGCTGGAGACTGGCGACGACGGCATGCAGCGATTGAGAATCCTTCGCGTCCGCTGGTCTGCGGTGGCGGCGGGAGCGCCCAAGCTGTTCCGCGACGACAACTACACGCACGACGGCCACGAGAAGCCACTGAGCTACGCGATCGCGCCGGGGGCGTGGGTGTACGACATCAGCCGCGGCTGGGCCGACACCATCCCCACCGGCGGCCGCATCGGCAAAGATCACCCGCGGAAGATCAGGGTCACGCCGCACGCCGATCGAGGCTCGAAGTTCGACTTCGTCGTCGGCGATCCAGTCGAGCAGGCGGTCGGCCCCGATCCCTGGCATCCCGTGCCCATTCGCATCCGCCAATTCGATCAGATGCCGACGACGATGAACGGCGGGTCGATCGAGATCGAGCAGCTCGGCCGCGTTCAGGTGCCGCACGCCCTGGTCATCAGCAGCATCACGCGCTCGCTCGCGGACCTCGAACGTCGCAAAGATCGCAAGCCCGCGTTTGACGATCTGATCAGCTTCCAAAGCGTCTCGCACACGGGCATCCGCTTCAACAGCGCGGTGCTGGAAACGGCGATCCTCTTCGACCAGCCGGGCGGCAACGTTCAGCCGATCCGTTGGCGGCGCACCACCGGCGGCACGAGCGCGTTGTACGTGCCGCCCAGCGGCGCCGGCGCCGGCGACCTTGTCTTCGAAGGGGGAAACCTGGACCTCAGAAATCACGGCGTCAAATCCATGAGGGGCCTGTCAGCGACGGACAAGCCGGCCAAGAATCTTCGCGGCATCAACGTCCCCGTGCCGCCACGGGCTGTGACGCTTAACGTGAAGTTTGCCGTCCCCGAAGCCGACGCCGACTACTCGCTGACCGTGCAGCCGAGTTGGATGACGATGGACCGCGTCGCGCGGAAGACGGCCGATGGATTTGCCGTTGAGTTCTCGCAAGCGGCTCCGGCGAGCGCGATGATCGATTGGCAGCTCATCCGGTGATGCTCGCTGGCGGTCTGGTCAAGAAACTGCGTCAAATCAATCGTGCCCAACTCGCTCCATGAAGTTTCTCGTCAAAAAAACAAGTTGTTTGTTGTACGTTTGCAATACAGAGAGGCTTATAATCCGACCAGAAGGTAAAAGCTCGCTGAGCGATACGTGTTCGCCTCGCTGTGTGTCTCGCACATTCGACACGCCAAAACCGACCATTCTGCCGAATTGCAAGTTCTTGCTCTCTGAACTTGACATCGCGCGCCGATTTAGATTCAATCCGTAGTGGTGTTAGATTGTCGGAGTCGCCATTCAGTGGGTAGGACCTGCAGACGTGGGACCTTGCGGGAAATACTGTTTGGATTGTGTCACCGGCTCACACCAAAGTGAAAACATACCTGAAACCGTGTTCTCGCTAAGAAACGTGCGTTCAGACATTGTGTCGACCGGCTGGGGACCGCCGGCAGACGCTCGATAGGTCTGAAGGCCCGGTTCAGGGAACGGGTTCGGGCAAACGCATCGGCAGGGTCAGGCCAATGACGGCTGGGAATCAGGCGGGTCGCGTCGTAGTGACCGGTGTGGGCGTCGTCTCACCGATCGGGATTGGTAGCGATGTCTTCTGGGGGAACCTCTCGGCGGGCAAGAGCGGCATCGGCTATTTGCGCGCCTTTCCGAACGACAATCTCCCGTCGAAAATCGCCGCCGAGATCATCGGCTTCGATCCGCTCAAGTACGTTCGCGAGAAGAAGTCTCTGAAAGTGATGTCACGAGACATTCAGCTAGGAGTCTCGGCGGCGTCGATGGCGATGCAGGATGCCGATTTGAAGCGCGGCTCGATCGACCCGCAGCGGTTGGGGGTCGAATTCGGCGCCGGGCGGATTTCCACTACGCCGGAAGAGCTGGCCGAGGCGGTCACCCACTGCTCCGAGCAGGGTGAGTCCTTCCAACACACCCGCTGGGGCGAAGACGGCATGGGTGAGATCACCCCGCTGTGGTTGCTACGTCAACT
>CAZGYE010000340.1:0-5799 GCA_964530165.1 uncultured Planctomycetaceae bacterium
GATTGGTGGCCAAGCGGCTGGCCAGCCGCTATCGTCCGGGCAAACGCACCACGGCCTGGTTGAAGATCAAACCGCGCCTCCGATGAGAGAACAGCACACGAGCAGCGGCCCTGCTGTCGCTGCAACATGTTCAATTCTTCACCTGCGGCTGTTAAAAAAATGGGCGCAGGTTCGAGTCTCGTTCGGGGACCCATTCTGCAGAGAGCGTACTTCCGCGCTCAATTGGTTAACGGCCAACGCCGAGCACCAAAATGCCCGGCTTTCCCTACGCGCCGCCACAAGCCTGTATCCCGTCAAGAGATGTGCAACGATGGATGTCCATACTGCTGCATCTCAGTTGACTCTCTGGGTCAAGTCGTCCGACCTGGGGCCGCCGCTCTCGCCACCGCCCCCCGGGCAAAACTGGCCAGACTCTCTGACTCTCTGGCCCGGAGCGCGCAATTTGTTGACGCAGGCGCACTTTGCGGGCACCTCGCGCATCGTTGCGACATCGCCCTGCACAACGTAACATCAAGACAGTGCCGACAGACTCGATCGAGAGCTGAGCTCATGGTGCTTCGACTCGGCGATCAGCCGCAAGGCGCGAAGGGATTGAAACGGTCAGCCGCTTCTTCGGTCTTAATCTCTTGGCCGATGGCCTGAATCTGTCCCATGAGATCATCGAGCCGCGACTGCGATTCCGCCAGCGCCAGTTGTTCCACACGGTCGTCCAACTGCACCAACACCGCGTTCGGCTCGACAAGCGTCCCCAGTTCGAGGTTCGTCTGTACGACCTGACCGTCGACCACGCTCACGATGGGACGGGCTAGGCTGCTTACCTCCAACCGGGCGTTCTCCGTCACCTCGTGCACCTCAACGTTCCCCATCAAGAACCATAACATCCAGACCGCCAAGAGCGCCAACGCGACCAGCAACTTCCCCGTGCGGCGACGCGACCCGTCGTAGAACAATGATCTTGTTGTGCGTGAGAATGTGGATGACATGGGCTGCGTGCAGAACGGAAAAGGAACAGAACAACGTTGCGTGCGTCATTCAGCCTGCATCAAAACTCCATTGTCGCCTGCCAAGCGACGCCAAATCAAGAAGAATTCGTCGCCGACGGCAAGCACTGGCGATGCTCATGAGACAACCGTTGCGTCTTCAATCGGACATCGAACCGCTTGTCAGGCGCAGGACGTACACCGTGCCGTTGGCGTTGACGGTGATCAGATGCCGGCCGTC
Source organism: uncultured Planctomycetaceae bacterium (assembly GCA_964530165.1). Lineage (GTDB taxonomy): Bacteria > Planctomycetota > Planctomycetia > Planctomycetales > Planctomycetaceae > CAZGYE01. Next base: position 1,222 of record CAZGYE010000340.1, read on the forward strand.
TGGGGCGTAGACCAGTTGTTCGAACCGACCGGGCCCCACCTCGATCGTGCCGGTCGAGTTACCGCTGGCCACGTCCCAGAACTCGACCACTCCCGCGCGTGGCTCGGTTGCCAGCGTCTTGCCGTCCGGACTGAAGGCGAAGGCGTCGCTGTCCTGTATGTGATTGAAATGACGAGGCTGCGCGTTGCCGGATGTTGACAGCAGGCGAATGTCTCGTAAGTAACCGACCTTCGCCGCAAGGAGGCTGCCGTCTGGGTGGAACATGACGCGATGCACCGCCCTCTCTGAGTAGTTGATGTCGGCCTTCTTCACGCCTTTGACGGGGTCCCAGAGACGGGCCGACCAGTTGTAGCCGAAGGGTCCGAGGAACAGGGCAGTTCCGTCGGGATGGTAAGCAAGAGCAGCCGGAGGTCCAGGTGGTTCAGGTTTGAAGGATGATTGCTCGGCAGACTTTTCTGCATTCCAGATGATCACTTTGCCGTTCCCCCCCCAAATGGCGAGCGCTGGCTCGGTGGGTGAGAAGTCAATTCTGGAGTTCCCAAACCCAAGCGAAGAAACCGTCCAACTTTGAAGCAGTTCCCGTGTTTGTGTGTCCCAGAGATACACGCCATCGTTACTTCTCCCCGCCAGATAACGTCCGTCGGCGCTGAAGACAAGTTCCTGCACATTCTGTGCGGGCGTCTGCGAAAGTTTTGTCGTGCGCCCCGACGGCAGACTGACGATGTCGGCGGTTCTTACGTGCCCAAGGGCGAGCGATTCCCCGCCAGAACTAACCGCAGCACAAGTGCACTTCGAATCGTGATGGGCGAGTCGTTCCCCGCTGCCGCCCGCTTGGACGTCAACGAAATACAAGTTCCTTCCGCGGCGAGCGCCCATCAGTTTGCCATCCGGCGAGAATCCCAGGATTTCATCACCACGTCGCACACGCACGTCCGTCAAACGACCCGTTCCCTCGTTGGCGTTGAACAGTTTCAATCGTATTCGCTCATAGTGTTCAGCGATAAATTGAATGATCTGCCTTCCATCCGGGCTGACAAACAGACCGGCATGATCCTTGCCGCCAACAACAAACGAGCGCAACTGTTCGCCGGAGACGGCGTCCCAGACGGTGACGGTCTCTTCCTGATTGTCCTTCGGCTTACTAACCGTGAGCAGTGTCTCTGAATCCGGACTGAACCATAGCCTGCAAACGCTCGGCACGGCCAGTTTCGAGAGTTCCGTGGCACCTGGAAGTTTCCAAATCGTGAGCTCATCTTCTCCGGACTTGGAAGCGAACATAGTACCGTCGCTGCTGAGAGCACACGGTGCCGTAGCAGCGATTGCGCTCGACCGGTAATCGCCCGTTACCAGGTCCCACACCCGAGCTTGCTTCTCGCCGATCACGAGCACGGCGCCGTCCTTGTCAATGAACCGGGGGGGTTCGACCGGCGGCGGATTTGCCGTGAAGGCGGCCAATTGTGCTCCGTCGTCAGCGCTGAAGACCCGCAGCGTCCCTTGATCGCGGACCACGACTTGTCGAGAATCGCTGCTAAAACTTTGAGGTTGGATGCTTGTCTTGCCGACCACGATCGACCGCTGTTCTCTTCGGGCTGGAATGTGCCACAAGATAAGCCGACCATCGGGCGTTCCGACGGCGGCCAGATTGCGATCAGGGTTCAAGACAAACCCGGAACTTGGCCAGCACGCCAACTGCCGGCCGGTTTCGCGTTCCCAAACGCGCGTGCACGAACCCCGGGATACGACGATCTCGCCCGTTGCGTCGAATTCCATCTGCCGTGGCTTGCTCCAATGCGCCAAACGGCTGTTGCCATAAATCGCCACCAATTCCGGCGGGGCCTTTGGGGGATCGCCCATCCCGGCCACGGCGAGTTCGTAGGGATCAATGTCTTCACGGCGGAGTTGGTCGAAGGGAGACGCCGCCGGCTGAGTCGTCTCTTTCAGTCCAACAGCCGGTGCGACAGCCTTGCGGCTGATCTTCAACGCCGTCCGACCAAACCGCTGGACCGTCAGCGTCTCCCCTTTGAAGTGAAACCGATCCTGGCTGTCGCGCACGGTGACCTGAAACTCGTCGGGCTTGGCACGGACCGTCCATTGGTCTTTCGCGCAGATCTCGATTTCCTCGCCGTCCCCGGTGAGGACGACTGTCACGTCATTCGGCAACGGTTTGCCGTCCGGGCCTTCAACGACCACCGTGCCTTTCTTTGTGGCGACCATAATGATCACGCCCAACAGAACGACGGCTGCCAGGGCACCGACGGCAAGGCGACGCGGTCGGCTCCACCAAGTACTGCGGCCCGGTGCGTCGGCCGATGGTGCGCTCACCTGCGTCGTGCTTTGGGGGGCGCGCGGTTGGGGATCTCCGAGCACCGTGGGCTCGGTCGCTGCCTGCGAACTCGATGCCCGGCAGGCTTCTGTGGCGCTCAGAGAGGAGCGGATCGGCCCGGACGTTTCGCCTGTGGTGGCATCGTCACACTTTTCGGCGCCGGTGGCTGTGGCCAACAACGCACGCAAGTCGGCACCGGCGGCCAACGGTTCCAACTCCCGCGCGACTTCAGCCGGCGTCGCGAACCGAGCGTCCGGCGATTTGGCCAGCATTCGCGTCACCAGCGGCACCAGTTCCGGTGGCAAGTCGGGACGCGTCTCGGTCACCGAAGTCGGTTCTTCGCCGGCCAGGGCAACCAGCTTTTTCATCAGCGAGTCGTACTTCGGTCCGGCGAAGGGAGCCGAGCCGGTCAGCAGCTTGTAGAGCGTTGCCCCGAGACTATAGATGTCGGCCCGGATGTCGACGTGGTGCGTGTCGGTTCCTTGCTCCGGCGCCATGTAGTCGATGGTGCCCATCAACTGGCCGCTCTGTGTCAGTTCCTTGCCTTCCGCAATGTGCGGTTCGTCCAGCAGTGCCAAGCCCATGTCGAGGATCTTGACGACTCCCTTCCGTGTCAGCATCAAGTTCGAGGGTTTGATGTCCCGATGCACGAGCCCGTGTTCGTGGGCATGTTCCAGCCCCAAGGCCGACTGACGGACCAACTCACACGCTTCGGCCGCGGGCAGCGGACCGTGCTGTCGGACGACCTCGGAGAGATCAAGTCCGTCGACGAATTCCATCACCAGGTAATGCAGGCCATCGTCCTCGTCGGCGTCGGTCGCCCGCACGATGTTGGGATGATCCAGCTTGCCCACCGACCGCATCTCACGCTCGAAACGGGACACGGCCGCCTCATCCGTCATCCGATCGGCGGGCAGCACCTTGACCGCCACCACCTTTTCCAATCGCGTGTGCAGGGCCTTGTAGACCGTCCCCATCCCCCCCTGACCCAGCTTGGCCAGTACGCGATACGGGCCAAGTTCCTTGACGTCGAGGTCGTCGGCCCGCTCATCCTGAGCAGCCTGCTGAGTCTCAGTCGATGGCTTGCGGCCAATGGCGGCCACCAGTTCGATGGCGCGTTTACGGTCTTCGTCGCTGCACAGGTACGGTGCCATCGGTTGCCGTAACTCGCTGACCAGAGTGTCAGACGTGTCATCCAAGCGGGTCAGCCTTGCAACACAGTCACCACAGGTCGCGACGTGTTCGGCGATCCTGTCATAGCGAACCTGCGACAGCTTGCCGACACTGAATGCCGACAGCTCCTGGTCGCTGGGGCAGTTCGTCAGGATCGTTTTGTCATGCTCACTGTTCACGACACGATGCTCCGCGTGTGTTCGTCGCCAGGCAACGGGTGTGAGTCTCAGTCTTCGTGCGAGCCCCCCGCCTCCTGCCGAAGCCGCCGCAACACCCTCGACTTCGCCAAATAAACAGCATTGACGGTCATCCCGTAACGATCAGCAACGACGGCCGGGTTCTGCCCTTCCAGCACAACCGACCAGAACACATCCCACGTTTGCTCTCGGAACTCGCCTCGGACTGAGTCGAGCAGGTCACGAAAGAATGTTCCCAGTTGAAAGCTGGATGGCTCTTTCTTGGCCTGCAGCCGCTTCAGTTGTTCCTCACCCTCCATTCCGCCGAGCGCATTGGGACTGCGGCCGAGCCGTCGCAGTTGATCGCCAATCTTGTTTCGCGTAATCGACCACAGCCAGCCACGAAAGGTGTCGTCTTCGGTTTCGCGTCGGAACTCACCAACCTTTGCGGCCACCGTGCGGAACACCTCCTGCAACACATCCTCGGCGTCCGCCTGCTGTATTTGAGTTTGCAGACACCAATGGTAAACAAGCGGACCATACAGCGTGGCAAGCTGTTCCCACGCCTCCGGCTGCTGCAGCTTTACCCGCACCAGCAAACTAGTGGAGACAGAGCTTGGCTCGTCAGCCATCGGCCCTCTATCAGTTACATTGTTCGACATCTGTCAAAAACTCGCCGATTTCGCGAATGTCTGAAGAACTGGCAAGGAGACAGGCACTTGTTCAAGAACACCACTCAAATACGATATAGGCATCCAGAATTCGCCGCAAGAGTGTCGCCCATTGGACCAACCAACCGTCCGCGTTTTGTGCTCTTGGCTGTCCACCGTACTCGCTGTTGAGTGTGCCCGCTGCGCTGGTCTTTCGACTTTTGCATGAACTCGCGTCACTTGCTTTGCCGCAGAA
>CAZGYE010000341.1:0-5723 GCA_964530165.1 uncultured Planctomycetaceae bacterium
GTATCTTCGCAAACAGGTGAACTTTCCCGTGCGTTGCCCGCCGCGGAAAGACGCCGGGTTCCTGGTCGCCGGAGCTGGAGTCTGTCGACTGGGCGACAGCCAAGCGGCTTATCTGCTGGGCAGCGTCGGCGGCAAGCCGGTCTCCATCTTCATCCTGCCGCGAGAGAATCTGGTACGTTTCCCGCATCAGTATGCGGCCGTTCGCCGTGAAGGAACCCACCAGTGTCGCGAAGGGGTGTACGAAATGGTGATGGCCGAGATCGACCGCACCGTGGTCCTAGTCATCGGTCAGGGCGGCGCCGAAGGTCTGCTACGCGTGTTGAACGCCTACGGCACCTATCCGGAATCACATCGTAGTTAGCGATCAGCGGTTGGTGGTTAGTGATTAGTCAGCAGTTTCCAAGAGCCTCTAAGAAAAATGGGCGAGCGGGGGGCGTCAGCCCCCTGGTTGTTGGAACAGCCGGCTTACACCGGCCGCTCGCCGTTCTTTTTGTTAGATGCTCCAAGAACTTTTCGAGCTAGAAAGACCGGTTCGCATGATTCGTACCGCACTGAAGAATCCGTATCTCGTCGTCGTGCTGGTGCTGATGGTCGTCGTCATCGGGGGCATGAGCCTGGTGCGGATTCCCGCCGACTTGCTGCCGACCTTCAAGACGTCGGCCGCCCAGATCGTCTGCTTTTATCCCGGAATGCCCCCGGAAGTGATGGAACAAGACATCATGAGCCGGCTGCAGCGCTGGACCGGTCAATCGTCGGGCATCGAGCACCAAGAGGCCAAAGCGATGCAGGGCGTCTGTGTGGTGAAAGATTTCTTTCACCCGGAGGTCACGCCGGCCGAGGCGATCAGCCAAGTCAGCATGTACGCCATGAGCGATTTGTTCTACCTGCCGCCCGGCACGATTCCGCCGATGGTCATGCCGTTCGATCCGACCGCCAGCGTCCCGCTGTGTCTGGTATCGGTCTCCAATCCGGACATGAACGATTCGGAGCTTTACGACGTCGCCTACAAGAACCTGCGGAACAACCTGCAGTCGATTTCCGGCGTGATCGCACCGGCAGTCTACGGCGGGACGTTGCGCCGAATTCTCGCGTATGTCAAACCCGAAAAGCTGCGCGCCTACAACCTCTCGATCATGGACGTACACGCGGCCCTGAGACAGCAAAATGTTCTGATTCCCGCCGGCAGCGCGAAGATCCAGAACACGGAGTTCTATATTTACACCAACGCCATCCCGGACAGAGTCGCCCTGCTGAACGACGCGCCGATCAAAATGGGCCCCGACGGACAACCGATTCTGTTTCGCGACGTCGGTGAAGTGCAGGACACCAAGCAGATTCAGACAAACATCGTGCGGGTCAACGGACGGCCGCTGGTATACGTCCCCGTTTACCGCCAGCCGGGATCGAACACCATCGAGATCGTCGACCGCATCCACGGCAAGCTGGACGAGATACTGAACCGGCTGAAGGAAGAGCGCCGCCGGCCCGACGGCTCCGACGATCCCAAGATGAAGAACCTGACGCTCAACGTGGTGATGGACCAGTCGGTCAAGGTCCGGGAGAGTATTGATGCATTGCGCATCGCCGCGATTCTGGGGGCGGTCTTTGCCGGGCTGGTCGTCCTGGTGTTTTTGCGGAATTGGCGGTCGACGCTCATCACGTTTCTCGCAATCCCCATCTCGGTGTTGACTTCACTGATCGGTCTGTACTTCACGGGGAACACGATCAACGCCATGACGCTGGGCGGACTGGCGTTGGCGGTCGGCATTCTGGTCGATCAGGCGATCGTCGTCATCGACAACATCGAACGCCACGTGCACATGGACAAAGGCCCTTTGCAGGCCGCTTGGGAAGGAACCCGCGAAGTGGCGGTCCCGCTGTTTGTTTCCATGGTGACCTTTATCGTCGTCTTCTTTCCGGTGCTCTTTCTGTCCGGTCTGGCGAAATACCTGTTCGCGCCGTTGGCGCTGGCTGTGATGTTTGCCGTGATCGCGTCATACCTGATTGCCGTCTTCTTCGTCCCCGTCGCCGCCGCGAAGTTAATGGGCCGCAGAGAAGTTGAGAGGCGAGAGTCGAGGGTTGAGGATTCCGGCAACTCTACTCAACCAAACGGTTGGTTGATTCGCGGTTATCGTGTCTTACTGCTCGGAGCTTTAGGGCGGAAACGGACCGTCGTCGTGACTGCGGTCGCGTTGTTCATCGGTTCGTTGCTGCTGATGCCCTTCACCGGCCGCGAGCTGTTCCCACCGGTCGATGCCGGCCAGTTCACCATTTACGTGCGCGCACCATCGGGAACCAAACTGGAGCGATCCGAACAGATTATCAAGCAGATCGAAAACGCACTGGTCGATGAAATCGGCGATCCGGCCCCGGATAACCCCTCGGCACAGACGGTCTATCCGATTACGAAGGAGAAATACGCCGGCGGAGACGACCGGACCTTGAGCGCGCAGGAAGTCGCGAGAGCCAAGGCCGACTCCAATTGCCAAATACTGATCTCCAACATCGGCGTTCTGATGGATTGGCCGGCCGCCTACACCCCCAACACCGGGGCGATGGACTCGTTCATCCTGGTGCAGCTCGCCGGGAAGAAGAACACGCCGGACGTGTTCGAGTACGTGACCCGCCTGCGCAAACGGCTGAACGAAGAATTCCCCGACGTCGAATTCGCATTCGATACAGGCGGCATCCTGACGGCCGCCTTGAACATGGGCGAGCCGTCGCCGATTCACTTGCAGATCGCCGGCTACACACTGAAAACTGCGCACAAAATCGCCGACCAACTGGTCGCAGCCATCCAGCGCGTGCCCGGCGCCACCGACGTGCGGATCGCGCAGCGGATCGATTATCCGATGATCGAGGTCGAAATCGATCGCATCGCTGCCGCCGATCGGGGCCTGACGCCCGAAGCGGTGATGAAGGCCCTGGTCAGCTCGACCAACAGCTCGATCAACTTCGACCCGGCGTTCTGGATCGATCCGAAAAACGGGAATCACTACTTCCTGGGAACGCAGTATTACGAAGAAGATATCGACTCGCTCGATACGCTGCTCTACATCCCGGTCAAGAGCAACGAAGACGGCACGCTCGTCACCCTGCAGGACGTTGCCAAACTCATCACGAACAAGAAGGTGCCGGCGGTCATCAACCACCGCAACATTACCCGTGTGACCGACGTGTTCGCCAACGTCGAGACGAGATACGACCTGGGGTCGGTCGTCGCCAACATCGAACGCGAACTGACCAATCCGGAGAACCCGCTTGAGCTCTCCCCCATGAAGGATTCCCGCAGCGCGGCGGCCCGCTATCCGGAATGGTTCCAGGGGCTGCTGGCGAGTGCCGGGCTGAACAGGCCGACCAAGTATGCCGTCGGTGGGAAAGGCTACAAGGGATTCACGCTGGAAACGCAAGGCGAGATCCGCTCGATGCGAGACTCGTTCGTCGACTTCGCTCTGGGGTTGGCGCTGGCCACGATTCTCGTCTATCTGGTGATGGTCGGGCAATTTCGTTCGTTTCTCGACCCGGCGATCGTGCTGGTCACGGTGCCGTTGGGTTTTGTCGGCGTGGCGCTGATTTTGTTCCTGACCGGGACGCGTCTGAACATCCAGTCGTTTATGGGAATCATCATGATGATCGGCATTGTGGTGGAGTACACCATCGTGCTGCTGGACTTCGCCAATCACCGGCTCTCAGAAGGCGTCAGCGTGAACGAGGCGATCGTCGACGCGGCCATGGTGCGGTTTCGGCCGATTCTGATGACCTCAATCACCACGATTCTCGCGTTGACGCCGATGGCCTTCCCAGCAGTCTTCGGCGGTCTCTCCGGAGGCGAAGCCGACGTTCCCTTGGCCCGGGCCATCGTCGGCGGAGTCATTGCCGCCACCTTGCTGCCGAAATTCGTCGTCCCCTGTTTGTACGTGATGTTCAAACGACCGCCGAAAGCGGCCTTAGAAATAGAACCCGGTTGGGAGTAAAAGTTGTGTAGTTCCAAATTTCGGTCACAATGTTGTGGGGTGGCCGGGTCTGACCAACGGGAAGGCCCGGAATTCGTGGATCTGGGCCATCGCTTTCGCTTTGACCCAGCCACCCACCGCTATTCGTAGCCGTTCGGCGTAGAAAACACTCGGTTCCCCAACCGCTGTCAAACTCTGGAGCCTGAAACAATGCGAACTTTCGCGCTGGAACGCTTTTTCACGATTGCAGCCCTGGTGCTGCTGCTCGGCGGTTGCGGGCCGTCTGCGGTGTTAGAAGAGGACCCTCCGCCGAAGGCCGGCACAGCTTCTTCTTCCGGCTCGCCCGCTTTGGAAACTGACACAGTCTCGGGACAACCTTACGTGGAGAAGGTTGATTTGCCGGGCGCGTCGGTGCATGGTTTCGAGACGACGCAGCTTTTGGCGAAACTCGGCGGCTATGTCGGCGAGATCAAGAAGGCCGGCGATGAAGAAATCGACATTGGAGCCCTCGTGGAAAAGGGAGACGCGCTGGCGCTGCTGGACGTTCCGGAAATGGCGGATGAACTGGCCGAGAAGCAGGCCCTTCTCAGGCAGGCAATCAGTGAAACCGCACAGGCCCAAGCGGCCATCAAGCAGGCGCTCGCCGAGTTGGAGAAACGAAAAGCACAAGTCGGCCAGGCCGAAGCCGGGCGGCAGGAAAAACGAGCGCTGTTGAATCTGCGTCAGGCGGCGTATCGGCGAATCGCACGGCTGGTCGCGCAGGGGGCCGTCGGTACGGAAAACCTGGATGAGGCCAAGTTCGCCCTCGACGCTGCCGAATCGTCGTTGGTCAGTGTCCAAGCCAACGTCACGGCGGCAAAAGCTGAAGTTTCCGTCGCCGAAGAAAATGTGACCAAAGCCAAGCTCGACAAACAAAGCGCCGAGGCACGCGTTCACGTCGCCGAGGCGGCTGCCGCACGAATCCGAACGCTCACAGACTATGCGACCATCCGGGCGCCGTATGCGGGCATCATTACGAAGCGTTTTGTCGACCACGGCGCTTTCGTCCGTCCGGCGACGAGCAATTCCGGAGCGATGCCTCTGTTCGAAATCACGAGGATTGACAAGGTGCGAGTGGTTGTCTCTGCACCCAACGTGAAAACAACCAGAATCCGCGTGGGCCAGAAGGTGCGCTTCCACGGGATCGGCGGACTGCCCGGAGTCGTGGTGGAGGGAACGGTGGCCCGCTCGGCGATTGCGCTGGACGAAAACTCGCGGATGATGCGGATCGAAATCCATTTCAAGAACCCCGTCGTGGATGCGGAAACTGACGAGCAGATTGTGCTGAAGCCGGGGATGTTCGGCACCGCGACGGTCACACTCAACTCGTGGTCGGGAGACAACTTGCTGCCGGTCGTCCCGGCCTCGGCGGTCGCCAGCACACCGAGCGGTCATTCGTACGTGATCGTCCTCGACGATGAAGCACGAACTCATCAGCGCCGGATCGAGATGGCCTTTAACGATGCCGTTCACGTTGGAATAAGCAAGGGTGTTAAAATAGGAGAAGTTGTCGTCCTCAAGAACACCGCTGAATTAGTGGACAGCGGCAAGTTCTCCCTGAAATCACCCTAGAAAGCCAATACTCTCCAGGCAGAATTGTCGATACAGTCGATACAATCCGTCACGTTGACCAAGGAAGGTCTCGATTGATGTCGCTTACTCGTCCTTCTGCTTTCGTAACTGTTTAGCCAAATGCAGTGATGAGGAAATTAGGAATTCAGGAAGACAGGA
>CAZGYE010000342.1:0-5718 GCA_964530165.1 uncultured Planctomycetaceae bacterium
GGCGGTTTGGTCGAGCCGTGCGAAAAACCGCAAATTTTGGCCGTGGTGGGTATACCATCCTCATCACTGGCCACCGGACAAGCATCTAGGACCGCAGCCGACCAGGTGGAACGGCTTACCGCGACAACGCCCGGCTGGAGCAAAGGCCGACGATGAGATCCTTGTCGAGGCCGAGGAACCTCAACGATTTCCTTTAGACGGCGACTGCGACGACATCGAGCCGCATCGGCGCCTGGAGGCAAAGTTGAAACGCATTCCGGACGGCTTCTGCGACCCCTGCGAAGAAGGTTGAAGTCGAATCACTCCAAACATCTTCGGCCGATCCAGCACGGATGCGACAATTGTCATTCCGCAGTTCAACCATCCCGAGCTGACCTGCGACTGTATCCGCTCGCTTCGTCGTTATGAACCATGTCTTTGGCCGATCGTCGTGGTCGATGACGGCAGCCGACCCGACTGCCGGCGCATGGTCGCCGATTTGGACTTTTCAGGAACTTGCCTGATCGAGCAACCTCACCACGGCGTCTCGGCGGCGTGGAATCTTGGTGCGGCCGCGGCCCGCACACCTTATCTCGTATTCCTGAATAACGACGTCGTCGCCCAAGGACCGACAATCGGCGCGCTGATTGCGCCGCTGTGCAGGCCCGACTGCGTTCTTGCGGGAATTCGAAGACGTCGTGAAACGTCGCTTCCGCGCGAGGTGCTGCGGAGACTTCCGACCGAACTCTATCTGCAAGGTTGGTGTTTCGCGACGACCGCTGAAACGTTTCGCCGCGTCGGCGGCTTTGACGAGGCGATGACTGTCTATTGGTCCGACACCGACTTTCAGGCGAGGGTCATCCGTGAACACGGTGCACTTGCCGACGCGACGGTCGTCTTGCCGGACTTGCCGTTGCGGCACCTGGCGCATCGCACCGCACACCGGCGGCCGGAGCATTGGCGAATCTGGCAGGCGGATCGAGAAAGTTTTGTCGCGAAATGGAATTCGCTGTGATGCTCAGAGTGTTGCAGGTCTGCAATGTTGGCGAAATCCTCGGCGGGACCGCCGCTTGCGCGTGGACAGTGACGAGAAGCCTTTCGGCCTTCGATCACACGGTCGCGTTTCTGGGCCGCATCTCGCGCGAAACCGAGAACGCATTTTCCCACTGCCGAGTCACACAGTGGGGCCACGTTTCCGCTGCACGAGTTGCCGCTGTCGATCCCGACGTTGTCATCCTGCACAACACAGCGCGTGGGCGCGCCGATGACCGGTTGCCTGCGGTGACGATTCAGTATCTGCATTCAAAGATCAACCCGTCAACCGCCGATCTGACTCTCTATTGCTCCGCCTGGCTGGCCCAGAGATTCGACGGCGACTTCAAAGCCGTTTGTCGGCAAGCGGTTCCCAAACCAAAACGGCTTGGCACCGTTGAAGAGACGCGTTGCTTGCGCGAGGCGCCGGTGATCGGCCGGATTTGCACGCCACAGCCAAAGAAATGGCCCGCCGAACTCCCTGAGTTCTACGCGATGCTGACGAAGCGATTTCCGCAAGTTCGATGGGAATTCGTCGGCTGCCCGCCTCCGCTGCGGAGGCGATTGGCGGAAGCGTGCCAAGGCAACGCCGAGTTCTTCCCGGCGTCATGGCGTGTCCGCAGTCGGCTGTGGCAATGGAACGCGCTGCTGTACCGCAATCCGGCTGTCACCGAATCGTTCGGGAGAACCGTCGCGGAGGCAATGCGGGCCGGTTGCATTCCAATTGTCGACGACCGGGGAGGATTCCGCGAGCAGATGCCGGATTGCTGCGGCTCTCTCTGCCGTCGAGAGAGAGACTTCGCGGACGCCGTCGAGCAGCTTCTTTCGCCCGGTCACCGTTTGCGGATGTCGCGGGCCTGCCAGGCGCATGCCGACGATGCGTTTTCACTGTTCCGTTTCGGCTGTGACTTACTGGGTCGGTTCCACCAAGCCGCTCAAAGCCGTGCCGCCGCATCGATTTGAGGAGATCCCGCACCTGGACGGACAAGGGCTCCTCACGTTCCACCAGACGCGATCGCCGGTGGTCCATTACGCTGCCGCTCTTTTTTCCTGTTCCGTCTGTTCGGTCCCGTGAGCAAGGCGTTGCGCTTCGGCGTCTAAGCGGTCCATGGCTTCTTGCAGAATGAACGTATGGCGATCGAGCTCTTCACGCGAGAGGTTCGGCGGCACCCTGATCGGCTCGCCTGCCAGACCGTGTACGGTGGTGAATGGTTTGGGAATCATCATATCGGTCCAGCTTCCCTGAATTCTCCACGCTCGCCCGCAGGCGCTTGCGACCGGGATCACGGCTCGCCCGGTGCAAGACGCGAGGAACACAATGCCGCTTTTCACCCGGCGACGGGGACCGCGGGGACCATCCGGTGTGATGGAGATGTGCTCGTGCTTGGCCGTCTCCATCAGTTGCCGAATGGCGCGCGCACCACCCCGCTTGGTGGAGCCACGGACCGTCGACATTCCGACCAGCTTCATCGCCTCGGTCAGGTAGGAACCGTCCTGGTGCTGGCTGACCAACGCGGCCATGTTCCGCGGCCGGCGGGCAAAGATTGGTATCAACATCGAATCATGCCAGATGCAATAGAGGTATCTCTCCGGCCCGGTGTCGAGGTACCCACTCAGCCAGAGAGATCGGTCATCGATCTTGATTCGCAACGTGCGAAACAGCAGCCGCAACAGAGCGACGGCAGCCCCGGCTGCCAGTTTCGTCAACCATGGATGACGGATTTTCAACGTCTCACATCCTCGTGTCGTGTGCCGAGCGAGAGGACATTCTAGCGATCATGGCGTGCCCGCAAATGCCAATTCTCACCAGAGTGTGAGTTTGCATCGCGGCGCACGCTTGCATTCGGGTTCGCACGAACCGGCGGGCCTTGTTTTCAGCCTACCGACGAATCGCCGTTGAAGAGAACATGTCGCCGCGCAAACGCGACGCGGAGCGGACATCCGTCGATCTCGATTGTCGCCTCGAGGTGCGCGATGATGCGGAAACCGCCGTCCTGGCGCGATGGCTGGTCACGCGCGGAATCGTGCCGGTGGCCCGGGTTGTCGCGGTCCCGGCTCGGTTTTCGGCAGTGAAAGGCCGACGCACGTTTGCGAGCGCAATACGTGACGACGGTCCAACAAGTCGGCCGGTCCCGGCAATTCGCGAAGCGGGAAAAAAAGCACCCCGGTGCGACTCGCCTCTCGCCAGTCGGCCAGTCTGTTCCGGCAACGGATGCCGAACTCCTAGACGTGAATCGCTTTCGGATCGTCGACGATCCGAAAGAGTCGGACTTGCAGGCCCCCGATGTTGCGACAGTCGCAAACGCAGATCACTGCGGCCAGTTCGGTCGCGACCCGACCAAAACACGATCGATTGGTTAGACCGTCCGCGATCGCGTGATCTGTCAAAATCCTGCCGCACGGCCCGTGAATTGAACGCCGGAAAATTAATCCTGTTAAATTGAATAGGTTGCGCAGACGTCGGGCGGAATGCGTAGCCAGAAAAGCTAAACCGGTCGAAATTCGTCGGCCGGAAATTGATAGGCTGAAATCGAATCCCAAACTCGTACCCCTGTTGAGCTTGCGCTTTGTCGACCACCAACGAACCGCTGGCAAGCAGTACGCTGCCTATGATGAAAACCCGCCAAGCGAGCATTGGCTGCTCCGTGTGTTTTGCCAATTGGACAATTCGAATCCGCAAATCCGCTTGATTTGGTATCGGATGTCGATTCGTCTCGGCATTGAGATTTTCTGACGGCTTTGGGCAATCCCCGCTATTCCAGCCTGACCCGCCGCGGAACGATTCTTACTGCCCGAGCGTCGATTTTCGTCGCAGGATGTGGTGGTAGTGTTGGGCGAAGCGGTGAGATTCGTCGCGGACGTATTGGAGCAGCCGCAGTCCGTAGGCATGTTTGCTCAACCGGCGGGGTTCGGCTTCGCCGGGAACGTAAACTTCTTCCTCGCGTTTCGCCAGCGAGACGGTCAGCGGCGGGGTGACATCGATCGCTCGCATCGCTTCCAGCGCGGAACTCAATTGACCTCTTCCCCCGTCGATCAGCAAGATGTCGGGGAACGATTCGCCTTCCTGCGACAATCGGCGGAAGCGTCGGCTCACCACCTCGCGGATGGCGGCGAAGTCATCGATCCCGTCGACCGTTCGAATCCGGTAGCGTTTGTAACCGTGTTTGAACGGCAAGCCGTCGATGAATTGCACCAAGCTGGCAACCATTTCCCCTCCCTGCAGATGGGCGACGTCGATGCCTTCAATCCGCCGGGGCAGGTTGGGCAGTCGGAAGATCTTCTTCAGGCCGGCCATGCCTTTTCTCGGGTCGATGTAGAACACCTCCGGCTGCGCGTGATCTTCCAGGTTGCCTCGGAGATTCAGGCTTTCCAACGCCTCGATTTCGTCCCGTATCCGGGCCGCCTTTTCGAACTGGAATTCCCGCGACGCCTTTTGCATTTCGGCTCGCAGCTCTCCCAGCAGCTTGCCCTTCTTGCCGTCGAGAAACAGCCGCAGCCGGTTGATTTCTTTGCGGTATTCTTCCTTGCGAATCTGCAGATTACATGGAGCCGTGCACTGGTTGATACTGTAGAGTAAACAGGGGCGGAACCACCGCCAGCGTTCGTCTCCCTCATCGATATCCAGCGAGCAGGTCCGAAACCGGAAGATCTTTTGCAGAACGGCAATCGTCCCGCGCAATTTCTTCGCGCTGGTAAACGGCCCGTAAAGCTTGGTCCCTTTGCTGTGCGGCTTCCGGGTGAACTCGACCCGCGGGAAATCTTCGCGGATGGAGATCTCAAGATATGGGAACGTCTTATCATCTTTGAGATCTTGATTGAAGCGCGGCTGAACGTCTTTGATCAAGCGGGCTTCCAGCAGCAGCGCATCGACTTCGTTGTCGGTTTGGATGTAGTCGACGTCTTTGATTTCAGGGACCAGGTCGGCCGTTCTCCGATCGATGGCGGCCGCCTTGGTGAAATAACTGGAAACGCGGCTCTTCAAGTTGACCGCCTTGCCGACGTAGATCACCCGCCCGCGACCGTCTTTCATCAGATAGACACCCGGCTTTGTCGGGAGCTCGCGAACCTTGTCGCGTGGATCAAGGGTTGAACTTTCCGCCGCGGTCTTTTCTGCCATTGTTTCGCGCATGTGTGTTGTGCGAGCGTTATCTAACCCATTGTAGCAGAAAGCCTTACGCTGGGAAGACGAAGCGTTGACCGGCTTGATTCGCTACGCCGAATCGCTGCAAGAACAGCGATGGGGAATACACCCTGCCCAGCGCCCAGCTCGGTCAAAGAAAACTTTTTGACGGACTGGTGCGCGCGAGTTAGAATTGACATTGCCATTCACACTGATTCCTCTTGGTTCCAACATTTCTCTAAAACGGAGTCGTCGCGACGCACAACCGAAACGGAGTCCCCGTCATGAACCGTTCGAACTCGAACACCGCCGAGCATTTGCTGCGAGATTATGCCGCCTTGGAATATATCCTGCTGGGTGATCTGCGCGATTTGCTTGAGGAACCGCCGAACAAAGAGACCCGTCGATGGTTGATTGCCATCCTCGACGCTCTGCTGGAAACGTTGCCGCGAGAGTTGGAGCTGCAGGAACAAGGCGGATACATGACCGAGGTGCTGGAACAGTATCCGAACTGGTACGGCCAAGTCGACGATCTGCACGACGAGCAACGAATTCTGTACGCAAAGCTGCGAGAGCTGCGCACGCGC
>CAZGYE010000343.1:0-5716 GCA_964530165.1 uncultured Planctomycetaceae bacterium
ACACGAACAACGGCCCGAACACGGCGATGCGAGCGATTCGCAGCACGGTCTTGTTCACGTCGAACAGTGCTGCGACGATGAGCAGCAGCAGCACGGCGAAAAACGTCAGCAGCAGCACGCCACAGCCGATGGCCGCCATCTGTGTTTTGAAGAGGCTGCGTTCCGACGTCCTCTCGAAGCGCACGTCGATCGTCCGCCGTCTGCGGATCGATTGCTGCGCCGCCTCAACGATCTCGAACGCTCCCGTCAGATCGGTCCAATCGGGGTAAGTGGATTTGCCTGTCTCTGCTGCCTGGAACTGTTCCAGCAGGGCGCGTCCGATGTCGAATTCCTGTGGAACCGGCTCCGCGGTTGCCGGGTGGTCCTCAGTCTCGGTTCCGACCGTCTCCAATTGCAGCAGTGAAGGGTCGTCACCGCCGGACAGGACGGCACGGCCCTTCTCGCCGGTTACGGTGAGCCGCCAAGAAGAGGGCGACGTGGTTGCTGTCAGCGACCATGAGGCTTCCGGCAGGTCTTCGCCGGCCAGCGTGACGCTTGCCAGCGAGACGCCGCTGGGCGTCGTCCCCGAGTGCAGCGCGGTGACCCGGCTGTAATCGCCGCCCACGCTGCACAACAAGGCGACGTCGAGGAGTAGTGCTTCGTCGATCTCGGCCCGCGCGAGCAACGGCGGGGACTTCGAAGCTGTTGCTGTTTGCATCGCGCGTTCGAGCTGCAGGTGCAAGATACGGCCGAGCGAGCCACGCTCAACCAGTTCCCGCAGTCGTCCGAACTCGGGATGAACGTGCAGCGAAAACACCGGAAACAGAAAACAACCCGTGTCATCGCGGATCAACGTCAATTCATAGACAAACGTCGAACCCTCAGCGGCGCACGGAAACAGAAGCAACGACCGCACGGCGGCGGCAAGTTGTCTCCCGCCGGCGAGCACAGGTTCGCCACGGCCGGCAACGATGACGGCATCGATCGAATCGACCGACAACAACTCCTCCCAATCAGGACTGACTCGCACCGACGGCGATAACCGCAGTACATCGGGCAAGATCGTTTCCAACAGAGCCGCGTGCGAGAGCGTGTGCCGAGGATCGCTGGCGATCGCGGAAACCAGCGGCAAAACGGCCGGGTCGTCGCCGAGCAGGGCGAAGTTCATCGCGCGAGCACCTCTCTGACGCGCTCGGCGCTGACCGGACGGATCAGACCCCGCTCGGTGACGATGGCCGTGATGTACTCGGCGGGCGTGACGTCGAAGGCCGGGTTGTAGACCTCGACGTTCGCGGGGGCCGTCTGCCTGCCGAAGCCGTGCGTGATCTCCTCGGGGGCACGCTGTTCGATGGGGATTTGATCGCCCGAGGAGAGCGACAGATCGAACGTGCTGGACGGGGCGGCCACGTAAAACGGTATCTCGTGCGCCCGCGCCAAAAACGCCACCGAATACGTCCCGATTTTGTTGGCCGTATCGCCGTTGGCGGCAATCCGGTCGGCGCCGGTGATGACCGCCGCAACGCGACGCTGCTTCATCACCCAGCCGGCCATGGAATCGCAGATGAGGGTGACCGGCACGCGGCGCTCGGTCAACTCCCACGCGGTCAGCCGGGCGCCCTGCAGCAACGGCCGCGTCTCGTCGGCGTAGACGTGAATCCGTTTTCCCTGGGCGACGGCCGCGTAAACGACCGACAATGCCGTTCCGTCACCGGCCGTCGCAAGGCTGCCCGCGTTGCAATGCGTGAGGACTCCCTGATTGTCGGCGAGCAGCTCGGCTCCGACCCGGCCGATGGCGGCACACATGTCGCGATCTTCGGTTTCGATGTGGTTTGCTTCGTCCAGCAGCCGCTCCAAGACGTCACTCGATGAGAGGTCCGAGTGACTCTCAACCACGTTTCGCATGCGATTCAGCGCCCAGAACAGGTTGACGGCCGTCGGCCGGCTCGTCGACAGAAATTCGGCGACTTCGTCAAACCGCTCGAGGAAGCGTTCGCGATTGCCGTCGGCTGCGTTTTGCAGTCCCAGAAGGACTCCGTAGGCGGCCGCCACCCCAATCGCCGGCGCGCCCCGCACTCGCAGCGAACGGATTGCCTCCCCAACCTGCTGGACGGTCTCGCACTCGATTTCGCGGTATTCGGCCGGCAGGAGAGTCTGATCGATCATCCGCAGCCGCCCCGACACGCCGCCCGTCCACGACAGCGTCGCCGGGGAAGCCGAGCCGGAGTCGGCAGACTTTGGGGCGCTCATGGTCATTTCATCGGCGAGTAATCAGTCGGGTTGAGGTACTGGCTGACGACTTTGATCACGATCGGCCCGTCTTTGCGAGATTCCTTGAACACCTTCTTCCACTCGGCATCCTTGAAAAAGGCGGCCCACGATTTCTCGGCGGCGGCTTTGCTCTTGTGAGCGACGACGTACACCAGCGTGTTTTCCTTGTCCGTGGGAGTCCAGTACGCGACGCTCTTGATGCCGTGCCGCTCGAAGAGGCTCACCGTGTGGTCGCGGAACCGTTTGTGCAAGTCCGGCAGTCGGCCGGGAGTGGTTGTGTAGGTCCGCAGCTCGTAGACGTAGGACTGCTTCTTCTTCGATTCACCGCCTGCCGCGCTCGACAGAACAACGCCGCCCGCCGCCAGAACCGACAAGCCGACACAAGCCAACACAGCGCGCTTCATCGTCATGGTGGAAACTCCTCTGTTTGCTGGAACTGTCCGGATGGCCTTGAAGACACAGCCCGCATTACAACCACTGGAGATTCGCAGGTAAAGCCCGCCGGCTGAGGCATCTCTCCGAAAAAGCTTCACCAGCGAAGGATTGCTGCGAGGGGGCCGTCAGCCGGGACGTGTTCCGGCGTCACCACGTAGGCCGTTCCGCCGCCGGCAATTGTTTTCGTGACCGCCAGATCCAGCAGGTCCTCGTCGCCTGGTTCTTCGTCGGTGTGGCTTCGCACGTCACCGTTTTCGGCGTCGAAGCGGCCCCAAATGGGAACGCCCAATGCGGAAAAGAGAACTTCCACCTGCCCATGCACCGCCGCCGGCAGAACCGTTTCAATCTGGTCGCTCGTCCGTTCGGTGGCGACGAGTTTGAGATAACGGGTGGCATCTTGCCTGATGCCCTGGTCGAACTTCGGCTGAACCACCGGCAAGGCGCGTTCGAGCATTTCTTTTTCGGTCAGTTTATCGGGACTTCCGGTCACGCCAGCGTCCAAGAGGTGTGGATAGCGGCAGACCTCTCGGAACATGGGATGGTAATAGTCGACGGCGGCCAGCACGAGCGGGACGTCTTCTCCTTTGAGCATCTCTTCCACGTGTTTGGCCACGATTCGAAAGTATTCGGTCAGGAGCTTCTTCTCCTCATCCTTGGGTCTTCCCTGGCCATGCATGATGCCAACCCAAGAGCCGGCCCGTCCGCCCGGGGCCGAGGTGTGGTACTGAAACGATTTCTCGATTTCCGTGCCGGCCAGGGCCTGATCGATGTTTTGCGGCATGTTCTCGGGCAGGCTGACCGGCGCAATCCGGGAGTCGCGGCCTCGAAACAGTTTGACGTTCTTGGGACTCAGACCGAGCAGATAAAAACGGTCGTCACGCCGCAGTGCATGCACCAATCGACTGAGATGGAACCGCTTGCCGACCACCACGGTTTCCGGACAACTGTAGGGCAGCCGGAAGCAACGAAAAAAGCCGGGAGCGATCAGCACGCCCATCCCGTTTGCAGCGGAAGCGCGTCCGAGGTTCGGGTCGCGTTGCAGGTCTCTTGCCGGACGCAGCAGGTCCTTGACCTTGGGACCGCGCAGTCCATTTCCCACCAGCCGATCTTCCGCCCGGTCCACCAAATTCCTGAAGCGAATGGTATTCTGCTTGGATTCCTCCACTGTTCGGTGCAGCGGCATGTAAATCGAGACGCTGCGCTGGTTGTCGTGTGACGCCAAGTGTCGCAATTCATCGGGAGTAATCTGCTTCATTATGGGGCTCCTGAATGTTACCAAGAAATCCGATCGACGTCTTTGCCAAGAGTCGAGAGTGGAGAGTTGACAACCACATTCCGAGTTCTTTCTCTCAACTCTAGACTCTCAACCCTCGACGTTTTCGTCCCAACCGCACTGTCCGATCAACGGCACGAACGCGAAACCGCCAAGCGTTTCGGATGTGAATTGCTCTCCACGCTGCGTGAAGCGGTACATGGTTTGGATGCGCGGCGCCGGGCCAATGGGAATGACAATTCTCCCTCCGTCAGCCAGTTGTTCGCGATAGGGGTCCGGCAACGATTCGGCTCCTGCGGTGACCACGATGCCGTCGAAGAGACCCTTTTCAGGCAGGCCCAGGGTCCCGTCGGCCGTGTAAACCTCGACGTTCTCATAGCCCAGCCGCTTCAGCCGCGCCTGCGCCTGCTCGGCCAATTCCGGAATCCGTTCCAACGAATAGACGAAACGGGCCAGATGCGACAGCACGGCCGCCGCATACCCGCAGCCGGCGCCCACCTCCAGCACCCTCTCGGAGCCGGTCAGCCGCAGCGATTCGCACATGAAGGCGACGGTATAGGGCTGCGAGATGGTCTGCTTGTATCCGATGGCGAGCGGACCGTCGTCATAGGCGGCGTCGCGCAGATGTTCCGACACGAACTCTTCCCGGGGAACTTGCGACATGGCTTCGAGCACGCGTTCATCCGCAATGCCCCGCGCACGAACCTGCCGGTCGACCATCTGACGCCGCAGGTCGCGATAGCGCAAATCTATTCCAGCATCCGAAGACGCCGGCTGCTCCGGACGGCCCATCTCCTCCGGCCTCGTCTCGACTGACACAGAAAAGCCCGCCAGCCGTCTCGTCACGGCTGTACGGGCATTCTTAGCGACACGTCAATTGACCCATCGGGAGTCGACTCCCTTCCAACCCCAATTATTCACTAGGCACCCAAACCGACGACTTGTCGTCGCCGGGTGTGCTGTGCAACCAGTTGATTGCGACAACAAGTTGTCGATTTGGGTGCCACAAAGTGCGACAACAAGTTGTCGGTTTGGGTGCCACAAAGTGCGACAACAAGTTGTCGGTTTGGGTGCCACAAAGACAGCCTATGAATAATCCCGACTAATCAGAATTGTAAGCCCGATGTCATAAAGTTCAAGAGTTTTCGGCGACAATCGAAATATGGCCGGCCTGATGAGGGTCTGTTTCGGGATAATCGCTGCGATAGTGCACGCCGCGGCTTTCCGTGCGGTCATCGGCGGCGGCGATCATCACGCGGGCCGCCAGCAACATGTTCTGAAGCTCCCATCCTCGCGGATCGGAAAACTCACGCACCGACACGTACCGATCCCAAAAGTTGACCTGGCTGGCCGCCTGCTCGAGCCCGCTCGCGTCGCGGCGGATGCCGACGTTTCGCCACATCAGGCTGGTTAACGAGTTCCGCAGGTCGGGGATGTTCAGCTCGTCGTCCTCATGCTCGGCATCGGTGAACTCGGCCGACAGGGGCAACGCCGTGAAATTGTCCGGCTGATCCAGCGCCCGCCGCGAGGCGCCCCGACCGGCACGCAGCCCGAACACCAAACCTTCCAACAGGCTGTTCGACGCAAGCCGATTCGCACCGTGCAGTCCACTGGATGTGACTTCGCCGGCGGCCCACAGTCCCGGCAGCGTCGTGCCGCCGTCGTGGTCGACCTCCAACCCGCCGACCATGTAATGCGCCCCGGGGCGAACGGGGATCAGATCGTGCCGGATGTCCAGCCCGAACTCCCCGCAAAGTTTGC
>CAZGYE010000344.1:0-5714 GCA_964530165.1 uncultured Planctomycetaceae bacterium
ACACGTGAAACCCTGGCGGGACAGGCCGCGGGGATTCAGTTTCGTGCGGGAAATCCAGCCGATTCTCGACAAGCATTGCGTCCGCTGCCACGACAAGGAAGACAGGGCGCAGTCAAAGAACGGGAATCCACTGGCCGCGTTCAGCCTGAAGGGAACACAGCGCTTCGAGCCGCAGAGTCTTCGCAAATGGAGCGACTCGTACAAGGCGCTCGCCAACCGCCGAGTCGCCAATTGGATTAACATCCAGTCGGGTCCGGCCAGGCTGCCCCCGTACCACGCCGGCGCGTCTCAGAGTCGGCTCATCGAAATCCTCGACGAAGGCCACTACGACGTGAAACTCTCCGACGACGAGAGGAGCCGCTTCGTCACGTGGATCGACCTGCTGGTCCCCTACTGCGGCGACTATCGTGAGGGACTGGAAGGCGAGCATTTGGCGAAGTACCAACACTTTCTCGACAAACGGAAACGCTGGGAAGCCCAAGAGGCGAAGAACATCGAGGAATTGATCCGCGATCGATACGGGGTCAAATGACTACAGCCGGTTTCATAACCGGGAGGGCGAGGCTCCCGCCGAGCCGGCAAAGCCCGCCGGCGGGACCCACGGGTTGCCACCCGTGGGCTTTCATACGACAAACCGGCTCAGCAGGAGCTTCGCCCTCACGGATTCCGGTTTTGAAACGGCTTCTGGAATCTGATTGGGAAGTCGCGGTGGGTGGCTGGGTCAGAGCGAAAGCGATGGCCCAGATCCGCGAACTCCGGGCCTTCCCGTTGGTCAGACCCGGCCACCCGACGAGGCTATGCGACACCTGCAGCCGGAGCCGCGGCCTCATTTCTCAACCGTTCGAGGCGGCGCTGTCCCAGCACTGCGGCGCCCAGGGCGCCGACAAACTGCACCAGGCCCACGTCGGGAACGTTGACCTCGCTGTTGAGCTGTTCGCGCACGGCCTCTGCCATGGTGTCGAAACGAAGGATTCCGCCGATCAACGTGTACTCCGGCTTGGCCTTGACTCGCTTCATCAACTGCACCGACCGGCCGACAAGCGACTCGATTGCTCCCTGCATGATGTCGGCGGGAGGACTGCCCAACGAAAGCTGGTTGATGACTTCGGATTCGGCGAAGACGGCACACACCCCGGAGATGGGCACCGACTCCTTGGACGTAGCCGCAAGCGGGCCGATCTCCTCGGTGGTGTAGCCCATGTAGCGGGCCGTCTTCTCGAGAAAGGCGCCGGTGCCGGCGGCGCACTTGTCGTTCAGGCGAAATGACAGGACCTTCGCCACCTCGTCAAGCCGGCTGGCCTTCATCGTCTGCCCGCCCACGTCGAGCACCGATCGGGTGCCGGGGAACAGGAACTCTGCACCGCGCGCTGCGGCGGTGAGATCGGTGACGTGGACGTCCCTAAAATCGACTTGGTGACGGCCGATGCCCGTCGCTACGACATACTTGACGTCGCTCATTTGTCGATTCGCTTCAGACAGGCAGCTCTGGTAAGTTTCCTCGGCCACCGCTTGGAGCTGGAAGCCGGTGGGGCGCATGTCGCGGCCGAGGATCTTGCCGTCATCGTCCAAGAGAACGGCCTTTGTGTAGGTGGAACCGACGTCGATGCCCGCGGTGATGGTCATGATGGCAACTCCACTGATGCAAGGGGAATCCGGCTGGCAAGAATGTGATCCAACGCAAACAGTGCGGCTCCGATCGCACCCATGTAGTGCGAATCCTCGCTCACGTTCAGCCGCGCCTCGAGCCTTTCCTCGAGTGCCCGGATCATAGCGATGTTTCGCGTCACGCCGCCGGTAAAGGTGATCTCACTTTCGATTCCCACACGGCGCAGCAAGGCCGCGGAACGGGAGGCGATCGACTGATGAACGCCCCACAGAATGTCTTCGATCTTCTTACCTTTCCCGAGCCAGGAGAGCACCTCTGACTCGGCGAAGACCGTGCAGGTGGTGCTGATGCGAACGGATTTTCTGCTGGCAAGCGCCGTCGTGCCAAGCTCATCGAGTGGAATGTCGAGGGCCGCCGCTGCGGCCCCGAGAAATCGTCCCGTACCGGCGGCGCATTTGTCGTTCATGGAGAAGTCGACGATTTCACCCGTTTGGCTGACGCGAATGGCCTTTGTATCCTGCCCGCCCATGTCGACCACAGTGCGCGTGTCCGGAAACATGTGCACGGCACCCCGCCCGTGACAACTAATCTCGGTGACCTGGGCGTTCCCAAAAGTGACCCGGTAGCGGCCATAGCCCGTGCCGATGACGTATTCCACTTCCTCCTCGCGAATTCCGCCGTCTTGGAGAGCTGCGTCATAGGAGTTCTCGGCGGCGCGAACCACGTTGGCCCCCGTGTCGATCAGCGCCCGGCTGACGATCTGCTTCTGTTCATTGATGATGACCGCCTTGGTCTGCGTCGACCCGACGTCGCCACCCGCCGCATATGCCATGAGTGTCCCTTTCTTTAACTACGGCCGGCCTGACGCCGGCGCGAAGCGAGCCCCTCGAAGAAAGCGTCGATCCGGTTTTTCATCTGCGCCTCGGCAACCACCCGTCGGTCCATCATGTCGGACTCGATGAACAGACTGGCAATGTCGCGTCTGGAGCACAGAGAGCGCCGGCCGTCGGCCAGTCCCGTCGACACGGTGCGACAGCTCTTGATCGGATGATAGACGACTCCGTCGATGTGGTAGTCCTCGATCATCTCTTCGATCACCCGGTCCTGGTAAAACATACTATCCATGGCGTCGCGAACGCTGATCAGCACGCCTTCGGCCAAACTCTCGATGGGCCGGCTGAGATCGTACTCGAAACCCCGGCTGGTACCGCCCGAGGCGAACCAAAGGTAGGTGGAGTTGACAAAGATGCCCCCCGATTCGGTGAAGAACTCGTTGAAGTTCCGAAAGATGGGATAACAAGGCACCCCCACGAAGACCAGGCGATAGAGTTCTTCGGTCTGCGTGCCGATTCCGCGAGCGGCCTTGTACTCCATTTCTTCGACAAGCTGCCCGAAGTAGTCGCTTCCCTGCCTGGTCCCCCGGAAGCCGTTGGCGACACCAAGAAAGATGGTTCCGTCGGTCAGCGCGTTGAACAGGGCGGGGCGGTTCTTGTTGAGGTCGAGAATTTTCTTCCAGGCGGCACTCATATCGTTCGCATAGCCGAGTGCTTCGCGCAGCCTGTCGATGTCAAACTTCTTTCCCGTCACTTGCTCGCAAACTTTGATCAGCTCTTTGAGCTGAGCCTCTACGTAGCGCCGATCGTTTTCGAAGCCGGAATCGCCCGGCCATGTTTGGGTGCCGGCCTCGCGGGTCCCCGGCACGTCGATGGTGACGACGGGAATCCGATACATCCGCTCCCAGATCTCGGCCCACTTGATGTATGTGTTACACGCGTTGGTCAACACCGCGATGCTCGGCTTGGGAATCCTGCCCATGGGGTGCTCGCCGCCCCTGAGCTGCACACCGACGTCAGCCTTCACATATCCGCAGACGTCGGGTGAGTAGCCAAAGTCCTCCGCCTCAGCGAGAAAATCGTGAGCCACCCGCCGTACGGCCGTTTGAAGAGAATTGATCTCAGGGAACACGATGGGCAAATCGAACGCGTTCAAGATTTCGTTGAGGCTGCCCATGACAAAAACGTATGCCGACTGGCCGCCTTGACTGGCCGTTTCGGAAAGCGAATCGAACCATTCCCGAAACATCCGGGCGCCATCTTTGTTTCCGCGGCCGACAATCTCTTCGGGCTTCAGTGTCGTGTGCATGTTCGGATTCTTTGGTGTTATGCGAACAGCAAGTTCTCCAGGAAGGTTTCCACTTGCAGCTCCAGGTTCTCGAATGACGTCATGTTCTCTTCGAATTCGACCACGAAATACGGTATCCCTTTCTCCTCCAGCGCGTGGATGTAGGCCACTTGTTCCTCTAGTCCCGGCTCACACATCTTGGCGGCAGCGATGATGGCGACGTCTGCTCGGGACTCCGCGATCCTCTCGAGCAGCATCTCTTCTTTCGGTTTGCGAGTGTCGTGCTGGACGGGACTGTAGGAAGACCGCTCCAAGTAAGCTTCGGCGAGGTTGAAAAGCGGGTCTCCCGGCAACGGAACATCCTCTCTGATCCAGCGAAGCCCGATCAGAAAATCATCGTCAACGACGTAGCAGGTGCGGCCCAGTGTGCGGACCAAATCCAGCGGCGGCTGCTCGCAGAAACCGCCCTCAAACACGACGCGGATCCTGTCCTGCGACTTGGCCGAGCGATTGCGGATCTGCGGAAGCACCGTTTCGAGCAGTTCGTTGTGTTCCTCTCGCGGTATCATGCCGCCGACCGAGACCAGGCAATAAGCGTCCGCCGCCGTCACCAGCCAGGGCGTTTCGCGCTTGATGTCGTAAAGCTCACGCAGAAGCCTGCGGTTCTTGTTGAACAGGTCGATGGACTGCCGCAACTCACGTTCCCTCACTTGCCGGCCGGCGACCGACTCGACGGTGCACTGCAACCGATCGTACTCGTCTCGCAGATACGCGACGCTCTGCGAGGAATTTGGGTTTTGCGGCAGGTAAAGCACCTGGCAGGGATGACCGTAGTTGCGGCCCCAGATGGCCGCCAAATTGCGTGCCGCGTCGCAAATGGGGTGGGACACGAACATGTCCAGCTTGACCCGTTCGCTCAGCACCAGCTCGAGCGAAGTCTTGATGATCGAGCACAGATAGGATCCAAAATGCGAATCGGCCCGCGTGGGCTCCAGCGGCGCCCCGCGCATCTTCACGGGCAGCATTCCGGCGGCATGAACAATCTCTTCGGGGAAGTAGACCTGGAAATGCCCCACCACCTTGCCGCCGGCCTCGCGCCAGCGCTTCACCGTGACGTATTCCGGATCCTCAACCAGCTCCCGACAGGCCATGAGCATCCCGTCCAGCGACTTGCCGCGCCATTCATCGAAAACTCGAGAGTTCACTGCTCGGCTCCTGGTCTGGTCTCGTTTCTCGCCGCGGCCCCGCAGAAAAAAAGATTCAGAACGTGATCCAGCTTCTCGTCGGTGTCCGCGAACAGACTGTCGGCATACCGGCCCAATGTGACCTCCACCATGGCGACGAAGTGCCACGACAGCAGACGTGGATCGCCGGATGCCAGCTCGCCGTCCCGGATCCCGTCTCGGATAACACCTTCCGCCAACTCGGGCAGGCACCGCTGGTAGGCCCGCACAAGTTCCCCGCGGGCAGGCTCCGCGAAAATGTTGATGTCGCGCCGCACCAGCCTGACAAGCTCTTGTTTTTTCACAGGCAGCTTGAAGAAGGCTTGAGTCAAAAGCCGCAACCGCTGGCGGCAGCCCTCTCCCGAATCGATCGCGTCGCCAAAGAGCTCCCTTTTCTCGGCCAAGTCTGCGTGCAGCAGCGCCCGGTAAAGCTCCTCTTTGCTTGAGAAATGGTGGTAAAGGGCGCCTTTGGTCACCCGGCTTGCTTCTGCAATCTGGTCCATCGTGACCTCGGCGTAATTCTTGGCGGTAAAAAGCGTCCCCGCAGCCGAAACAATTCTGCCGATGGTGATTTCAGATTGGCCAGCCATCACGGACTCCAACATACCGACCAGTCGGTATGTTTTCCAGGTTACACGCAACACCCCCGGCTGTCAAGGCTATACCGCCTGCGGGTCAGACTGACACGAACCCCCAAGGCGCAAGATGTAGGGCAGGCTCCCGCCTGCCGCATTTTCGATTGACTCAGCGTAAGAGAAGAGGAC
>CAZGYE010000345.1:0-5673 GCA_964530165.1 uncultured Planctomycetaceae bacterium
CCGACGACGTCTTGTACCACATCCCCAGCAATCGCGCAATACCTGACGCCCACCCAATCCAGTCGATTCCCAGTCCTTCGCATTGACAATTGTCAATTGACGATTGATGATTGACGTCAATCGACAATAGAAAATCGTCCATCCCACTTCGGTTCCAGGGAGGGGCTCATGAGCGCGACACACAGCGAAGTCGGTCAGGCTCCCGCCTGACGGCAGGGACGAGCGGGGCACTTGATTTCCGGGACGCAGATGGTCGGCAGGCGGGAGTCTGCCCTACGCTCTGGGGTTGTTTGAGATGACGCGGCAAGACGGGCTGAGATCGGGTCTGATCGAAGAAGTCGAGATCGCCGGCCACATCATCGACAGTCTGATCCTTCCCAAAATCCTCGATGAGATCACGGCGCTCGGCGGGCGGTTTGAAATCCAGGACGTTCAGATCGGCCATTTTCGCTCCGATGCCAGCTCTGCCCGGCTGAGCGTTTCGGCTGACAGTCCGGATCAGTTGGAAAAAATCCTCGTGGCCATCGGCCAGCACGGCGCCGTTCCCGTCGATTTGCAGGACTGCCGGCTGGTCGAGGCCGACAGGAACGGGGCCTTTCCCGAAGGCTTCTATCCCACAACCAATCAGGACACCGACATTCGTTTGGGCGGAAAGTGGATTCCCGTCCGGCGACAGGAGATGGATTGCGGCATCCGGGTCGACGTCGAGGCCAAGACGGCCGAGTGTCTCCCCATGTCTGATGTCACGCGAGGCGAAATGATCGTCGTCGGTCATTCCGGCACCCGTGTTCAGCCGCTCGAGCGGGACACCAGCCGGCACGACGCGTTCAGCTTTATGAACAGCACCGTCTCCAGCGAGAAACCGAAGGGCGTCACCGTTCGCGGCATCGCTGCCGAGATGCACAAGGCTCGCGGCGGCCAGGGAAAGATTCTCGTCGTGGCTGGACCGGGCATCGTACACACCGGTAGCCGCGAATACTTCAGCGATCTGATTCGTCGCGGATTCATCAACGTGCTCTTCGCCGGAAATGCGTTGGCCGTCCACGACATCGAGCAGTCGTTTTTCGGCACCAGCTTGGGCATTTCGATGGAGCACGGCGGCTCGACCGACGAGGGGCACGAACACCATCTGCGGAGCATCAACCGTATCCGGCGGCTGGGCGGCATTCGGCAGGCCGTCGAGCAAGGCGCATTGACCGACGGCATTATGTACGAGTGCGTGAAACACAACGTCCCTTACCTGCTGGCGGGCAGCATCCGGGACGACGGCCCGCTGCCCGACGTGGTCACCGATGTCGTCGAGGCCCAGCGGAAAATGCGCGAGATGAGCGAAGGCGTGACGTTCGCGCTGATGATGGCCACCACGCTGCACTCGATTGCCGTCGGCAATCTGCTTCCGGCCCGGGTGAAGGTGGTTTGCGTCGACATCAACCCGGCGACGGTCACCAAGCTGGCCGACCGCGGTACGTTCCAGACCATCGGTCTGGTCACCGACGTCGAGCCATTCCTGCGCGTGCTGGTGCAGGAACTACTCGCGGGCTGATCAAGCTGCGCGCCTCAATTCCAGCGTCGGGCAGGCATCGCAAATCGCCGAGCGCACTGTTGCGACCCGGGACATCAAGGCGCGTATCCCGTTACCCGCCAGCAAGTTGGCGAGCTAAGGGCATCCCTCGCTCACCGTGACTGGGAAACGGGAACGATTTTATCGATTGAAGTGTATGGCGCGATGATGCCGATAATTCTGAAACGGGAATGAATCTGCTCTCTCTGGTCGGCAAGGGCAAACCAGTGTCGGAACAAAGGCGTCGAGACGTATCTCATTGTCACCGTGTTGGTTGTGGCCGACGGACACGTCGCGCCGCTTCGGCTTTGTGCCTGGAGACCTTTGTGCCTGTGTGCCTCGGCATTCTGATCTGCTTGCTCATGCCGGGCTGTGTCATCGTTAAGGTGGGCGTGACGAATCCGATTGACGGTCTGTCGACCGTGGCGGTTGCTCCCTTCTTCAATCTCAGCCAGGAACGGGCCGTCGATGGCCGCCGTTTCGCGATGGCCTATTATGCCGAATTGCAAAAGGTGCCCGGATTTCAGGTCTTGCCGGTGGGAGTGACCGAGCAGAAGATCACCGACCACCGACTCGAAATGGACAAGCCCGAAGATGTGCTCGCGCTCGCCCGGCTGCTGAAGGTCGATGCCGTGGTCGTCGGCGCCGTGACCGACTACGACCCCTATTACCCGCCCCGGATCGGTCTGCACGTAGAATGGTACTCTCCCAGACCGTGGGGGTTTTCGCCCGGCATTCCGACTGATCCCCAGACCCGAACGCAGTGGCGCGACGCCGTTGGGCATCGGTGGCGGATTGGGAATTGGCACCGTCATCACGACGATGGCGACAGCTCTCAAGCCAATGGCCTGTATCAAGATACCGCCCAGCGGATGTCGATGCGTGCACAATCGCCGGAACCGGTGCGGGTTTCACCTCAGTCGGCAATTCCATCGAAATTTGATCCCCACAAACCGCTCATGTCGTACACGCGGATCTTCGACGGCGTCGACGCCGACCTGCTCGCCACGATGCGCGACTACGTCGAACTGAGTGGCAATCAGCGCGGCGGAGGCTGGGAGGCGTATCTGCATCGAAGTGAGGACTTTATCCGGTTTACGGCCCATTTGATGATTGTCGAGATGCTGACCTTACACGGTGGAGATGCCCGCCGGCAAATCGTATTCAAGCTGCGAAAATACAAATAACTGACCGCCAACACGACCGATAACTGTGGAGGAAGAGGAACCGTCGGCACCCAAGAGGGGCGAAGCATCATGCAACAGGGAGTGAACGTGTTAGCACTGGTCAAGGACTCGGAGCGATACGTGTTCTTGTACGAAGATGATTGCTGCGGAACCCTCCTGGAGACGTTGGGGCGCTACGCCGCCGATGTCGACCTCAGCTTTACCTGGTACGACGCGGCCGTTCTGAGTCAGCGGGTCCGTCGCCTCCGCCGCGAGACGGAAGCGCAAGAAGAAGCTGAGCAGCACCATCGCTTCCCCGAGTCGACTCCGTAGGTTCATCACCCCTCTGTGTGGGGCAGGCTTTCTAGCCTGCCATTGCCGATCGGCAGGCTAGAAAGCCTGCCCCACAACATCCTTTTCGTTGTTGTTAGCGTGCCACGCGAGAGCGAGCCGTGTGTGTCGTCGGTTTCGCAAGACATTGAGATCCCTCTCATGTACCCGGCCATTCAGGACTTTCTGCGCTACCTGCGGATTGAACGCAATGCCTCGGAGTTGACGCTGAAATCTTACTCGGAAGACTTCGACAGTCTGCTGGAATACTTCGGCGAGCGACTGGAGCAGGTTCCCGCTGCCGAGGCGGTCACTGTCGGCATGCTGCGCGGCTACGTGGCTTATCTTCACGAATGCCAATACGCCCGCACGACGGTCGCTCGTCGGCTGGCCTGCCTGCGCAGCTTCTTCCGCTTCTGCTGCCGAGACGGTCTGGCAAGCAGCAATCCCGCCCAAGCCCTGCGGACGCCGCGCATCGGTCGCAAGCTGCCGCATTTCCTCTCCACCGAACAGGTCGCCCAACTGCTCGAAGCGCCGCCGGCCAACGAGTCGCAGGGACTCCGCGACCGGGCCATGTTGGAGACGATCTACTCGGCCGGGCTGCGAGTCGCCGAATTGGTGGGTCTGAACGTCTCCGACTGGGAACGCGATGCCGACGTGCTGCGAGTGCTCGGCAAAGGCCGGAAGGAACGCATCGCACCGGTCGGCAGCTACGCGGCACGAGCGCTCGACCGCTGGTTGGAAGTCAGAGAGCCGCTGCCCGACGCCGATCCCGACGACGGGGCCGCAATGTTTCTGAACCGTTTCGGCCGCCGGCTCAGCACCCGCAGCGTCGGACGCATGCTCGAAAAGTATCTGAAGCAAACCGGGCTGGACCGACTCACTTCGCCTCACACGCTCCGACACAGTTTCGCCACGCATCTGCTCGACGGCGGCGCCGATCTGCGCAGCGTCCAGGAGCTGTTGGGACACAAGAGTCTCACCACCACGCAAATCTACACGCACGTCAGCACCCGCCGGCTCCGCGAAACCTACGAGAAAGCCCACCCCCACGCCGCCGCCAACCGCCCGGCATAGCGGTGCTTCAAACCCCGCACAGCGGAGTGTGGGGTCGGCTTTCCAGCCTGCCACGGCCGATCAGCATTTCTTTCGCATCAATGCCGTTCTCAATCCAGCGCCGTTGAGATACAGTGGAGCACTGCACGTCTGCCTGTACCGGCGAGCGGAGGATGTGAGTCCCTGAATTCCTGGCGAGCGGGGGATGTGAGTCCCCTGTTCACAACAGCGGGCTGACGCCCGCCGCTCGCCCGACCGGACAAGAGGTTTGCGAACGGTTTGCCCATGCAGAAGTTTCGGTATCCCAGACCGGCGTTCGGACCGCCGCTCCAGTACGGACAGGTCGAGCTAGCGACGCGGTATTTGTTGTCGCCGCTGGCCGGGTATACCAATTTGCCCTTTCGTCGGATCGTGCGCGATTTGGGTGGAGTGGGGCTGGCGACGACCGATTTGGTCAATGCCCGCGGCTTGCTCGAGCGGGGCAAGAAAACGTTGCGGTTGATCGAAACATGTCCGGAAGACAAGCCGTTGGCCGTGCAGATTTTCGGCGACGATGCCAGCGCGATGTGCGAAGCCGCCCGGCTGCTGGAAACGCGGGGCGTCGATTCGATCGACATCAACATGGGCTGCCCGCAGAAAAAGATCGTCAGCGCCGGAGCCGGCGCGAGTATGATGTGCCGGGTCGATGAAACCGTCTCGCTTGTCAGCCGGGTCGTGGAATCGGCTTCGATTCCGGTGACCGTCAAGATGCGGCTCGGCTGGGACAGCTCTCAGATCACGGCGCCGCAGTTCGCGCGGGAGTTCGAGCAGGTGGGCGTGGCGGCTGTGACCGTGCATGGACGAACGCGGGCCCAGGGGTTCAGCGGCACAGTCGACCTGGCCGGCATTCGGCAGGTGGTCGAAGCGGTCCGAAAGCTGCCGATCATCGGCAACGGAGACGTCCGCACGGTGGCCGATGCCGCCCACATGCTCGCTGAGACCGGTTGCCGGGGCATTTCCATCGGCCGCGGCGCGTTGGCCAACCCATGGATCTTCCGCCAACTCAGCGAGTGGGAAGCAACCGGCGCGTATCGGCCGGCCGGCAGTTTCAACGAGCGACTCGAGCTGCTGCGGAGACAGTTCGGCTATCTGGAAGAACAAGAGGGAACCCAGCGGGCGATCATCCAATTCCGCAAGACGGCCCACTGGTACTTCAAAGGGATGCGCGTCCGCGCCAGGCTGCGGAACCGGTTCCAACTGGCCAAGACCAAAGCGGAATTCGACGCCATTCTGGCCGCCATCCGCGAAGAAGGACCCACCCACACAACAAGAACCGGCCTGCTCCCCGACCTCTCCATCCCAACCCCGACCGGCCCCATCGAACGCTGCTGAACGGGAGACGCCAAGCACTGGGTGCCTGGCCTAATTGACTTGACTGAACGCACCCCCAAAAACACAGATTCAACGACGCCGGTGCCAATGTCGTCTCTGAATACGCAACCGATACCTACTGCCGATGACAGCACCTAAGGAACAGTCCTGAAATAGATTCCCGATATCAAGTGGTATCGGGGACGGCGG
>CAZGYE010000346.1:0-5595 GCA_964530165.1 uncultured Planctomycetaceae bacterium
ACGGCTGGCAGCGCCTGTATATTGCCATCGCCAACGTGGGGTTCTCTGATCCGAACGTCATGGACGTGAGCCTGGTCGGACCGAATGGCCAAGCGGCGCCCGTGCAATTGCTCGACAGCAGGCGTTACTCCAGCGGCGCCCTGCTGCGGGCCGAGATTGCGTTTGTAGCCCGTGACGTTCCGGCGATGGGGTACGCGGTCTATCGGCTCGTTCCCCTGCAGTCGCCTGCCGCCTCGGCCGTCAACGTACAAAACGAGCCACTCATCGAGAACGACTATTACCGCGTTGAATTCGACCCGGCCGGCGGCGCCGTCACCCGCCTGCTTGTCAAGGCCGACAACTGGAATGCCCTGCGCGGGCCGGGCAACGTCGTGGCACGGGAGAAGGACCGCGGCGACCTGTGGGAACTCTACCACACGCTGGACGGCGGCAGCCGTATCGCCATGAAAGATCAGCACCCGGCGCCTCAACCGGGCGAGGCCGTCTTCAGCAACGAACAGGCCGACCCCCTGGGGACGGCGAGTCAGGGGCCGGTCTTCTCTGAATTCAAGGTGTCGCATCCCTTCGGCAAGAAGGGCCACTTCGCCACGACCGTTCGTCTCTGTACGGGACTGCGGCGGATCGACATTCACACGCGGATCACCAACGACGAACCATTCGTCCGCTATCGCGTGTTGTTTCCTACATCGATCCGCGACGGCCACAGCGTCCATGAGATTCCCTTCGGCGCCATCCGCCGGCCGGCGGGAATCGAATTCCCCGCTCAGAACTGGATCGACTACGGCAACGGCCGGCATGGCATAGCCCTACTCAACCGCGGCCTGCCCGGCAACAACGTCGCCGACGGGACAATGATGCTTTCGTTGCTTCGGAGCACGCGGATCGTGAGCTACGGAAGCGCGGGCGGCGGCTACGAACCAGGCTCTGATTCCAGCCTGGAATTGGGCAAGGAGTTGATGTTTGACTATGCTCTGATCCCCCATGCCGGCGACTGGCGTCAGGCGAGCATCTATCGCGGCGGACTGGAGTTCAATCATCCGTTGGTGGCCCGTGCTGTGGCCTCGCACCCGGGCACGCTGCCCAAGCGATGGGGCTTCCTGGAGACCGCCCCGCAGAACATCGTTGTCTCGGCACTCAAACCCGGCCCAGACGGAACGGCAGTGCTGCGGGTGTACGAAGCAGCCGGACAGCCGACCGCTGCGGCGAAGATCCGGCTATCGGCCCACGTGATCGCGGCCGAGGAGGTCAACCTCATGGAGGATCCCGGCCGTAAGCTCACGGTGGCCGACAACACGCTGCAACTCAATCTACACCCGTTCGAGATCGTGACGATCAAGCTCGATCTTGAACCCCTGGGGGAGGATAAAGGACAATAAAGGAAAACAAAGGGGGAAATAAACGGCAGGGTGGCCGGGGTTGGCGGCGGCAGGGTGGCCGGGGTTGGAGCGATGTCATGAGCGAAACCCCGGAGGCGGCGATCCGGGGCTTCCCTCTCGTTGCTCGGTCCAGCCCCGGCCACCCAGCCGCGGTGA
This sequence comes from uncultured Planctomycetaceae bacterium, assembly GCA_964530165.1. Lineage (GTDB taxonomy): Bacteria > Planctomycetota > Planctomycetia > Planctomycetales > Planctomycetaceae > CAZGYE01. The sequence continues at coordinate 1,533 of CAZGYE010000346.1, forward strand.
CTATTGGATGTGTGGTCGAACAGGGGTTGACCGGGGGCATGACTGACCCCGCTCGCTGGGATGATCCCCGCTCGCTGGGATGATCCCCGCTCGCCGGGATGCTCTCTGGGTCGGGCTGTTTGGTATGAAAGTTTCCTCTCGGCTGTCGCAGGCAAACCGGTACGGTTCCGCTTCCACTTGCGTCAGGCCGTGATGAGTGATTCACAAGTTGCCATTCGATGCGATACTGGGAGGACAAACAGATGAGGAAGCAGTCGACCAAAGCGGGGCTGTTCGCGTGGGTCGCACTTGCCGCATGGCTTTCGGCTTTCGCGGTGGGCGAAGCAGCCGACAAGCGGCGGCCGAACATTCTCTTCCTATTCACCGACGATCAGAGCCATCGCTCGGTGAGTTGCTACGAAGAAGCCCATCCTTGGATCAGCACGCCGCACATCGACCGGCTGGCCAAGCAGGGCGTTCGATTCGAGCATGCCTACATCGGCACCTGGTGCATGCCCAGCCGGGCGCAGATGCTCACCGGCCGGCACCCGCACGGCATCCAGAGCATGAAGATGCAAGGATCCTATCCCGGCAGCGTGTACAACCCCGAGCAATGCCGCTTTTGGCCATCCGTATTCCGCCGGGAAGGTTACTCGACCGGAATGATCGGCAAGTGGCACACGGGCTTCGATACCGGACACGGCCGCGACTGGGACTACCAGGCCGTCTGGAACCACGTCGATCCGAAGAACTACGGCGGCTACTACGTCAACCAGAGCATCAGCTTCAATGGCTCGCCGCCGCAGAAAGTGGGCGGCTACAGCACCGACAACTACACGAAGTGGGCCGTCGAATTCATCACGGGTCAACATCGGCCGGCGGACAAACCCTGGTTTCTGTGGCTCTGCTACGACGCCGTCCACAGTCCGTATCGGGAAGCAAAGCGGCATGCGTCCGACTATCGCGATGCCGCTCCCGTTCCGGTTCCCCGAGACATCTACCCGCCGCGGCCCACCAAACCGCGCTACATGCAGCAATACGGCGTGTGGAAGCCGGGTGACGACGGCCGTCCGGTGATGCGGAAACGCACGCTGGACGCATGGGTTCAGAAATACAATCGGGCCGTCCGTGCGCTCGACGAAGGCGTGGGGAAGCTGCTGGACGTTCTGGAGAAGACCGGCCAGTTGAACAATACGCTGATCGTTTACACATCCGACCAAGGGTTCGCCTGGGGGCAACATGGATTCGCCTGGAAATACGCGCCCTATGACGCCAACCTGCGGGCCCCGCTTCTGGTGCGTCTGCCGGGCCGGGTCGCTCAAGGAAAAGTGTGCCAGCATCCGGTCGGCGGCATCGACCTGATCCCCACCTTCTTCGCCATGGCCGGCATTCCGCGGCCGTGGCAGATGCACGGACACGACCTCAGCCCCCTGCTGGCCGACCCGGACGCCGACTGGCCCCACCCGGTCATGCTGGAACAGACCCGCTGGTTTTACGGCTCCGACACGGATCGGATCCCCCCGAAGAACCGCGCTCGCTGGAATGGAGTTCCCTGGTATGTCTTTCTGCGGCAAGGAAAGTACAAGTACGTCCGCACGCTTGAGGAGGACGAGATCGAAGAGCTCTACGATCTCGAGGCGGATCCCGAGGAGCTCAACAACCTGGCACTCGACACAGAGCAGCGGTCGCGTCTGGCCGAGTATCGTAAGAAGCTGATTGCCGAACTGAGGCGGACCGGCGCCGGGATGATCGACCATCTGCCAGAGCCGAGGATCGCTACCGGGCAATGAACACCGGGCCGATCTGTCGCGAGATCACTCGAGCAACCAATTCACGGCTGCGTTCTCGGCGTCGGCGGCGTTGCCGCGAAATAGCGTGAGCTGATCCGGCGAGCCGGCCGCCTCGTACGCTGCTTGCGTCACCGATGGTAGATCGCCGCCTTCACCAGCCAACCACAGAGCGTGGGGGGCGGAAAGGGCCAGCATCCCTGGCAGATCGTGGTACTTGGCGCCGCCGGGCAGGAAGTCGGGGTCCCGCACCGAATCGAGTTCAGCGAAACGGAAGCCTCCCGTGTCCACGGCAGCCTTGGCGACCGTACCACCAGTTTGCGCCCTGGCCGCCGCGACCCAATGGCCCGCTCCTCTGGAACCGACAAGATAGATCGCCGAGGTTTTCTCCCGCCCCCTGAGGAAACTAACGGCCGTCAAGATGTCATGCACTCGCTGGGAAAAGACCGGCAGGTTGAAGGAGAATGTGAACGAGGGATAGGTGCTTGGCTTTCCTGTGCTGTCCACGCTGATCCGAGTCTGCCGGAGAGGTTTCTCGTCGGGAAGAAATTCGCCCTGGTAGAGCAAGTCGACGCCGAGGACGGTCACACCGGCCCGAAGCAGCTTTCGAACCGGACCGCGCGGCGAGCCAGATTCGTCGAGCAGCCCGCCCTTGCCGCGCGGATGGACCCAAACGACGGCTTTCCCGGTCGGCTCGGTTGGCTGGAGCAGTAATACGGGCAACTGCTCGTGGGCCTTTGTGTCGCTCAGCAGTCCGACGGACCGGCGATACCCGTCATGGGCTTCTTCGCCAACCGCTTCATACTTGACGTCTGACGGTTCGGGGAGGCGGCGGCCAATCATCACGTCCACAGCCCCACCTATAATGCGCCGGAATTCCGCCAAACCCTTCACGTCATGCGGGATGAGCGCTTTCATCTGGCGTTGGCTGTCCCTGGTGATCCATTCGAGCAGTGTGCGTTCATGCGTTGCACCGGTTGCATCCCCTGACGGTTTGGGATGGTCGTCGTCCCAAACCGTCATCTCCTCAATTGACAGCGGCTGAAAATCCCGCTCGACGATCGGTTCGTCGTGACCCAAGTCCAGATGCCGGTTGACAAACGAGTACATCACCGCCCGGCTGCCGTAGTTGTAGTTGTGGGGATACTTGCGGAACACACGGCAAGCGACACGCTCCCGATGACCCAACAAAGCGAAATGTCGCTGCAGGTCCGGATAGCCTTGGGTGTCGATATTGAGGGTCCAGTCGTTGGCGCCGATCAACAACAGCGGTCGCGGAGCGATCAACGCAGCCAACCCGACGTTTCCCTCATCAACGCGAAGGTACGGAGCCATGTTGCACGTGCAGCCGCCGTGAAGCGTCGTGGAGACCCAAACCGCCGGGATGGAGACGGCCGGCCGATCGTCGAATGCACACAACAACGTCGTCTGCATGCCTCCGCCGCTTGCACCGGTCACGGCGACTCGCCGGGGATCGACGTCCGGCAGACTGCTGACGAAATCCAGGGCGCGCATGGCGTTGTAAATCTGAAGTCCACAGATGGTTTGCAGACGCAGCTCGGCCTGCGGACTGACGAAACCCCAGCGGGTCGGGGTGTTCATAGACCGCCGAGACACGAGACGATGTGAGAGCTGCACCGAATCCGCGTAGCCGACCATGTCCCAATGGAAGACCACGCAACCGAGCCGGACCAGACCGACGCATCGCGCTTGCAGAGCGCAGCGTCCCCCCGATTCATACTTTTCGTAACCTTTTTCAATCTGCCCGCGGACCGCCTTTGGTCCCATCTCGGAGAATCGACCGTTGGGCCAGTGACCGTGCGGGCAGAGCACGGCCGCCCGTTTCTCTTTCGACGGTCCTTTGGGCCGGTACAAGTTCCCGGTGACGAAGTGGCCGGGATAACTTTCGAAGTAGACCTTCTCGACAGTGTAATCATCTCGCTGGACACGGCCGTGAATGACCGCGTTCAGAGGCGTTTTCTCGGGCATCGGCCACAACCCGAACGCGACCAGCCCCTGACGTCGAAGACGCTGCCGGCGGACCTGCCAACTTGCAGCGTCGAGGCTGGGCTCAAACGGCCTTGTCGTCCTGGTGTGACGCAACTCGCCCAAACGACAGTCGTCGGGCAAACGACCCTCAGGCAAAGCACGCGGTCCCGCAGCCTCAACAGGCCCGCCGCAGAAAAGAATGAAGCAACCACAAATAGTGGGCAGTAGACGATTCATGCTGCATGTCCTCCGGCACGTGTGTGCATCTGAAAAGTAGGTGTCACGGGGCCATGGCTTGGTTCCAATAG
>CAZGYE010000347.1:0-5593 GCA_964530165.1 uncultured Planctomycetaceae bacterium
GCGCAATGTGCCCCTGATCGTGATACATGGCCACCACGCCGTCAAACTCTCCGCCGACGGCACACCTCAGCAAGGTGTCGGCCGGCAGCGGACCGGTGACGTCCATGCCGGACTCTCTCGCGGCGGTGACCGCCGGTGCGATCAGCAGTTGTTCCTCGTCTCCGAATAGGCCCCTCTCCCCCGCGTGGGGATTCAGGGCGCAGACGCCAATCCGCGGCGTTTGACAGCCAACGTCGCTCATAAACCGGGCCACCAATCCGATTTTTTCTCGCACCGCATCGGTCGAGAGCAAGCTCGGCACACTGCGGATCGAAGTGTGCAGCGTCACATGTGCCACGCCGAGACCATGCGGTGATTCGACTCCCGGACCACGCGGCATATAAAGCATCATCGCGAATTCATCGACCTGACACACCTCGGCCAGGATCTCCGTATGGCCCGGATACCCAAGTCCCGCCTGCCGTAAGGCCGCTTTGTTCAACGGCGCGGTGGTGATGGCGTCGATCTGGCCGTCGACTGCCGCCTGGGCGGCCGCGATCAGATACTCGTAGGCGGCACGGCCCGCCCGCGGATCGAGCACACCCGGCTCGACATCGGCCGCGTCGTCTCCCGCCGGGTTCCAGCAGGCAATCGTGTCCGGTTCCTCCGGACGGTCGTCAAGGTGCTTCACGGAAACGATTCTCAAGTCGGTACGAATCAGATCGGCCGCGCGCTGCAGAACGGCGGGATGACCGACGACGACGGGCCGGCACCAATCGCCGACCCACGGGTCGCTACAGGCGCGAACGATCACTTCCGGCCCGATGCCGGCCACGTCGCCCATGGTCAGCGCCAACTTGGGGGGCGGAATGACTGTGCTTCCCTCGGACATCTATTCAGGCGATGTTTCGTAACATTCCATCTCGGTCAGCGGTGTTCCCGCACGGTCTTTCTCAGAGAGAATCGGTTCCCCCTCCAGCGGCCAGCCGACGTTGACGTCGGGATCGTTCCACAGCAGCGACCGGTCAGACTCAGGATAATAGAAATCGGTGCACTTATAAAAGACTTCGGCCATGTCGCTCAACACGTAGAACCCGTGGGCGAAGCCCGGCGGCACGTACAATTGACGGTGATTCGACTCGCTGAGCGTTTCCCCCACCCAGCGTCCGAAGTGAGACGAGTCGCGGCGAAGATCGACCGCTACGTCGAAAATCGTACCCCGCAGCGCCTGCACCAGTTTGCCCTGTGGATGTCGAATCTGAAAATGGAGGCCCCGCAGCGTTCCACGGCAGGAACGGGAACAGTTGTCCTGCACGAACTCGCCGGCGATTCCTGCGTCTCGGTATCGATTTTTCTCGTACGTCTCCTTGAAAAAGCCGCGATCGTCGCCGAACACGCGGGGCTTGATGACGATCACGCCCGGCAATTCGGTCTGTTGCACCTGCATTGGCTCGTCCTTGGAAAGTGCAAAAGTTGAAGAGTCCAAGAGTTGAAAAGTGCAGGCGGAATCCGCCTTCGCAGACTTTTGCACTTTTGTAACTGTTCAGCTAAATGCCGTAATGAGGAAATTAGGAACCCAGGAAGACAGGAGAAGGACGATGCCCGAAATTCCTGCTTTCCTGGTTTCCTAATAATCCTCCTCCTTAACACGAAACACATTGTGGAGAGGAACTTGCTCCAGACGGCTAAAGTATTATGCACTTTTGAACTTTTTCACTTCCTCAGGATAACGAAGTCGCCGCGATTGTGACAGTTTCTCCGATGCGTGTTCTTGCCAATCTGGCACAGGATTCCGTATCGTATAAAGAACACCGAGACGCCCATCACCGGCGTTCCGGCCATTGATCGGCAATGCGTGAGGATCTCTCAGTGCCTCGACATCACCTCCACGGCATGCGGCATGGACTTCTCTGCCTGTTAGCGACCGCGCTGCTGCTGCTGGAGGTCGTATGCCCGGCGGTCTGGGGCGACGCCTTTAATGATCCGTTGCCTGCCGTCGCCGAGAAGCCGGTCGATGTCAAGACCGAACACAAACGCAACGCAGTTTTCAGCAAGCCGGCTCCGCAAAACGTCGCCGACCTGCTGGCGATCGAGAATCAGGTCAAGAAACTCGTCAAACATCTGACCCGATGTACGGTCGGGGTGCGCATCGGCCGGGCTCAGGGGAGCGGCGTGATTGTTAGCAAGGACGGCTACGTGTTGACAGCCGCCCACGTCGCCGGCGCACCGGGTCGAAAGGTGACGTTTCTGCTGGCCGACGGACGTCTCGTCCAGGGAAAGTCGCTGGGAGTCGACCGCACGGTCGACGCCGCTTTGCTGAAGATGACCGACAAGGGCAACTGGCCGTATGCCGAGATGGGTGACGTGACGGATATGAAAGTCGGCGACTGGTGCATTGCCACCGGGCATCCGGGTGGATATCAGAAGGGGCGCGCCCCGGTCGTCCGGCTGGGACGGGTCTCCTTTGTCCGCAACACGCTGATACAGACTGACTGCACGCTGGTCGGCGGCGATTCTGGCGGTCCGCTGTTCGACGTCGACGGGCGGGTGATTGGAATTCATAGTCGAATCGGCGCCCCCACGTCGTGGAACTTTCACGTGCCGATCTCCGCCTACACGGATCACTGGGATCGGCTCACTCTGGCGGACACTGTTTTGGGCGTCGGGGGAAAAGACGTCGAGAACGGGTGCAAGCTGACTGAGATCGAATCGGGACTGCCGGCTGAAAAGGCCGGGCTGCAGGTCGGCGACGTGATCGTCAAGTTCAACGGGCAGCCGGTCAAGGATTTCGACGAACTGGCCACGGCCGTCCGCAAGAAAAAGCCGGGCGACAAAGTCACTCTGGAAATCTTACGCGGCGAAAAGACCATCCAGAAGACCGCCGTTTTGGCGAAAAGACAATAGATCGTGTGCTCATGAATCTTCCCTGCTCGGAGATCGGGGGATGACCGAAATCGGATCGAGGCGCAATCGAACGCGAATTCGTTCGTTGTTTGCACTCTCGGCGGTGGTGTTGTTCTTGCTGGGGGCGGCCGACTGTCCTGCACAGCGATTGCCGCCAGAGCAGTTGAAGGACGGCAAGGCCGTCCGGAACGCGTTCAAATCGGTGGTGGCCGAGTCGAGCCGATCCACCGTGCGGGTCCTCTCTGAGGGGAAAGAGGTCGCCCTGGGTGCAATCGTGGGCGCCGATGGGTGGGTGCTCACCAAGGCCAGTGTGCTCAAGAGCAAACTGGCCTGCCGATTCAAAGACGAGCGGTTGTTGGACGCTCGTTTTGTCGGCATTCACAAGGACTTCGACCTGGCCATGCTGAAAGTCGAGGCCGCCGATCTTCCCACGGTTCACTGGGCCGACGGCAAGGACCCGGCCGTCGGCGCGTGGCTGGCGACGCCGGGAACCGGCGAGGTGCCCATAGCCGTCGGAATCGTGAGCGTCGGTCGGCGAAAGATTCCTCCGCAGCGGGGCGTGCTGGGAATTTCCATCGCCGAGGACAAACCGGGGCCGCGCATCACACACGTGTTCCCCAACAGCGGCGCCGACAAAGCCGGGCTGAAGGTGGGCGACATCATCACCCAGGTGGCCGGCAAAGTGGTCAAGACCAGTGTCGCGCTGGCGGCAAAACTGAAAACACTGCGTCCGGGCGACTCGCTGACCCTGCGGGTCATGCGCGGCGACGAGCGGGTCGACCTACAGGCAACCCTCTCGTATCCGCTGACCAGCATTCTCAACCGTGGCATGCTTCAGAACCGCATCGGCGGAGAGCTGAGCATGCGCCGCGCCGGTTTCCCGGTTGCTCTCGAACACGACACCGTGCTGCGCCCCCAAGATTGTGGCGGTCCGGTCGTGGATCTGAGCGGCGATTGTATCGGCATCAACATCGCGCGGGCCGGCCGAACCGAAACGTTTGCCGTGCCGGCCGGCGACGTCGTTGGGTTGATCGAGAAACTCAAGTCGGGCAAGCTGGCGCCGACGGTGCTGAAAGATTAAGATAGGGGTACGAAAGACCGGTTGAGTTCCCGGTCTTTCTTACCCCGACTCGACCACATCGATCGGAGAATTCCAGACAATGTCAACCGGCGTCACGGAATCGGAAACGCCATATCAAGCCACAAGGTCCGATCGTAAACCCCGGTTCCATCATCCCTGGGAGTGGAGATCCCATCGGCGTTGACAACGCGATACTCCCGCTGCCCAGAGGGGACGCTTGTCCCGACGACGATTTGCTGATTCTCCGAGCCGGCACTCCACAAGAGCGGCTGGCCGGGTTCGATGCGGTCCCAGTAAGCCACATAGTCAGAGCGCGCTGGAACCGGAAAGCCCTCGGACCGATAGCCAAATTCACGGCCGCTCCAAGGATCCAGCGGTACTGAGTGGAAATACTCGCCGACCAGAACGTCGAGACGCGCGGGCAGTTCGCCGTGCTCTTTGTGCCATGCCGAGAGTGCCAGCGAGAGCAGTAGCCCGCGTCGTTGCGTTTCCAAGTCAACCAGAGGGAAAGGATTCCAACGCCCGCTCAGCGGTTCTTCCGCCCACCTGCCCATCAACGGCGTCGTCCGCAGCCATTTCCAGGGAGCCCTCTTCCAACGACTTGCCCAAGGCATGACAGATTGCTCATCCTCATACGAATCTTTCCACGCTGTCAGATCGACGCCGGGCCGCACCAGGAACTCCTCGAGCTTCTGCGTGTCGTGCAAACGATGGTTTATCAACGCATCCAGCAATCGCAAGGTCCGTGTTTCTTCCCACGGAAAGAATTCGCGGAACACGGTGAGCACAGTTGCTTTGTGCGGCTGATACTTGGTTTCGTTGCCGATCAGCTCATTCCAGCCCTCGATGAATCGACGGCGCAGCATCACAGATTCGCACTCGAGCGCCTCACGCAGCGACGGGAGCGAAGCTGTTTCACGTTCAATTTTGCGGATTGCTGCTCGAAGTCGTTCGGGCGTTTGCCGGGGGTGCGCGGCCCAGTGATAGAGCCAGCGTAATGCGTCACCGATCATCCCATTGCCGTCTCTCCAACCATCGAGGTCAGCGCGTGCGGCCAGATGCTTGCCAAAACGGATCATCGCCAAATAGCGTTCCAGCGCTTCATCCAACCGGTCTTCCGCTTCCAGCTTGCGGGCGGAAAACAGAATCAACAGCTCCAGCATTCCTTGGCGATCGCGCCACGGTTCCCAGCGGTCCCCAGCACCGGGCTTTGAGGGATCGACGAGAAGGCACTGCTCTCTCCGTGTTGCCGTGAGCGTGCGCTGCAGGACGTCCTCGTTTTCCTCAAGCCATTTCCGTTCGCGCGGCGTGGCGTGTTCCCAGCCGCGAACTGCATAGATTCGAGTGTCCTGTTCTCGCCGAAATTGCAATGGGGACAATTCCAGGGCCGCTTGACGATACAGGTCGGTCGTCTTGGATTCTTCCGGCGTGGGCGGGCGCAGATACCGCTGTTGTGAGAAATGGAGAGCACGGGCCGGGATCTCGAAGACGCGGTAGCAGGCCACGACCGTGACGAGCAGGGCCGTTGGCAACAGGCAGATCGCCCCGATGCGCAGCCACGGCCGCCATCCGTGGCGCTGGAGCATCCAGTCCGGCGCCCTGGCCAGCGTCGCGCCCAACAGAATCAAT
>CAZGYE010000348.1:0-5586 GCA_964530165.1 uncultured Planctomycetaceae bacterium
GAGAACTACAGTAAAGGAATCCAGTCTACTCGCTAGGACCCACGCGATAGCTCCGTCCGCCAAGTACATTGTGTTGGCCAATGCCGACAGACGCCGCACACGCCACTATGACCCCGTTGGCAAATGGCTCAACGACATCGGCGCGAACAACAACACACGGGGCTTCATGGTTCCCAACGGACACCTGGACTTTGGCGTGGACGCCGACGGAGTGATCCACGCGGTCAACCCGGCCAAACACCGCATCGAACGATACACGCCCGAAGGCGAGTTGCTCTCGACTTTCGGCCGGTTCGGCGGGCGCCGTCCCGAAGACTTCCCCGGCTGCTGCAACCCGACCAATCTGGCGTTGACCCCCCGCGGCGACATGGTGGTCACCGAGAAAGCGGCCCCCCGGCTGAAAGTCTACAGCGCCGAGGGCAAGCTGCTGGCATTCCTCGGCGCCGAAGCATTCAACGCGAACTGTAAGAACATGGACGTCGCCGTCGATTCGCGGGGGCGGATTTACGTCGCCGACACGGTTCGACTGCATATCTGTGTGTTCGAGAGGCGACCATGAGCGAGCAAACCACGCGACGGCAGATGCTGGGCCATACCATCCGGGGAGCGGGACTGCTCACCCTGGGCGGGGCGGCCGTGTACCTGGGCTCCAAGACCGAGGCCGAAGGCGCCTGGCGACTCGACCCGGAAAAATGCGTCAACATCCGTCTCGGCGTGACCGACCTCTCCGCAGTGTGCGAGACGTGCGCCGACACGTGCGTCCTGCCCATCTCGGCGGTGAAGGCGGTCAACGAGTTCGCCAAGTGCGGGCGCTGCTGCATCTGTCCGGCTTATTACGACGTGACCAGCCAAGTCACCCCCGAGGGACTGCCCAGCAAAAAGCTGTGTCCCCGTGACGCGATCGAGCGCAATGCGATCGGCTATGTGGATGAGTATGATCCGCTCAACAACTTCTACGAGTACACCATCGACGAGGAGCTGTGCAACGGATGCGGGCGATGCGTGATGGGGTGCAAGGAACCGGCCGGTCTCGGATCGATCCGCATCGAGGTTCGCTATGACCTGTGCCTGCATTGTAACCGCTGCACGATCGCCGAGGAGTGCCCCGACGACGCCTACCTGCACGAACCGCTCAAGACTCAGACTCTCTAACAAGACGGGCGAGCGGGGGGCGTCAGTCCCCCGGTTCCGGAACCAGCCGGCTGACGCCGGCCGCTCACCGTGCTCTTTGTTGGACGCGCTGAGCTTGCGGAATCACTGGTTGGTCGTTGCAGCTCTGATGCTCGTCGCCCTACTCGCAGCGCCGGCTGCCGAGTCCCGTGCGCAAGAAGTCGAATACGAACGTCCGGTTGACTCGGCTCCGGGCGAAGAGGACATCGGCGAAGAGTACAAGACGCCGGATGTGCAACGGACCCCGCCCCGCGAGTCATGGTGGGGGATGGTCGATGTCGCCGTGCTGGCGTGCGAATTGGCGGCCGCGACGTGGATCGTCCTCTGCAGGCGGAGCCGCAACTGGCTGATTGCTCTGACCATTGGTTGTCTGCTGTACTTCGGTTTCTACCGCGAGGGCTGCGTCTGCCCGATCGGGGCGATCCAGAACGTAACCGTCGCGCTGACCGACGCGAGTTATGCAATTCCCTACGTGGTGATCATCTTTTTCTTCTTGCCGCTGGTCTTGGCGCTGCTGTTCGGACGGGTGTTCTGCGGCGGCGTCTGTCCGCTCGGCGGGATTCAAGATTTGGTGCTACTGAAACCGGTCGAGGTCCCGCGCCGGCTGGACAAGGCCTTGGGCTGGCTGAAGTATCTCTATTTGGCGGCGGCCATCTGGTTTGCGCTGCCGGAGGCGTGGCGACCCTCCATCACGTTGCCGACCCTGGCGGCGTGGCGAGACTTTATCACTTTGCCGAACTTGGCGTCGCGAGACTTCATCATTTGCCGGTTCGATCCGTTCGTCGGATTCTTTCGACGCACCGGCTCGGTGAACATGATGATCTTCGGCGGCTCTCTGCTGCTGTTGGGCCTGTTTGTCGGACGGCCGTATTGCCGGTATCTCTGCCCTTACGGAGCGTTGTTGGCGCTTTTGTCGCGGTTCTCGTGGCGGAGGGTGACCATCACCCCGGACGACGAGCTGGACTGCGGGCTCTGCACCGAGGCCTGCCCTTTCGGAGCGATTGAGAAGATGCGGGCCATTTCGTCATCGTGTCTGTATTGCGCTCGCTGCTATCCCTCCTGCCCCCGCGAGCGGGTGAAATGGCAGCAGGCGGAGAAACCGGAATTGGCCGTGTTGGAGAAGCAAGCGTGAAGCGCTCCGTCCAAAAGATCATCGCTTTGGCGATCGGCCTGCCGGCCCTGATTGTCCTGACGGCGACCGTCAGCACGATGTTTTCCGAGTATGCCGACCTGCGCGACCGAACACAGGAAGTGAATGCTCGCATCGAGGTGCTGGACGTCGAAGCGAAGAAGGACGCCGCGAAGGTGCCGGAACTCGAGGACCTGCTGGAGCGTCAGACCGAGGCGACCGTCGCGCGGAACTCACGGTTGAAGATTCAGACGGCCGTGCTGAGCGTCTCGGCGGTTGTGTTTCTCGTGTGCGGCAAGTGGCTGCTCGCGTTGGCCGGTCAATCGGCGCCGAGTGTGTCGCGCACCCGAGCGGAACGGGACGGCTCGGCCGAGAAAGGCTGGCGACTGGGACGCCGGACTCGGGCGCGGCAAAACGGTCAAGCCGTAGCACCGGACATCGACTTGACGTTCGTCGACCGCGTCGTGGCGGAGGAAGGTCGAGCGACGGAGGCGGCCATTCCGATCCTGCAGCGGATTCAGAGTCACTATCGCTATCTTCCGGACGAGGCGCTCCAGCGAGTCTGTGAATTGACGGAGATTTCGCCGGCGCAGGTTGCCGGCGTTTCGACGTTTTACGCGCAGTTTCGCCGTTCTCCGGTGGGCAGGTACATCGTGAAGGTTTGCCACGGCACGGCGTGCCACGTTGCCGGTGCCACGGAGATTACCGCGGAAGTGCGCCGGCGTTTGAAGATCGCTCCTGAGAGCGACACCGACCCGGAGCGCATGTTTACTGTGGACGAGGTGGCCTGTTTGGGATGCTGCAGTCTGGCGCCGGTGATTATGATTGAAGAGACGACGGCCGGCAAACTCACGCCGGTCAGTGCGTGCCAGGCGATCGAAGCCTATCGAGTGGAGCAGTCTGGATGAGCGACCCGGGCGGCGTGGAAATCCGGATCGGCTTAGGGTCCTGCGGGATTGCCAGCGGGGCCCGTGCCGTTCGCGATGCGCTTCAGGCGGCCGCCCGGCAAGCCGGCGCCGACGTTGTGGTGAAAGCGGTCGGATGCAACGGCATGTGCCACCGCGAGCCGCTTGTGGAAGTCGTCAACGGGAATGGTCAGCGGGCGCTGTACGGTGACGTGTCGCCGGAGTTTGCGCGGACGATCGTTGCTCGGCACGTTGGCCCCCGCAGGATCCTTGCCCGGGCGCGATGGCTGGCCGGCGACTTGAGGAACCTGGTTTCGCCCAATGGTGAGCAGCAGGAACCGTCGGGACGGCAAATCGACCCGGCAACGGGGGCTGCCGGGGCGTATCTGGGGAAACAGAAGCGAATCGTGCTGGAGAATTGCGGCCGGAGCGATCCGCTGCGGATCGAGGACTACCTGGCTCACGGCGGGTATGAGGCGCTGGAGCGGTGCGTCAAGGGCAGTTCGCCCGCCGCGGTGGTGGAGACAATCAAGCAGTCGGGCCTGCGCGGTCGGGGCGGCGCGGGTTTTCCGACGGGGCGGAAGTGGTCGTTTTGCAGCGCGTATCCCAGCCCGATCAAGTACGTCATCTGCAACGGCGACGAAGGCGATCCCGGGGCGTTCATGGACCGGCTGGTGTTGGAAGCGGACCCGCACCGCGTGGTCGAAGGCCTGGCGATTGCGGCCTACGCAATCGGCGCCGGCGAGGGTTATTTCTACATTCGCGCGGAGTATCCGCTGGCCGTCCGACACATTCGAGAGGCCATCCGACAGGCGGAGGACCGCGGCTTTCTCGGCCAGGGAATTCTCGGAACCGATTTCCATCTGAAGCTGGAAGTCCGGGAAGGCGCCGGCGCGTTCGTTTGCGGGGAAGAGACGGCGCTGATCGCCTCGCTCGCCGGACAGCGGGGAATGCCTCGCTTGCGGCCACCTTTCCCCGCCGAGCAGGGCGTGCGCAAACAGCCGACCAACGTGAACAACGTCGAGACGCTGGCCTGCGTGCCGTGGATCATTCGCCACGGCCCCGAAGCGTTCGCAGTCTTGGGCACCGAAACAAGTAAAGGGACCAAGGTCTTCGCGCTGGCGGGGAAAGTCCGACGCGGCGGGCTCATCGAGGTGCCCATGGGCATCACGATTCGAGAGGTCGTCGAGGAAATCGGCGGCGGCATCAAGGACGGACGCTCCTTCAAAGCGGTGCAGATGGGCGGTCCGTCCGGCGGGTGCATCCCGGCGTCACTGGCCAATACGCCGATCGACTATGAGGCGCTGGCCCAGACCGGCGCCATCATGGGGTCCGGCGGCATGGTGGTCCTCGACGAGGGCGACTGCATGGTCGACGTGGCCCGCTTCTTTCTCCAGTTCACGCAGACAGAATCGTGCGGCAAATGCACGTTCTGCAGGATCGGTACGAAACGCATGCTGGAGATCCTCGAGGGCCTGTGCGAGGGCGAAGGACAGCCCGGCGACCTCGAAACCTTGAAAGAACTGGCCGATCGGGTCAAGCGAACCAGCCTCTGCGGACTGGGCCAAACGGCGCCCAACCCGGTACTGACTACGCTGAAGTACTTCCGCGACGAATACGAGACGCACCTGCACGAAAAGCGCTGCCCCGCGGCTCGCTGCAAGTCGTTGATCCGCTACTGGGTCACTGAGGAATGCATCGGCTGCACGCTGTGCGCCCAGGTTTGCCCGGTGGACGCCATTGCGTATCGGCCGTACGAGAAACACGAAATTGACGACGCGAAATGCACACGCTGCGGGATGTGCCTCGCGGCGTGCCAAGACGATTCAATCCGAGTAGAGTGAAACTTCACAGCTTAACAGGGACTCACGCAAAGACGCCAAGGTTGGGTGGCCGGGTCTGACCAACGGGAAGGCCCGGAATTCGCAGATCTGGGCCATCGCTAGCGCTTTGACCCAGCCACCCACCGCAGCTGAGAATGACAATGGCAACAGTGAAACTCACCATCGATGGCCAAGCGGTGGAAGTCGCACCGGACACGACCATCTTGCAGGCGGCAAGACGGCTCGGCATCGAGATTCCCACACTCTGTTTCGTGGAAGGGTTCGAGCCGGTCTCGTCCTGTTTTCTCTGCGCGGTCCACATCCAAGGGCGGCCGAACCTCGCACCAGCTTGCGCCATGCCCGTCGCCGACGGCATGGTGGTCGACACCTCCAGTGACGACGTGCGGGCCACCCGAAAGATGGCGCTGGAGCTGTTGCTTTCCGATCATGCAGGCGACTGCATGCCGCTGCCCCGCGAGTGCGGCGCCTTCGGGGACCCGGTTGCGGTGCACCTTGACCGGATGGGGGTCCAGAAGCGATAACTACCCGCCAGTGATGC
>CAZGYE010000349.1:0-5559 GCA_964530165.1 uncultured Planctomycetaceae bacterium
CCTGTCTTCCTGGGTTCCTAATTTCCTCATTACTGCATTTGGCTAAACAGTGACGATTCATGAAGAGGCGCTCGCAGCATACTGCTCTTCGCTCGGTTCGGGGACGTTTTCGAGCAGCCAGTTGATGACGTCGTCGGGTGTCTTGCCCTCGGCGTCGGCGTTGAAGTTCGTAAAGATGCGGTGCCGGAGCACGGGTCCGGCCAGGAGGCGGACGTCTTTGGCGGCGACGGCGTAGCGATTGTGCAGAATCGCCCGGGCTTTGCCGCCGAGGATCAGCGCTTGTGCGGCTCGCGGACCGGCCCCCCAGGCCAAATAGTCTCGAGAGAACTGACCGGCATCCGGTTCGCGGGGGCGGGAGGCCCGGACCAGATCGACCGCATAATCGATGACGTGATCGGTGACGGGCACCCGGCGGACGAGTTGCTGAATCTGCAGGATCTCCCGGGCGTCCAGCGCCGTTTGCAGTTCGATTTTGCGATCGTAGGTGGTTGCCTTGACGATGGTCCGTTCTTCGTCGCGCGTGGGATAACCCAGGTTGACGCTGAACATAAAACGGTCGAGCTGGGCTTCGGGCAGCGGATACGTTCCCTCCTGCTCGATGGGGTTCTGAGTGGCGAGCACGAAAAACGGTTCGGGCAGAATATAGGTCTGTCCTCCGACGGTCACCTCGTGCTCCTGCATCGCTTCCAGCAGCGCGGATTGGGTCTTGGGTGGAGTGCGGTTGATCTCATCGGCCAGCACGACGTTGGCGAACACCGGCCCGCTGATGAACCGAAACATACGCCGGCCCGTCCCGGCATCCTCCTCCATGACGTCGGTCCCGGTGATGTCGGTGGGCATCAGGTCCGGGGTGAACTGGATCCGCTTGAAACTGAGCTCCACCACCTGCGAGAGCGTGTGCACCAACAGCGTTTTCGCCAAACCGGGAACGCCGATCATCAGGCAGTGTCCGCCGGCGAACAGCGCGATCAGAAGCTGCTCGATCACCGCGTTCTGACCGACGATGACCTTATGAACTTCCTGGACGATCGCCTTGCGCGCCTGGGCCAGCTTTTCGATGACCTTTTGCTCTTCAGACACTCGTCCCTTCCTCTGTTCTCAAGCGAGCCCCAACGTGTCGCCCGGCGATTTCGTCGTAACCGGTCAAATCACACGTGCCCATTGTATCGTTCGATGCTTTGGCGTCCAGAATGTTCTCTTCCGCCTCATACTTCTTCACCTGAAAAATAGCGAACGGTGCCTTGCGACGCGATCGCCTCGCCAATGCGGTGCAGCGCGAGTGCATAAGCGGCGGTCCGCATGTCGATGCCTTTCTGTTCCATCAGGTCGTAAACGGAGTGGAATTCGCGAGTCATGATCTCGTGGAGCCGATTGTGAACGTCATCCTCGGTCCAGTAATACCCGCCCTTGTTCTGGACCCATTCGAAGTAGCTGACTGTCACTCCGCCGGCGTTGGCCAAAATATCTGGAACGACGCGTTTTCCCTTTTTGTTGAGGATCTGGTCGGCGTCGCTGCTGATCGGACCGTTGGCGACTTCGACGATCACGGGGGCCTGGATCCGCTCGGCGTTCTCGCTGGTAATTTGATTCTCGAGTGCCGCGGGGATCAACAAGTCGACGTCCAGCTCGAGCAGGTCCTCGTTTGTGATGGTCTCGGCCTCGACGGTTTCGCACACCGACCCTTCACAGTAGACGGCCTTGAGACGCCGCGATTCGTTCTTGACGTGCATCAGACTGGGGACGTCGAAGCCGTCCGCTTTGTAGATTCCCCCACGCGAGTCGCTGACGGCAACAACACGATACCCATCCGCGTGCAACAGCCGCGAGACGTGCTGACCGGCGTTTCCGAACCCTTGGACGGCCACGCGGATCTCCTTCGGCTTCCAGCCGCGTTTGCGCTGCAGCTCCTTGATGCAGTAGTACGCGCCGCGGCCCGTTGCGTCGTCCCGGCCCAGGCTGCCGCCCAGCGGAATCGGCTTGCCGGTGATGACCGCCGGCGTATGACGGCGACGAATCTTGGAATACTCGTCCATCATCCATCCCATGATCATCGCGTTGGTGTAGACGTCGGGCGCCGGCACGTCGGTTTCCGGTCCGATGAAGTCGGCAATCTGTTCGATAAAGCCTCGCGTCAGCCGTTCCAGCTCCATTCTCGACAGCTCTTTTGGGTTGACGATGACGCCGCCTTTTCCGCCGCCGTACGGCAAACCGGCGACGGCGCACTTGCACGTCATCCAAAAGGCGAGCGCTTTCACTTCAGCCAGATTGACGCCGGGATGATACCGCATCCCGCCCTTGGTCGGTCCGCGCGTGTCGTCGTGTCGCACTCGGTATCCCGTAAACACGCGCAGCGAGCCGTTGTCCATGCGGACCGGAATGGCGACCTCCAGAATCTGCTTGGGATGTTTCAGCCGTTCGACCGCTTCCTGATCGATGTCGGCGTACTGAAACGCTTGGTCCAGTCGTCGGATGGCATCTTCGAAAATGTCGCGGCCGTGATCATTGGACATGGCTCACTTCTCCGTGTGGGGGTCGAGTCGCTTTGGGAATCGCGGGCGTCACAGAACGCTCCGGCCCACGCCGTGTGACCGCATTTTGGCAGCGAACCGCCCACTATGGAAGCCTCTCTTCACCGGCAACCCACTGACCCGGATGATTCTTAGAAACCCAAACCGACGACTTGTCGTCGCTGGGTGTGCCATGCAACCAGTGGATTGCGACAACAAGGCACGGTAGAATCAGTTCCCACGGCAGTCTCTACGACAAAGCTGAGCCGGGCCGCTACAACTGCACAAACTTCGAACTCTTCGCTCCACATACGGGACACGATTCTGGCGGACTGCTGAATTCGATGTGTCCACATACGGGACACAGAAAGAAGTCTGCCTCTGTCAAATCTTCGCCTCGCGCAGCGGCCTCCAGGGCCTGTTTGTAGAGCCGAGCATGCACTTCCTCGACTTCGACGGCGTAGGCGAACATACGCTTGGCCCGGTGAGTGTCGGCCTCCGCCTGCGCGAGCATCGGAGGGTACATCTTGGTGTACTCGTACGTCTCACCATCGATCGCGGCCTGAAGGTTCTCGAGGGTCGAACCAATTCCGTCTCGTGCACTCAGGTGCCCCTCGGCGTGAATTCTCTCCGCCTCGGCCGTGGTGCGGAAAAGACGGGCGATGTTCGGCAGGCCTTCTTGGTCCGCCTTCCTGGCAAACGCCCGATACTTCTGGTTCGCCTGACTTTCACCGGCAAATGCTTCTTTCAGATTGTCTTGCGTGCTGGACATCCACTCGACCTCCTCAATGCGATCACAACGCGACGCCGGACTGCCCGACGCCGCCCGGAACGGAGCGAACCAACGTCGAGCAAGAGTGGAGTCTACCACACACCAGCGGCCGAAAGCGAATCCGCCCGCCTATCCGCCGCCGACAAGCAATCCCCGCCACGTCCGCGCCTGGGATGTCACGCTGTCGCTGTCCAACGGGTTCATTTGCGAGTATCTTATTCACCGGGGAGAACAAACATGGATCGACGAGAATTCCTGAAAGTTGGAGCCGGGGCAACGGTCGTGGGAACCGGTGTTTCGGCAAGTTCCGGCCGTACCGCAGAGACAGCCGCACCCAAGACGGTCGCCACTAGCACTCCGGCAGTCCTCAGCGTCTACGACGCCGAGGACCACCGGCGGCGACTTCAGAACATCGGCCTCTGCCAGCGCAGCATCCGTGCGTGTCTGCGCAAACACTTGATCACCGACTACCTGCCGGGCCACTGCACCTACAACCTGGGCGAATACCCCTGCCGCAAGCCCTGGGACCCCGACGACTGGGACGAACAAGAGCTTGACCACCTGCGGGACCACGGCATTCGCTTGATCCATCTGCACGAGGAGTGGTGCGACTCGCAGCGGCTCTTCGGCAGTCACAAGTTTGCGCCGTTGAACCCTGAAGGTTTCCGCCGCTTTGTCGACATGGTGCACCGCCGCGGGATGAAGTTGATCGTCTACGCCTCCAGCGGCTACTTCGAGCAGACCGATCCCGACTTTCGCCCAGAGTGGACACAGCAAGGCGATCGCCCCCTGGTGGAGATCTACTTTCGCTATGCGCATTGTTGTCCGGCCAGTCCCGGCTGGCGGGCGTATTATTTGCGGCACGTTGTTCGCATCCTGGACGATTACGGCATAGACGGAATCTACAACGACCTGGGCTACCGTCAACCGCCGGATCTTTCTGGTCAGCCGACCGGCGACGAGGTGCTCGCGTTCGAGGAAAGCGCCACCAACGACGGCGCCTTGGCCGACCTGCTTGCTTTGATCTACGCCGAGGTGCATCGCCGCGGCGGTGTTGTCAAGGTTCACCGGGGCAGCACCCGATGCCCGAACACCGACTTGAAGGTCTACGATTATCTTTGGGTGGGCGAAGGGGGCAGACGGGGTGATCTGCTTCGAGAGGCAACCAAGGGCCATCCGCCCTACGTGACGCCCTGTCTCGACATGAGCCGCGCCACCATCGCCAACGAAGACGAGCTTTACTTGCACGCGATCCCCTACATGCAGTTTCCGAATCTGTTGGCGGGCCGGCCATTCACCGGAGAAAGGGCGATGATCCCCGGCATCAAGTACCCGCCCGAGGAGAAGTGCTTCTGGACGCGTCATTGCCGAGCGATTTGGAAGTACTATCAGGCGCATCCGGACGGCCCTCACACCTACGGCTGGTGGGATTCGGTTCCCGGCCGCCCCGAGGCCCGGCCCACGCACGCACGCTGGCTGAAACGGTACTTGCCGATGGTCGAAGAGGGCACCTGGGCCTGGCTGGAAATCCGCGATTCCAACCTGTTCGCCGAGCCGCTGCCGAAGAACGTCGTCGCCTCGGCCTTTGCCAATCGCGAGTTGTACCTCGTCCTGGCCAACTACGGCCACGAGCCGGCCCGCGTCGACACTGCGAACAGATTCACCCCGATCGCCGACCCCTCGGCCGCCCCCAAACAACACTGGAAGTTGGAAGCACGCTCACTGCAGATCCTGAAGCAACGCAAAGTTTGACAGAGAGTTCAAACTGCCCGCCGCCAATCAACCCCGTCACGCGATTCCCCGGGTCCGGCGCGAATTGGGCGCAAGAGACGACACCCAAACCTCGACGGGACTGTTTCTTGCGCTGCAAATGTGCCGTTAAATAGAAGTGAATGATTACGTACAAGAACTGCATCTGCTACCGATTAGAAATAATCGTCACCAGAAAGGATGCAGTCTCGATGCAGCGAATTGCGTGCGGTTCTGCGGCTTCGAGATAGATCATCTGGCCCGCTGGAAGTTCTTCGGTCTTTCCCGAAGCAGTGAAAGCGATCCGGCCTTCCAAACACTGGACAATGATCTCGCCGGGCGCTTTGTGTTCCGGGAATTCCTTTCCGGTGGACATGACGATGCGAATCACCTCGACATGCTCCGTCTTGAACAAAGTTGTTGTCTTGGTCGTCGCCAATGATGAACCGAGCGGCCTGACGTCGATGATTTCGCCCGGTTTTGCATGAGTCACTGCCATCAGTCTGTCCTCCGAAATGAATGCCCTGTTTT
>CAZGYE010000350.1:0-5549 GCA_964530165.1 uncultured Planctomycetaceae bacterium
GGCCTTGGCGTCGATTCCCGATGTCCCCGAGGGCAAACCCGAAGAGCGGCTGAATTCCAACGCTGCGTTCTACCTGATCGAGTACCGCGATGGATTGAAGGCGGCGGTTGCCATGGCCAACGGGCTGGCTCGGCATTTCGCGATTGCCGTCAAGCTCCGCGGCCGGGCTGAACCGATCGTGACCTGGTTCAAAGCAGAAGACGACAAACCGTACGGTCATTTCGCCTATCTGCTCAAAGCGATCGAGCACATGATCCACACGGGCCGGCCCTCGTATCCGGTCGAGCGGACGCTGCTGACGACCGGCGTGCTGGACGCCGTGATGCACAGCGTCGCCCAGGACGGCAAGCGGATCGAAACCCCGCAGTTGGCGGTCGCCTACAAGGCGGCCGACTGGCCGTTCGCCCCGCAAGAGACCGAACCGCGGAAGCAGAAGAGTTGAGAGTCGGAAGAGTTGAGAGTTGAGGGTTGAGAGTCTAGAGTGAAGATTGGAATTCGGAGCTGCCTCAATTCTCGACTCTCGACATGAACCCTCAACCCTCAACCCTCAACTCTCAACCCTTGGTGTACTTGAACGGCGACATGGTGCCGGCTTCCGAGGCGCACCTGAAGATCTACGACGCCGGCGTTGTCCTGGGGGCGACGGTGACCGAGATGGTGCGCACGTTTCATCATCGGCTGTTCCGGTTGGAGACGCATCTGGACCGGTTGTCCCGCTCGCTGCGATATGTCCGCTTCCGTCTTGGACTCCCGATGCAAGAGCTCGCCGAGAGCAGCCGCGAGTTGGTCGAACACAACGCCCAACTGATTGGACCGGAAGAGGAATTGGGGCTGGTGCTGTTCGTCACGGCCGGTGAGTATCCCACGTATGCCGGCAGCGCCGGCGGAAACGCACGGACGACACCGACCGTCTGCGCGCACACGTTTCCGCTGCCGTTTGAGCTCTGGGCCGAGAAGATGCAGCAGGGGGCCCATTTGGTCACGCCGTCGATTCGGCACGTCCCGCCGCAGTGCTACGACCCGAACATGAAGTATCGCAGCCGCATGCACTACTACCTGGCCGATCAGGAGGCCCACCTGGTCGATCCGGATGCATCGGCGCTGCTGTTGGATCTGGACGGAAACGTCACCGAGACCGGCGGCGCGAACTTTCTGATCGTTGAAGACGGCAGCGTCGTCTCGCCCACGCTGCGGAACATCCTGCCCGGCATCAGCCGCCAGATGGTCATCGAGCTGGCGGCGAAGCTGGGTGTGCCGTTCGTCGAGCGTGATTTTCAGGTGTTCAACGTGATCAACGCCGACGAAGCTTTCACGGCCACGACGCCGGTTTGCCTGATGCCGGTAACGCGGATCAACGGTCTGGCGATCGGTGACGGCAAGCCGGGGCCCATCTACCGCCGCCTGTTGGAAGCCTGGAGCCGCGAGGTCGATCTCGACATCGAGCGGCAAATCGTCGACGGAGCGAAACGGCGCGGCCATTGACAATCCACGAGGAAAGGGCGGTGTGATGCACCCACAGATTTTCGGTATTGCTTCCCGGTTGTGGATCATTCACTGTTTGGGCGCCGGCGCGTGGGCGGCATGTTTTCTCTGGCTGCCTGGTCCCTTGCGAGGCGCCGACTTCAAGTATCCGCTGACCGTTGCGGCGTCGCCCGACGGACCTTTGTACGTCGCGGACCGGAATCTGCCCGGCATCTGGAAGATCGTCGAGGGCAAAGCGGAGATCTACTTTCAGGCGTCCCGCAAGTTCCGCACACCGTTGAACGCCGTGCGCTGCGTGGCCCTCGACAGAAAGGGGCGGCTGCTGGCCGGTGACTCGGCGACCCGCGAAGTTTATCGTTTCGATGAGGCGGGCAAACCGACGCCGCTCACCGACGGCGGCATCGGCATCCCCATGGGCATTGCCGTCGATCGAGAGGGAAATCTGTTCGTCACCGATTTGGAGGTGCACCGCATCTGGAAGGTCCCGGCGGCCGGCGGAAAGCCGACAACGTTTGTGGATGTCCCGGCGCCGCGCGGCTTGACGATCGACGCGGAGGACCGGTTGTGGGTCGTCTCGCACGGGAAGAATCAGTTACTCCGCATTTCTCCGAATGGCAAGATCACGCCGATTGTTAAGGGGCGCCCCTTTCAGTTTCCGCACGAGGTCGCGTTGGATCAACAGAACGTGGCCTACGTCAGCGACGGTTACGCAAAAGCCGTGTGGAAAGTCGGCGAGTCCGGCAAACCGGAAAAATGGGTT
This sequence comes from uncultured Planctomycetaceae bacterium, assembly GCA_964530165.1. Classification (GTDB taxonomy): domain Bacteria; phylum Planctomycetota; class Planctomycetia; order Planctomycetales; family Planctomycetaceae; genus CAZGYE01. The sequence continues at coordinate 2,243 of CAZGYE010000350.1, forward strand.
TCCGGCAAGCCGTTCCGCAATCCGGTCGGTCTGACGTGGCAACGTGAGAAGCTGCTGGTCGTCGACCCCCACGCCAAAGCGGTTTTCGTCGTCGACAGGCAGGGCAAGGTGATCCCTCTGGCCGGACCGAAAGCGAGCGACTGATTCTGCCTCTTGGTTTCGGTCAGACCCAGCGATCGTTTGGTTCTCGTCAGCGGCAAAACGGCTGCGGGACGTCTGTCTGTTTCCGCATCGCGGCGGTGGCCGTCCAGATCGGCCACCAGTTCTTGCAGCCGTGCTTCAACCGGTTTCAAGCCGGCAATCAACTGCTGCATCCACGTGCTGACCGATACTTGGTCGCATGAACCAGTGATCTTCAAGCGGCCGACGTTCAAATCGCTCACCGAGAGCGGAATGTCGGACGACCACAGTTCTCGCTCGTTGGTGACGGTCCGCCGCTTCCAACTGGCGTGATACTCTTCGTGCCAGGCCGGCAAGTTCACGTTCAGTTGCACCGAGTTCAGGTCGAACCGTTCGGCGAAGTCCGTCAAGGTTCTCCAAAGCCCATCCCATTCGCGCGTCCCCTGCAAATGGGTGCAGAACTGCTGCCGCTCTGTTTCGGCCCGGCAGGCTCGGGGCAGCATCGAGAGAGCCAGCGACTTCACGCGTCGGCCCAGCAGCAGGCATTCGGCGTATCCGAAAAACCGCGTGACGACCAACGTGGATGTGATCGCCAAGGCGCTGAAGACGGCTAATCGCTCGTTGTTACGGTAGACACTCGCCAGCGCACTGGCCGCCGTCACAGCGCACAGCGCGCCGATCCACAACAGCGTCTTGCGGTGGCTGAAGCCACGCCGCAGCAGACAATGATGCAGATGACAGCGGTCGGTGGCGTAGATGCTGCGTCCGGTCAACTTGCGGCGAACGATGGCCATGCTGACGTCGAAGATCGGAATCGCCCAGGCGGCAAGAGCCGTCGAGAGAACCACCGTCGCCGGACCTTTCAGCGAAGACCGGATCGCCAACGCCCCCAACAGTAATCCGATCAACATGCTGCCGGCATCACCCAGAAACATCTTCGCCGGTGGGAAGTTGAAGTAGAGAAAACCACTCAGTGCCCCGGCGGCGGTCAACGCAAGCAGTGCGTCTATCTGGTGACCACCCAGCCAAGCCATCCCGGCAAACGTCACAGACAAAATGATGCCCAGACTACTGGCCAGCCCGTCGATGCCGTCCAGCAGGTTCAAGGCATTCACGGCTCCCAACAACCAGAACAACGTAAACGGAACAGCCAACAGCCCCAGATCGACTCTCCAATCGAAGAGCTGCACCCGTTGAATCTCCAACCCGGAGACGACCAGGATGCCCACCGCCGCCAATTGCCCCAACAACTTCTGGCGTCCCCGCAGCCCGATCCGATCATCAACCAGCCCCACGGCACACAGCACAACCGCTGCACAGAACAGACCAGCCAAAAAACGCGCCTCGTCTGAGGAGACGTTCCGCCATGTACCGGACAGGGCAAAACCGACGATGATGGTCAACATCATGGCCAACAGCACCACGACGCCCCCACCCAGGGGCATTGCCGCCCCGTGCAACTTCCGCCGCCCATCCGGCTGGTCCACTAAGCCAAACCGCATCGCGCAAGCCCGCACCACCGGTGCCAACACCAAGGCGGCCAACAAAGCCAAGACCGTCATCAAGATCGGGATTCTCATCGGTGTCGTCTCTGCGAACAATCTGTCAGATAAGATGTGTGGAGGCCTATAGTAAGCGGGGAAACTATCTAACGATATAGAAATATGAGATAAATAGAAAGAATTAGAAGACTGTTGTGTTTTAGGAACACGTCATGCGGATTCTCTGACGTTTGTCGTAAGTGAATGTGCTGCTTGATCTTCGCGTTTGTACCGGCATGGCGAATGTAGAGAGATGTGCATTTTCGGATACGTGAGTTGCGTTTCGATTGCGGGTTGCTTGAGCGCACGTTATGCTCCGAGCGGTGTGCGGGTTTGGAGCGGAAAGTCTGCCATGCTGGGGGACGTGCTGATTGCCACTGGCGTGCGAGACGCCTTCCGACGTCAGCGGTCTGATGTGTGCAGCCTCCAGGAGGCCGAAGATGAGTGACGCCCCTAACCCCTCGGGGTCGGTCGCACCTCGTGTCGCGGCGGTGCCGGCGGAAGCCTTCAAGGCCCTGGCGTGGATCGGACCGATGCTGATGCTCTTGGGCGGGGCAATCGGCAGCGGCGAGATCCTCTCCGAACCGGCGGCCGGTGCTCGCTACGGGGGAGCGTTGCTGTGGGTCGTGGTGTTTACCATCGTGACCAAGGCTTTCTGGAACGAAGCGATCGGCCGGGTCTCGATCGTGACCGGGCAGAGTTTTCTGGAAGTCTGCACCGGCGCGGGGCCGGTCGTCGTGTGGGTTCCCTGGGCCTGGTACGCGGTCAACATGGTCAAGGACTTCCTGCTTCGCGGCGGGATCATGGCGATCGCCGGGCTGGTCTGCTACGACGTGTTCGGCCCGCTGCCGTCGTGGATGCTTCCGCCGGGCTGGGCGCTTCCCTGGCTGAGCACGCTACCCGCTCAGCAGCGGGCCGAGAGTCTGCAAACCATTGTGTGGACCTTTCTGAATTTCAGCGCCGTCTGGCTGCTGCTGGTCCTGGGTGGATACCGGTTGGCCGAAAAGATCAACACGGTGCTGTGTCTGGTGTTCACGCTTTGTCTAGTGGCCTGTGCAGCGAAGGCGTTTCCCCAGGCTACCGGCGAACTGGCCCGCGGCTTGATTCCCCGCTTGCCCTCGCAGCCAGGCGAGCTGCTCATGCTGGTTTCCTTGACCGGCATCGTGATGGCCGGCTCGGCGACCGTCTACTACAGTGCCTGGATCGAGGAGCGGGAGATGGGCTTGTTCGGTCACGCCCGGCAAATTGGCCGCCGGCTCGCTGGTGAGGAACTCCAGCCACAGTCGGAGGAAGAAATCCGGCGGATGCACGGCTGGCTGCGGGTCAACCGCATCAACATCACTCTGGCGTACGGGCTGGGGGCGTTGTTGTGTCTTTCGACTTTCGTGCTCGGCGTGGCCGTGTTGCGGCCGGCGGGCGTAACACTGAAAGGGGTCGCTCTGGCACGCGAGCTGAGCCTGATGATGACCGAAGTCATGGGACCCTGGGCGAAAGGTTTGTTCTACGCCGGCACCTGGGCCGCCATCGCCAGCACGATCGTGGCGATCTTTGACGGTTCCTCGCGGATGTTCGTCCAGCCGTTGCGCCAGCATGCCCCGGCCGTGTATGCGAAGCTCTCGTTCGGCACTTGGCAAAAGATCCTGATG
>CAZGYE010000351.1:0-5492 GCA_964530165.1 uncultured Planctomycetaceae bacterium
GTGTCGTTGTCGGTCTGGCCAAACGTCTTCGGTTCGATCTTGTGCTCCTGCGACGCGCCGAGTAGGTCGTACAGGAAGGCCACGTCGAGCTTCAAGACCTCGATGAACTCGATCATACCTCGATTGGCGACGTTGAACTCGCCGTCGAAGTTGAAGGCCCGCGGATCGCTCTCGCTGCCGTACTCGGCAATCTTGCGGTAGTTGATGTCGCCGGTCAGCTCGGTGGAGTCCTGGTTCTTCTCGTCTTTGGGCTGAAACGTGCCGATTCCGATTCGATCCTGTTCCGAGAGCAGGATGCGCTTCACAACGATGTCATCCATCAACGTCGTCCAGTCGCCGTCTGTTTTCTCCAGCCGCTCGCGGAACAGAAACCGCGATAGCGGGCACATCTCGCCGGTGATTTCGACTCGTCTGGCGTCGTCGGGATTGCGGCCCTCGTTCAGCGCGGCGCAGACCTCTTCCCGGCATTCCATCGGCACCAACTGCAGCGGTTCACCGTGCATGGGGTCCCAAGTGATCGATCCGTCCGGCTCCTTCCAACCGAATGAGTAAATGGCCCCTTCTTCGGTATGGCTGTACCGCTCCAGCCCTCGCTTGAGCAGCCGGGCGATGGTGCTCTTCGAACTTCCAACCGGACCATGCAACAACAACACGCGGCGTTCGCTGCCGTATTGCAGCGCGGCACTCTTGAAGATGTTCACGAGCGCCATGAGCGGCTTGGTGAGTCCGAAGATCGCATCTCGGCCCTCATTCTTCGGATCGTCAAAGAACCGGTAACGAATGAGACCTTCTTTGCTCCCTTCAACGGGATACGTCCCGTAAGAGAGGATCATGTCGTACAGCCGTTGAAAGGCGGTGCGCGCGACTTCCGGATGTTCGCGAACGATGTCCAAATACTCCGCGAACGTTCCTTGCCAGTGCTCCTGGCGGAACGCGTCGGTGCTCTGGCTTTGTGAAATCCGTTCGAGTATTGAGCTACCTGTCCCCACGGTGTCACTCCTTCCGTTGGACGGAAATGAGCCGAACGACGATTCGTCTTTCCCGCTTTGGTGCTCGCTCCTCACTGCAACTCGCGCAGACTGAATCCCCTCGTCGAAGCAACCAACGGGAAACGACGAGGCGTGAGGAGCGACCATCCATGGCCAACACCGAATTGTAAGAAAAGCGGGAACGTCTCAGGAACCGCTGCCATGACCGGCACAAGGTTACCCAGTTGACCCTCCTCCAGGGAGGTCACCTGTCTGGTGAGCACCCTCCATTATCGCGACTTTGCCGGACGTGGCAATATCAATGTTGTGGCGCTGTGAGCCGACCGGAAACCGATGGGACCGCAGAGCCACTCTGCTGTTGGTAAAGGATTGCAATAGAACATCTTAGGCCCTGGCGCCGCGACCCTGGAACAGTTGAGCACGCCCCCTGCGGCCGGTTCCGTAGACACTTCCTTCACCGCGACTGTCAGCTCGCTCGAGCAGCAACCGGCCGAACCGCTCAATGAGGGCCCATTGTCCCAATCTCTGCGCCCCCGCATGACCCGGCGCTTGTCCTTCGGCGCATGCGCGGACTACAATCGTTGGAAGTCACGAAGTGGGCCCTTTTACGAAAGTCTCACCCGATGTCCGATTCAGTCGCCCCCTTGACAGTCCAGGTCGACCTTGGCTCGCGGAGTTACGAGATTGCCATCGGCAGCGATCAGTTGGCGCTGGCGGCTCGGCACGTTGAACGGTGGCTCCAACGGATCCCGAACCGTGCTCCGGGGGCCGGAAAGGCGTTGATGATCACCGACCGCAACGTCGCCGTGCCGCACGCTGCAACCGTTCGCCGCAGTTTCGACGACGCCGGCTGGAACTGTGCGCTGGGCGAGCTGGAACCGGGCGAACAATCGAAACGGCTCGACGTTGCCGCCGGCATGGTCGACCGCCTGGTCGAGATGCAGGCCGATCGGCAGACTCTCGTCGTGGCTGTCGGGGGCGGCGTTGTGGGCGACTTGGCCGGCTTTGTGGCGGCCACCTATGCGCGCGGCATCCGCTTCGTCCAGGTCCCGACGACGCTGCTGGCACACGTCGACAGTTCGGTCGGAGGGAAGGTGGGGGTCAATCATCCGCGCGGTAAGAACCTCATCGGCGCGTTTCATCAACCGTTGGGCGTGTTGATCGACACGTCGACGCTCGACACGCTCCCCGAACGCGAGTACCGCAGCGGTTTGGCCGAAGTCGTCAAGCACGGCGTCATCCTCGACGCCCCGTTCTTCGAGTACCTCGAGGTGAATGTTGCCGGTTTGAATGCCCGCGAGCCAGAGGTTATGCGGTACATTATCGCCCGCTGTTGCCGACTGAAGGCGGACGTGGTGGAACAAGACGAACTCGAACAGACTGGTTTGCGGGCTATGTTGAACTACGGTCACACGTTTGCACACGCGTTCGAAGCCCTATCGCGTTACGTCCAGTTGCTGCACGGCGAAGCAGTTGCCATCGGAATGGTCTACGCCAGCCGATTGGCCGAAAGGATGGAACTGATCGACTCGGCGATCACCCGGCGGCAAGTCGATCTGCTCGAATCGCTCGGTCTGGCGACCGAACTGCCCGATTCGGCCGGTTTTTCGACCGACGAGGTCCTCGACCGAATGCAACTGGACAAGAAAACTGTGGCCGGCCGGTTGCGCTTTGTGCTGCCGACCGAGTTGGGCCGCGTGGAGGTGTTCCGCGACGTGCCGATTGACCACGTCCGCACGGTGCTGGACACCAGAACTGCTTCATAGGTTCAACTTTTCGACTTTTCAACTCTTGAACTTTTCGACTTCTCGCCCGTGTCCGATTCATTTCCCACCGATCAGGAGCTGATCGACGCCCTGCGGCTGAGCATGATTCCCGGCATTGGTCCGCTGTTGCAGCGGGCGCTGCTGGACCGCTTCGGAAGTCCCGCGGCTGCGCTGGCCGCCGGTTTCGATCAATTGCGTCACGTTCCCGGATTCGGTCCGAAGCTGGCCCGCGCCATCGACGAGCGCCGCGGCCCGGAGGCGGCTGAAGAAGAACACAGACGGTGCCAGAATGCCGGCATCCGACTCTTGCTGCGGGAAACCACAGGCTATCCGCGACTGTTGAACGAAATCTGCGACGCCCCGAACATTCTTTATTGCCGCGGCACGTTGCAGACGCCCGACGAGCTGGCCATCGCCATTGTCGGCGCACGCCGTTGTACGCTCTACGGCCGGCAACAGGCGGAGCGTTTCGCCCGCGGGTTGGCGCAGGCGGGAATGACCGTCGTGAGCGGGATGGCGCGCGGCATCGACGCGGCCGCGCATCGCGGAGCGCTGGATGCCGGTGGACGCACCATCGCCGTCTCGGCCACAGGGCTCGCTTTCGTTTATCCGCCGGAACACCGCGACCTGGCTGCGGAGATCGCCGAACACGGGGCCGTCGTCACCGAATTCCCGCTGAAGCAGCAGGCATTACCGGGTCTGTTTCCGCAGCGTAACCGGCTGATCAGCGGGTTTTCGACCGGGGTGATTATCGTGGAAGCATCGAAGAAGAGCGGCGCCTTGCACACGGCCCGGCACGCGATGGAGCAAGGACGCGAAGTGTTTGCCGTCCCCGGCCGCGTCGACAGCGAGTTTAGCGCCGGCTGCCTCAGTCTGATTCGAGACGGTGCGACGCTCATCCGCGACTTCAACGACGTGCTGGAAGAACTCGGCCCGCTGGTGGAGCCGGTCAAACGTGGCGAAAACGACGAAGTCCGCAGCCCGCGAGAACTGACCCTGACCGGCCAGGAACGCGACATCCTGAATCTGGTCTCCAACGACCCGCAGCACATCGATGAGATTGTCCACACCGCGGGAATCGAAACCTCACGGGTCATGGCGACGTTGACGGTGCTCGAAGTGAAACGGATGGTCCGCCGGCTGCCGGGCGGGTATCTCGTGCGTTTCTCGTGACGAGGGCTTACCCAGAGATCGGCATAGCCGGCTCTTCCCCTCTCTGCTATATTTCGCCGCCCGTCGTTTCAGCCCGTCTCGTTGTGACACCTAAACCGACAACTTGTTGTCGCAATCCACTGGTTTGACGGCACATCCAGCGACGACAAGTCGTCGGTTTGGGTTTCTATGAACAATCCGGACTAACATTCAAGGATCAGCAGATCATGCGTAGACAAGCTCGACGTCGCGCTTATCTCACGTGGGGATTCTTCTTTGGCCTGCTGGGGGTTCTCACCGCTGTCTCAGCGTGGAAGTTTGGCTGGGTGCCGATCGACGTCGTGGAACCCGATCCCCCAACGCCGGCTGATTCGACCACGGACAACTCCAAGCAGGATGCACCGCCTTTCGACTTTGCGGAACCGCCGACAGACAACATCGCTAGCGCCGACCCGTCCGTGACGGCGGCGCAATCGGACCCATTCTTGGAAGCCGAACGCAGGGCGGGCGATCCCAATGTGGGCCGTACGTCTCTTGCGACGCCGTCGTCGCGGCAAGGGGATGATCCCGGCGTCTCCTCAATGCCGCGGCGGTTGCCGGCCGCGGCGGGCGCCGCTCGCATGGGCCGGTCGGCAGTGTGGCACGCCCAGAGCCCAGCGATGGGCGTGGCGGGTCAGCCAGGCAACCACGCCCTTCGAAAGACTCAGGGCGCGCCACCCAACCCGCGGACCGGCGCCGGCATTGTCCAGGTCTCCAACGAGGTCCAAGAGCCGAACACATCGACTCCACCGCAACTGCGGGAAATCGACCGCCTGCTTGCCGCCGGAGACACCATGACCGCTCACCGAGAGCTTTCAAAACTGTACTGGAACCAGCCGGCCTCACGCGGCGCGATCCAATCACGGATCGAAAAGACCGCGCGGGCGATCTACTTCGCGCCCCAACCGCATTATCTTCAACCGTACGTTGTGCAGCCCGGCGATCAACTCCGCCTGATCGCCCGCAAGTACCGTGTTCCGTGGGAGTATTTGGCGAGGCTCAACGGCACCGACCCGCGGAACATCCGTCCGGGACAACGACTCAAAGTGAACAACGGCCCGTTCTCGGCCGTCATCGACCTGAGTGACTTCGAGATCACCATTCACTTGCAGGGCTATTTCGTCCACAGCTACCCGATCGGGATCGGCAAGGACAACGCGACGCCGATCGGCAAGTTTACGGTGACCGATAAGATGGTCAACCCGCAGTACACCGATCCAAACGGCGAGGTGTTTGCGGCCGACGATCCGGCGAACCCCATCGGTGAACGCTGGCTGGCTTTGGGCAATGGTTACGGGATTCACGGGACGATCGAGCCGGCTTCCGTCGGCCGGGCCGAATCGCGAGGATGCATCCGCATGCACAACGCCGACGTTGCCGAAATCTACGACCTGCTCGTCGTCGGCTCCGAAGTGGTCATCCAACGTTGACGGCAAGTAGAAAGGCAAAAGTAAAAAGGAAAAAGGCAAAAGTAAGAAGAAAGGTAACACTTCGGGTGGGCGTCAGTGTTTGCGGTGTTGTTCAGGTCGCGGTTTGGCGGATTCGC
>CAZGYE010000352.1:0-5463 GCA_964530165.1 uncultured Planctomycetaceae bacterium
AGGCTTTCCAGCCTGCCGATTGGCCGTGGCAGGCTGGAAAGCCTGCCCCACACTCAAACACTCAACTGACCCGTTATTTCAACATTGACAGACTGCCAGTCTCCCACGCGAATGGCCGCGATTGGATCGACGATTCATGGCCGTCTTGCCAAACGATTCTGCGTCCATTCGACTACTTCGCGGAAGCCGCCCTGTTCCACTCGTCGAGCATCTTCTGAATTCGGCCGCGATCGAAGTTGGCAGGCTGCGGATAATCCTGATTGGCCTCGAGGTCCGTCACCGTGGGCGTCTTGGACGGGACGCCGTCTTCCGGAACGTCGACCCCGGCGGTCCAGACGATGGCGTTGAGCACCAGTTTACGGAAATCATCGTGGCCCCAGTTCCAATGGAAATGTCCGCCGGTGAAACCGAAGCCGCGGCCCCCGTCCGGACGTTGATAGGCCCACGCCAGGTGTTGCGGCTGTTTCTTCTCCAGAACGGCCTCCCGTACGTATGGATTGTTGCTGTGCGGGCCGTCTTTGCGTTTGAGCGTCTCGGCCGGCGGCAGATCGCTGAGTATCGGTGTCACCCCCTGCATGTTCTTACGGAACCGCATGTGGTAGTACCATTCATCGTTCATGGAGAATGGCCCCACGCCGTTGGTGATCGGGTGCTTGGGAAACTTCTTGTAGTTGGCGATCCAGTGCGGATTGACCGACCAATTCGCCTCGAAGTAACCGCCGATCCAGTCGAGCAGCGCGTCGCTCGGCTTCCCTTGGGGCACTTCGACGGCGTAGTGCATGCAAACCATGCCGACGCCTGCCTTCATCAGCTTGTCGAGCTCGTCGATGTGGGCGTTGAACGGATGCCTGCCGCCGCCGTCGGCGTAAATGACAATTGTGTCGGCATCGTCCAACACGCGGGCGTCTTTGGGCCAGCCGCCGGTGTGGACTTCCGCCTGGACGGGCAGGCCGCTTTCGTTCAGCGCTTCGGCCAAGAGCGTGCAGCCGGCGCGGTGCTCGTGGGCCCCGTAGCCGTGGCTCTTCGGACCGGCGATGAGCACGATCTTCTTCTTGTTCTCCCCTTTGAGGCGCCCCAAGCTGACGGCGCGGACGGCAGCTTTTCCGGCGGGCGGCAGTTGCGAGCGGCGATCACCGACTTTCAAGTGTTTGATCCGAATGTTGCGGAACTGCACCTTCATCGGCGGACCTTGATGCAATTGCAGCGCGAGGATGCCGCTGGCCGCGCGGCGTTTCGCGCCCGCTTCGTCTTCATCGGTGACGTCGACGGTGGTGACGCCATTGATTTTGTGAACAAGGTGATTGCCGCGGGCAATGATGTGGTACTTGTTCCAGTCTTCCTTCTTGATCTTTGACTGGATCTCATCCGGGTCTCCGACACTGCCGACGACTTTCGGCTTTCTGTCTTTACCGATGACGGTCTTCTGACCACGCAGAGCGAGGATGCCACGGGCTCTTTCGCCGTAGAGGATTCCCGAATACTTCTCGCCCGCTTCGAAATCGGCCTGGTAACCGCCGACGACCCACTTCTGGCCCGGGACCTCGAAGCTGCGGTACTGGATGCCCGAGTTTCCACCGAACAGACGGAACTCAAGTTTCAACTCAAAATCGGCCGTCTTGCCCTTCCGCCAAATGAGAAACGTGTTGCCCCGGGTCGGGTTCTCTTTGGTTGTTTGCCCGGTGATGGTTCCGTCCTCGACCCGCCAGAACTTCGGATTCCCGTCCCAGCCGTCGAGCGTCTTGCCGTCGAAGATTGGCACGAAGCCACTTTCATCACCGGCTTGCGCCGTGGCCTGACAGAGAACTGCCAACAGGACCTCCAAAGCCAAAATGCAAAGCAACCGTTTCCCACAATCGGCAACTCGAACAGACATGGTCATCTCCTGGCAAACTGTGTGTTGATTGTCTCAGAGTCGGCAGGTCATCCACGAGACCAGCGAAGGACGCACAGGAACATTCTAGTCGAGTCTCCCCTCGGTCGAAACCAACCAGACGTTCTCACCAGCCAGACGTCGCGGGGACATGGCCCGCCGAACGCCGCTCACAGACCGAGCGAACGCAAAGACACCCGGAAGGCGGCCCGCCTTCCGGGTGTCTGAGGAAGAACTTGTTCGTAATCGGTCCGCCGACGTTTAGTACATATCCTCGCCGCCGCCGCCCTTCTCTTCTTTTTCTTTGGGTTTCTCGGCGATCAAGGCGTCGCTGGTCAAAAGCAGCGTGGAGACGCTGGCGGAGTTCTGCAGGGCGATTCGCGTGACCTTGGTGGGATCGATGATCCCCGAGCGGACCAGGTCTTCGAACTTGCAGGTGGCTGCGTTGTAGCCCCTGTTGCCTTCCATTTCGGAGACCTTTTCGCAGATGACGCTGCCGTCGACGCCGGCATTGTCGGCGATCTGGGTCAAAGGAGCGCGACAGGCACGCAGGATGATCTTGTATCCCACCTCTTCGTCGTGCGTTTGGTTCTTCGGTTTGCAGGATTTCGCAGCTCGCAACAGGGCGACGCCGCCACCGGGCAGGATTCCCTCTTCGACGGCGGCCCGTGTGGCGTGCAAGGCGTCTTCAACGCGAGCCTTCTTCGCCTTCATTTCACTTTCGGTGGTCGCACCAACGTTGACCTGGGCCACGCCGCCGGAAAGTTTCGCAACGCGCTCCTCCAGCTTTTCCCGATCGTAATCGCTCGTGGAGTTCTCCAACTCGCGGCGAATTTGGTCGATGCGGGCCTTGATGTCGGACGTCTTGCCGGCCCCTTCGATGATCGTCGTGTTGTCCTTGTCGACGATGATTTTTTTGGCCCGTCCCATGTCGGAAAGCTGGACGTTCTCCAGTTGAATTCCCAGGTCCTCGAAGATCGCCTGGCCGCCGACCATGATGGCGAGGTCCTGCAACATCGCCTTGCGGCGGTCGCCGTAACCGGGCGCCTTGACGGCAACGCACTTGAACGTGCCGCGCAGCTTGTTGACCACCAGCGTGGCCAGCGCTTCCCCTTCGATGTCTTCCGCAACGATCAACAACGGTTTGCCGGCGTTGACCACCTTTTCCAGAACCGGGACGAGATCCTTGATGTTCGAGATTTTCTTCTCGTGGATCAGCAGATAGGCGTCTTCCAGTTCGCACTCCATCGACTGCGGGTCCGTCACGAAGTAGGGCGACAGATAACCACGGTCGAACTGCATGCCTTCGACGACCTCGAAGTCGGTCTGCAGGCTCTTGCCTTCTTCGACAGTGATCACGCCGTCTTTGCCGACCTGTTCCATGGCATCGGCCAGGATGCCGCCAATTTCGGTATCACCGTTGGACGCCACGGCGCCGACCTGCGAGATCGCCTTTTTCGTACGGCACTCGATGGCCATGCCCTCTAGTTTGCCGACGATGTCCTCCACCGCCCGGTCCATACCTCGTTTCATTTCGATGGGGCTCACACCGGCCACCACTGCGCGCAGCCCTTCGTTATAGATCGCCTCGGCCATGATGGTGGCGGTTGTCGTTCCGTCACCGGCAATGTCCGACGTCTTGGTGGCTACCTCGCGGACCATCCGCACCCCCATGTCCTCGAACTTGTCGCTTAGCTCGATTTCGCGGGCTACGGTCACACCGTCTTTTGTCACGGTGGGAGAACCAAAACTCTTCTCAAGGATGACGTTTCGGCCGCGAGGGCCAAGCGTCACGCGGACGGCGCGGGCCAACTTGCTGACGCCGCGACGCATCGCTTCCTGAGCCTCTTGATCGAAGGCAATCATCTTCGCCATGACAGTCTCTCTCCCGTTTGCTGAAACTTATTTCACAATCTCAAAACGTAGCCAGGATGTCGCTTTCGCGCAACAGTAAGAGGTCGTCGTCACCAATGGTAATCTCGTCCCCCGCATACGAGCTGAAGATGACGCGGTCCCCTTCCTTGACCGTCAACGGCACCCGGTTTCCGTCGTTGTTGACATGACCGTCTCCCACCGCAATGACCTCTCCTTTTTGCGGTTTGTCTTGCGCCGAATCGGGCAGGACAATCCCGCCGGACGTCGTCGTGGTGGCATCGGCCCGCTTCAAGACGACCCGGTCCCCCAACGGGACAATCTTCAATGCTTTTGTGCTCTTCGTTGCCGTTCTTGCCATCTGGTTCTCCTCGGCTGTCGCGACGGTTTTCGCTAAAATCTATTTCTACGCTGCAAATGCTCGCTCAAGACCACGGACTCTGTTGTCACAGTTTGCGAACGGCGTGCCCAATGGGAACAAAATTGTAAGCCTCTTGCAAATAGAGAGTTGTGGCGAGATGGCCTCGCCGGTTGTCTGCCAACTTCCCGCTCACGGCGGAATAGTCTGCCCTATTTGCTGCCAATTTGACAGATGCCGGCCTTCATCCTCCACCTCGCTGGACGTCCCGTGCACTCGCAGTAGCCCTAGAACCCGTAAAACCCGCATGATCGATTCATTTGATAGAATGAATACTATTGACATAATAGGAATTTTCATTAGAATAGGTAGATAACGCGTGCGATCGAATGCTAACCGAGGAGCCACATTGTTGTGACCGCTTCAACACCCGCCGACCCCGATCGACAAGTGTCGACCTTGCTTGAAAGGGCCGAAACCTTTGCGGCTGAAAACCGACTGGCCGACGCAAAGGCCGCTTTCATAGCGGCAATACGGTTTGATTCCGGCCACACGGCTCGCAATGAATTCGGTCGCTTTCTAGTCCGCATCGAACGTTACGATGAGGCGGTTGAACAGTTCTCAGTCCTGATGACCCGCGCGAAAACAGTCGGCGATGAGTACCTGCGTTCGCTGGCGGCGAACAATCTGGCAGTCGTGCATCGCGAATTGGGTCGCCACGACATTGCGGCCCGGCTCGGGCAGCAGGCAATCGCAGCGGAAACGGCGGCCAGCCCCAACGCCGACCCCACACCCTGCCTTCTTGCCAATCGTGCAAACGATGCCATCGCGGCAGGCGATTTTCGTCTGGCTCGCTGTTTGGTTCAAAGGTCTCTGGCTCTGGAAGTCAAAACCGGGTCGCTCGCCGGCCAAGCGGCCGACTGGGGCAGCTTGGGGGTGATCGCTGGGTTGGAGGGAAACACTCGTGAGGCCGTTGGTTGTCTGTGGCGGGCCTATCAATTGCATCGCCGGCTCTGTGACGCCCGTGGCGCCGGTTGTGACTTGATGAATTTAGCCGAAGTGTTCCGGACGGTCGGCCGCTGGCGGGCAGCCAGCCGATGCTACTGCCGGGCCGTGCGACGCTTCGAACAAGCACACGCTCGCGAATCAATTCGGCGAGCCCAGTTTCAACTCGATGAGACAGAACGCATCGCCGCGGTTCTGCGGCGCGATGTCTCGTTGAATTGATGATTCCGTCCAGCCATTCGGAACAGAGCGATGCGAGGGCTGTTAGCCCGGATTATTCCGAGTAATCTGTCAACGCTGAAATGATGTGTACAGCCGAGTGCCGGCCGAGTGTGGGGCAGGCTTTCCAGCCTGCCAC
>CAZGYE010000353.1:0-5421 GCA_964530165.1 uncultured Planctomycetaceae bacterium
CGACGACGTCTTGTACCACATCCCCAGCAATCGCGCAATACCTGACGCCCACCCCCATGCTCCACGCGTCGCAGTTTCTGATTGACACGGGTTTCCATGACCCCGTATAATTTAGGTAGGCTTTTTCTACAACAGCTTGCGACTCGCGGAGTTGCGGCGTGCATTTCGTGTGGAGACGCGAGCGGCACTATCGAGTCGCTTGCGATCTCTTCGAGGGTTGTCGTCTATTTTTCTTTTCCATAGTCTCGTTACCCCGTGCAATCGAGTCTGCCGGGAACACGTCGATGACGAAATTCAGCAAGGTGTTCGCCGTCTTCGTCACGCTGGCCAGCCTGACCTTTATGGGTTTTGCGGTGGCCACGGTGGTCGGCGGGCCGAATTATCAGGCCGAGCAGGTCGAACAGCTGCCCGATTACGTGTTCGAGCTGACTCCTGGCGAGAAGCCGACATGGGCCGTCAAGACGCGTCGTTCCGCGGAAACGGTGCCGGCGAGTCCTGCCACCCTGCCCGGCGTGATCGTCGCAGCCAGAAAGCACCTCGATGGTCGATTGCAAGAGGAAATCGAACGGCTGGACCCGCAAATCAAGGTGCTCGAAGGCGCGGACGGCAAAATCGCCGAGGCCAAGAAATTGATCGAAGTCGACCGGAAGGGGCTCGAGAAACGCGAAAAAGAATTGAACAGCGAGCTTGCAGCGCTCCGTGCGACCATCAAGGACGTCGCGGACCAGTGCATCAAGAAGTCACAAGAATCGCAGGCGGTGCGGGCCGAAGCCGCTCGACGCCGCGAAGACGTCTTTCGTCTGTTGAATCAGCTTGAGGAGATCCGCACCGATCACTACCGGGCCGTCGAGCAAGCCAGAAAGCTGAAAGAGCTGTTGGTTCGCGTTCGAGGAAGTATTGATCGGTCACAGCATCGCTTTGTTCAATTGCAGGGCTACGAAGAAAAATAGCAGGATTTGGGGGAGCGGTACGATGACATTTGTCGGCAAAGTACTGGTTGTCGTCCAACTTGTGTTGAGTGTTTGCTTCATGGCGTTTGCCGGGGCGGTCTTTGCCGTCCAGTCTAACTGGAAGGTAAAGACCGAACAGGTCGAAAAAGATCTGGATGAGTCCCGGACAGCCGTGGCAACCCTGCAGGGCGAGAAGGAAGCCCTCAAACAAGAGATGACGACGAAGCTCACGGATGCAAACGACCGGGCCGACAAGGCCGAGGGAGCTTTCGACAAACTGAAACCTGATTTCGACAGGCTGCAAAACGACCTTCAGGAGATGACGGACGAACGCGACAAGCAGCAAGCACTCGCCGAGATTGCCGGCGAAGAGGCGAAGATGCGACGTGTCGAGGCGCAGCTCCAGCGGGCCGTCAACTCGCGATTGCACGAGAAGCTCGACAAACTGAGCATCCAGCTTGGACAGCGCGGTGACGAACTCTTTAGCGCACTGCGGACGGACAAAACGGTCTCCGATCGGTACAAGAAGATTCTGGAAGAACTGGCGGCCGCAAAACTGTTCCTGCAGCAGCACGACCTCGAACTTCCGAAGGACTTCCGCAGTCTCGTCGGAAAAACTCCGCCGCCCCCGATCGTGCAGGGAATGGTGCTCGATGTCGGGAAGGCGAAGAGGGGAGGAAGCGAGTTCGTCGAAATCTCGCTCGGCAGCGACGATGGATTGCTCCAAACCCACAGCCTGTACGTCTTCCGAGCTGCCGCGCGGAACAACGGGCGGGCAAAGTTTCTGGGCAAAATCGAACTCGTGTTGCTGAGGCCCGACCGGGCGGTTGGTAAAGTCGTCGAAAAAGCAAAGAACGGCGTGATCGAAAAGGGAGACCATGTCACCACGCGACTCTGAAAAAAAGTCGAAACCCGCATCCGGCGCCTCACCCGCCCCCGACGTCTACGTCGGGTTGCTGTTCGTCGCGGTCGCGGCGCTCATTGCCGGCTGCATCTTCCTGGCGATGGAACTCAATGAGTACGGCTGGCAGATGGCAGGGCCGTAGTCGCCCGTGATTGGACCGAGATCATCGCGACAATGAGAAAAGTGGTTCCCCGGCTGACGACCCTCGCCGTTCTCGCGAATCTCCTCTGTGCCGGCTGCGCCCAAGACGGCGCCGACCGCAAGGCCCCCAGCCGCGTTCTTCGTCTGGCCGTCACGACGAGCACACGGGATTCAGGGTTGCTGGACCGTTTGGTTCCGGTGTTCGAAAAGACGAACAATGTTCGGGTTGACGTGATCGCCGTCGGAACCGGAAAAGCGCTGAAGCTGGGCGAGGCCGGCGACGTCGACGTGGTGTTGGTCCACGCACGCGCTGCCGAGGACGCTTTCATGGCGGCCGGACATGGTATTCGGCGCGAAGAGGTCATGTACAACACGTTCGAGATCCTCGGTCCGCCGTCCGACCCGGCCGCCGTGAAGGGCCTGTCGGCGGTGGCGGCGTTGACGACGATCGCGTCGAAACAGCAACGGTTCGTGTCGCGGGGCGATGAGAGCGGCACGCACAAACGAGAACTGGCCCTGTGGAAAGCCGGCAGCGGCCGGCCCGACTGGAGCGAGTATATCGAGAGCGGCCAAGGGATGGGCAGCACCTTGATCATGGCGGATCAGATGCAGGCGTACGTCCTGGCGGACCGCGGGACTTACTTGAAGTTCCGCAAGAAACTCAGCCTGATTCCGCTTGCCTCTCAGTCAGAGGACTTGAAGAACGTGTATGGCGTTATCGTGGTCAATCCGAGTAGAGATCCTCGCATCAACGGGGAGCTTGCCCAGACGTTTGTCGATTTCATCATCTCACCGCCAACACAGCGGATCATCCGCGATTTTCAGGTGGATGGCGAACAGCTCTTTCATCCGCTCCGGCCGCTGCAATGAGTTTCTTCTGCGACGGACTTCGGGAAGCGTTTGGGTTAGTGGTCGGCTTTGAACCGACAGTGATGTCGGCCGCCGTTCGATCGGTCTGGATTTCGACGTGGGCGGTCTTTGCGGCGACGGCCATCGGATTGCCGGCGGGCGTGCTGTTGGCCCGCGTGCCGTTTTTCGGCCGGAGCCTGGTGGTTCTGGTGTCTCGGGCGGGCATGGCGGTTCCCACGGTGTTCGTGGGGATCGTTTGCTACGGACTGTTCTCGCGGCGCGGCCCGCTGGGACTGCTGGAGCTGCTGTATTCGCCCTGGGCGATTGTCGTTGGGGAATTTCTGCTCGCGCTGCCGATCGTGCTGTCGATCACGCACGGCGCCGTCAAATCCTTGGACCCGCGTGTGGGCGAAACCTCTCTGACGCTTGGTGCGGGTCCGCTGCGCCGCTGGCGAACATACATTTCCGAAGCACGCGTCGGCGTGATGCTTGCCGTCCTCACGGCATTCGCCCGCTGTGTGACTGAACTGGGAATCGCGATGATGGTCGGGGGAAACATCAAAGGCCGAACTCGCACGCTCGCCACCGCCACCGCCCTGGAAACCGGCAAAGGCGAATTTGCGCGAGGCATGGCCATGGGGGTCATCCTGCTGGCGATTGCGCTGGTCGTCATGGTGTTGATCGCCGGCCTGAGCCGCGAAGGGAAGGATTGAGCCGTGGCAATCATCGAAGTTCAAAACCTCAAAGTGGTCAAGAAATCCGACGTCATCTGTTCCGTCCGTGAGCTGGCGGTTGAAACGAGCGAGCGGATGGCCGTCGTGGGGCCGAACGGTTCGGGCAAATCGACCTTGTTGCGGGTCTTGGCCGGCCTCGAACGCGACTTTCAAGGGAGTTGCTCGGTCGGCGTCGAACGGAAACAACGCGTCTACGTTCATCAGACGCCTTACTTGTTCCGGGGGACCGTTCTGTTCAACGTGAAGTACGGTCTGCGATCCCACGGCATTCGCGGAACAGTGTGCGAGCAACGGGCTCGGCATTGGCTGGAACGAACAGGCATCGCTCATTTGGCCGATTCCAGAGCCGGGCGCCTCTCCGGCGGAGAACGGAAGCGAACGGCGCTGGCGCGGGCGTTGGCCGTCGATCCGCGCGTGCTGCTATTGGATGAGCCTTTCGCCGAATTAGACGAAAACGGTGCGGCAGACATCGTTCGCATCCTGACTGAGCTGCAGGAAACCACTGTGGTCCTCGTGTCCCCCACGCCGCTGCGCAAAGGCTTAAACATGAGGCAGTTTCATTTGAGCTGAATCGGGTCGTGCAGAGTAACTTCTGCGGCGGCGCAAGTCGCGTCACCTACACGCGATACTGCGCGGAGCTGATTTGCGTCGTGCGGAGTAACTTCTGCGGCAGAATGGCGGGGCCATAGCCCGGATGATTCCTCAACCGCCAAGACGCCAAGAGGACAAAGATCGTCAAGTCAAATGACAAGGGATGTTGGGGTAAATATCGTTCGCTTCCTGTTCGGAACACACTGTTGACCGCTGAAGAGTGCAAGGTCCAATCTCACAAACTCAGCCGCGTCCTTGGCGACTTGGCGGTGAATGATCCGGGATAGCGGAGCGTTGGCCCCGGCTGTCGCGGCGGGCCAGGGCCAACGCTCCGCTCTGACCCTGCCACCCGTCGGTTCCTACGCAACGGGGATTTGGCCAGTCCGCCGCCTTTTCCCTCGTTCCCAAGCTGGAACTGTCCCTCGTTCCCAAGCGGGAGCTTGGGAACGAGGGACAGCCGTCTGTGGGAATTCTCCAAAAAGACATGTGGATGTGGGTAATTCGTATTGCAATAGGTAATATGGGTGAGTAAGGTGGGTATTGTCGGGACCGGTGAACCGCTCCCGTGCTGAGAGGATTTTGGAGGACATCCAGTTCCACTGAATAGGCAATCATTGAGGTCGCAGCGATGTTTTTCACCCCATGGCTGGCAAGTTTTCAAAGACGTTTACAGATCTCAAAGCGACGACGACGCCAAGAGCCGACGCCGCAAGCGGCGTTGACAACGGTTTCCGAGCGGTTGGAAGATCGCACTCTGCTGGCAGCCACCGCAACATTGGTTGCCGGCGACCTTATCGTGACCACAACCGCCGGCGAGGACATCGCCATCACGAGTACGGGAGCCGGGGGAGATGCAACTGTCACCCCGAGTGCTGGTCCGGCGACGGTTTTTTCAGGCATGGCGGACGACGTATTGACCATCGACGTCACGGGTGACGGCACGGGCGCCCAAACACTTGATCTGTCGGGAGTGACGACGGAGGACTTCATTGGTCTCAGCGACGGCATGGTGAGGGTGAGAGGAACCGGCGATGACGACACGATCGTCGGAAGCGAATTTGCCGATCTCCTTCGTGGCGGGTCGGGCGATGATTACGTCGACGGCGGGCTGGGCGCCGATACCATTCTCGGCGGTGGCGGTGACGACATTCTCTCTGGTGGCGCGGGCGACGACAAGATCAACGGTCAGGGCGGCTTCGACACGATCGGCGGCGGGGCCGACGACGACACCCTCACCGGCGGCGGCGGTGAA
>CAZGYE010000354.1:0-5418 GCA_964530165.1 uncultured Planctomycetaceae bacterium
GCGGTAAGTCGCCGGGCCTGGGCCGCTGTGCCGCCACACCAACCATGCCAGCGCCCCGTGACCGATCACGAACACAATGCCCGTCGTGACGAGCAGGTAGTTGATCACACGATCGACGCCTGCTCCGTGCTGAGACGCCACAGGCGGCGGCCAGGAGCAAACTAGAAAGCCGACCACCGTCAGAATTGTGACCAGACAGAAAAACGCAACCAGACCAATCGCCGTCAAGGGAATGCGCGACGTGTCGTTCATTATTTGTCCTTGAACGTGAACTCGAGTTCCTTGCTCTCGCCATCGCCGAGCGTCACCTTTTCGGTCTGGGCGCCGAACTCTTCATGCCAGGCCTCGATGGTGTATTCGCCCGGCGGAAGCTTCGGCAGCTCGAACTTCCCATCCTCGCCCGTTGTGACAAAAAATGGGTGGTCCACTACGCCGAGATACCCGTTCATCCACGTGTGCACGTCGCATTTGATCTTGACCATCACGTCCCGGCGACGGAACTGCTGGGTCTCTTCCGCTCCTTGTTTCGCCTGGCTGAAATTGAAGGGGTTGTTTCTGTTCGGGAATGCATGGATATTGTGCGTGACCGGATCGCTATTGCGAATCAGGATGTCTTGCCCTGTCTGAACGCCTTGTACGTGGGGATGGAACATGCACCCCTGCTGGTTGAGCACGACCGGCTCGCTGGGCGTCGGAAAGTCCCAACCCTTCAACCCTTTCTTGACCCAAACGAAAACGTTCGCCAGCGCGCCTTCCTCGCCCAGAATGATCGACTCATCCAACACAGGCTCGGAATGGATCTTGGCACACTCCTGTTTGCCGCTCATGTCGATGGGACGTCGTCTGGGCGGCTTTCCGCTAAACTTCGCCACGCCGCTGACTGTAGCGGTTCCTAGAGCAGGGTCCCATGCCTTGCCCTCCCCTTTGGGCTCGTCCTCTTCTGCCACCGCTTCCGGCTTGTCGCCGTTAGTAGGTTTCACGTCGCCGACTTTGCCCGGTCCGCCATTCCCATCGTCGCCACCACTGCACCCAGCAATGATGACAAGCAACCCGCAAACGATCAGTACTTTTTTCACCAACTTGCTCCTTAACTGCTGCACAGCGACCACGCCGCAAAGCCCGAGTCGCATTGGGCAAGGCGTCCGGTCGCAAAGTAATAGACCGCGGTCCACGAAACGACACATTTCGACAAGGCACAAGCCGCCTGAGTGTTGTGTCGTCGGTTGCGGCCGTCACAACCTGAAAAGATTTCCAGACTACCGTGAGCCGGCCATCGCGCCTTTATGTGTTGATGTGAATTTTTTAACGGATGCCCCGCATGATTTCAACTCAAGCCGGGCACCTTTTTCCAAACGGCACGGAAACGCGTTGCCCAACAGCCGACAATCCGCTCTCCGAGGATCGAGAAACGCCGTGCCCGCATGGCATCCGCCACTCTCTGGGATCGTCTCGCTGCGATTTGTCCGCTCATCGTCTGCGGCCGGTGATGGGGTAAGCCGTATCCTGGAACCCCTTGCCACTGTGTTCGCCCGGAGGGACGAGGCCGTCGAGGAAGGCTTCGTCCTCGTCGGTGATCGTGACATCCAGGCAGCCCACATTGTCGTCGAAGTGTTCCATGGTGCGCGGTCCGAGGATGACGGACGTGAGGATTCTGTTCGCCAACACCCAGGCCAACGCAAATTGTGAGGCGCCCACCCCCTTCTTGTCACAGTGAGCGGCAATCTGCTGGGAGATCTCGATGCTGGCATCGCGCAGCTCAGCCTGCCGCATACGCGGATCGTTGCGGGCGGCCCGGCTGCCTTCCGGAAATTCCGCGCCCAGCTTGTACTTGCCGGTCAGAATTCCGCGGGCCAGAGGGCTGTAGGCGACAACGCCGATACCATGCTCTCTGCACAACGGCAGCAGCTCGACTTCGATATCGCGGTTCACGATGTTGTACAACGGCTGCACGCAACAGAAGCGATGCAGGTTCAGCTTGTCGCTGGTCCAGAGCGCCTCGCAGAGCTGCCAGGCGCGAAAGTTCGAGCAGCCGATGTAACGGACCTTGCCGCAGCGAACCATGTCGTCCAGCGCCCGTAAGGTTTCCTCAATCGGCGTCTCGTCGTCAGGCGTGTGCTGGTAGTAGATGTCGACGTAGTCGGTGCCGAGCCGTTTCAGACTGGCGTCGAGCTCGCGCATCAGATGCAACCGGCTGGCCCCGCTTTGGTTCGGTCCGTCGCCCATTGGCTGCCGGCCTTTGGTGGCCAGCACCACCTGGTCGCGCTTCTCGGCGAGGGCCTTGCCGACGGCAATTTCCGACCGACCGGCATTGTAAATGTTGGCCGTGTCGAAAAAGTTGACGCCCAGATCGAGCGCTTTGTGCATGATGCGGATCGATTCGGCCTCATCCGTCTGTCCGCCGAACATCATCGTGCCCAGACAAATGGGGGAGACCTTCACGCCGGCATTTCCCAGGTTGTGGTAATTCATGAGCGATGGATTTTGAGCTGCTCGAGGTCAGTGTTCCAGGATCATCGACACGGACATCATAACGAAGGCCGTGTTGCATTGCTCGTCCGGCGAGCTGATCGGGCAGGGCCGGTCTGCTATCCCGGATGATTCATACAAACCCAAGCCGACGACTTGTCGTCGCTGGCTGTGCCGTCAAACCAGTGAATTCCGACAACAAGTTGTCGGCGTTGAACAAAACGTGCGGTCCTGATACAGTGCTCTCAGTCTGAAGCCGTTGCGAGTTCGTGTGTTGCGAGAGGGGTTTGTTGCGGATGGGAACCAAGAAGACAGGTAAGGGGCGGCGGAAAATCGGTCGCAAGAAGCGACGCAACCGAAGCAAGATTCGACATCGCAAAGGTTAGCACCGACCGCAGGGTGTTCGGGAAGGCCCGGAAGCAATGTATCGGGGCCAGCGCATGCGCTCTGACCTCGCCCTTGTCGAGCCTGAAACTCCTGAATTCCAGCCCAATGAGTATTGTGGGGCAGGCTTTCCAGCCTGCCGATCAGCAATGGCAGGCTGGAAAGCCTGCCCCACACCCGGCTGTAGCCGTCATTTCTGCTCCCAGGGAGCGGCCGTCGAATTGGCCTCGCCTCCGGCGACCTGCGAAACCTGCAAACCGCTCGCTTGCGACGTATAGAAAATGCGGCCATTGGAGACGGTCGCGCCGACGCATTCGCGGGAGTCGATGCTGGGTCCGCTCGACACCAGTTGGTTCCCGGCGGACAGATCGATCATGTCCATGTTGGCACCCAAAACATACGACCCGGAGCACGCGAACCGCGTGCACGCGTATCCGAAGTTGAAACGCGAGAGGATCTTGCCGGTCTCCTTGTCGAGGACGTGACCGTCTCGGCCGGAAGCATTCGAGAAGATGTAATCCTTGCCCACCGTGACCACGTTGACGGCCGAGCGGACCGGGTCCGATTGCCAGACGAGCGAACCATCGCGGGCGTCGAGGCAGAACACATAGCGGTCGTTCGTGCCTTCGTGGGGCCGGTTGTAGCCGCCCAGATAGAGACGTCCGTCTTTGCCGGAAATCGTACAGCCGGCCGTCACGGAATGCTTGGTCGTTAACCACAGGAGCTTGCCCGTCGCCGGTTCCATGGCCGCCGTCAGACCGTTCGGTCCGTCGGGCAGGCCGCGTCTGGTTCGCTGGCTTGGCGAATAACCGAAAAAGGTGGAGTAGTACAGCGTGCCGTCCATCAGGCACAATCCGCAGTCATTCCCGCCGGAACCGTGTTCGGAGAAATCCCGTTTCCAGACCTCCTTGCCCGTCTCGAGGTCCCACGCCCACACCAATGGTTTGTTGTCCTTGGGGTAGTAAGGGTTATTGTGTGTGTAAATCCAACTCATGATCTCGACACCCGGCGACGCCTGCTCGGGGGTTCCTTTCATCACGAATGCCTTATCGGTCCCCTGCGGCGCGTATTTGCCCGAGCCGGATGCGTAGATGGCGAGGTTCTTGTAAACGATCGGCGGCGATTGGCGACTCCAACTTGGTGAGCCGGTAAACGCCGCTTCCCACAACAGCCTGCCGGTTGCCGCATCGAGGCAGCGCAGACGCGACTTCTTCATCCCGGCCTGCGGGACCAGTAGACGCTCCCGTCCCTGAATCTTGCGGTAGATGGGAGCGGTAAACGAGAGGTACACTCCGGGCCAATACCGCCTCCACAACAGCCGGCCCGTCTCTTGTTCGACCGCGAAGATCTGCCCCTCGGCCGTGTGCGTGTACATTCTGCCGCCGCCGCACACCGGCAGATGCTTGAAAGTCCCCTTGTACCGGCGAATCCATTTCATCTTCAGCGGCGGCTTGATTGCCTGATCGTTCACGTTTGTGCCGGCCAGGTTGCCGTAATTGGTGTACCAGTCGAACTGGGAATCGGCGAACTTGCCCGTCAGCGGGCTGCGAATCTCTTCGAGGTCGAGATCCTTCTTTGGCAGCGGAGCATGTCCGTCCGGTCCCAGGACGTAGAGGTATCCGTCCTCACAGCCAAAGTAGATCCGGCCGTCGCAGACGCAGGCCGGAGCAGAGATCGCTTTCCCAAAGGCGGTCGGAAACGACCACACCTCGCCGCTGCCGGACAGCGAAACCACGTACAAACTGCCGTCCAAGCCGCCGTAAACTCCCTTGTCGCACAGCAAAATCGGCGGCGCGATGGACGGGTAAC
This sequence comes from uncultured Planctomycetaceae bacterium, assembly GCA_964530165.1. GTDB lineage: Bacteria > Planctomycetota > Planctomycetia > Planctomycetales > Planctomycetaceae > CAZGYE01. The sequence goes on from CAZGYE010000354.1 coordinate 4,660, forward strand.
CCCCCAGGAGTTGCGGGGCCTCCCGGCCGGAAGAATGCTTGCAGAACCCGAAACCTTCTTCCGGCCGACAGCGGTAAACGTCCTCGCCCCGCGTGCTCACCGAACAGAAACTCAACAGGCCGGGAAGGTTGATGGCCGTCTGCGTGCCGGGCACAAAGGCCGTCTCAATCTTTCCGTCGTCGCGCAGCTTGAGGATTTCGACCCGTCCTGTGTTATCGCGCCGATGCCACTGCACGTAGACTTCACCCTTCTCGCCGACGCTCTGCCCGAAGGCGGCTGGATACTCTCGGCCGGCATAATTCGGAATCAACCCAATCGTTCGAAGCTGCGGGCTGCCGCCGGTGTCCTCCAAGAAGATGGTCCTCCCGCCGGCGGGCATCACAATCATCTTGCCGGAAACGGACAGGTTCCGCGAGCAGCAGAAATGATCTCGCCAGGTGACGCGACCTTGCTTGTGTGTGTGCCACTCCGCGCCGCTCCAACGGTCGCCGGAGAACCCGATCACCTCCTTGACGAAGTCCCACGTCCAGCACAGTTTGCCGTCGGGCTGGACCGCATACACCCGCGCGCCAACAGTCGCAAAATAGACTCTGCCGCCGGCGGCGACGGGCGTACTGAAGATCGGGCCGCCACAGGAAATCTCTTTGACCAGCGCGCCGTTTTCCCGGTCCAGCACACAGTACGAACCCGCCGTCGTGCCGAAATGCAGGTAGCGCCCCACAATCGCGGGCGAAGAGACGTTGTTGCAGTTGGCGTTCC
>CAZGYE010000355.1:0-5327 GCA_964530165.1 uncultured Planctomycetaceae bacterium
ACACGTTCATTCTCTACGACGGCGGGACGCTGCCGGCGGCCTATCACGGCAAGCTGTTCGGCGTCGAACCGCTGCAGGGCCGCGTCGTCTACAGTCAGATCGAGCCGGACACCTCAACGTTCAAGACGAAGGACCTCGGCCATCCCATTACCAGCACCGACAAGCGGTTTCGTCCGGTCGAGATCAAGGTTGGCCCCGACGGGGCTGTTTACATCGCCGACATGCACGAGCTCCAAATCAGCCATCGCCAGCATTTCGAAGGTCAAATCGAACGCTCCAACGGTCGCATCTACCGACTGAAGGCGAAAGGGGCCAAGCCGGTTGGGCCGTTCGATCTCGGCAAGAAGTCAACTCGTGAGCTGGTCGAGCTGCTCGATCACCCCAACAAGTGGTACCGGCAAACGGCGCTGCGGCTGTTCGGAGACCGTAAAGACCCGTCGGTCATCCCGCTTCTGAAAAAGACGCTCGCTGAGACCGACGGCCGGTTGGCTCTGGGCGCGCTGTGGGCGCTGAATCTCAGCGGCGGGTTCAACGACGACGTCGCGCTGACCAGCCTGGCTCACGAGGATCCGCTGGTTCGGATGTGGACGGTACGTTTGCTGTGTGACGAAAAACGCGTCTCGTCGCCGATCGCTGGAGAGCTGGCGGCGCTGGCGGCCCGTGAGCCGTACGTTCACGTCCGCAGTCAACTGGCCAGCTCGGCAAAACGCCTGCCGGTCGCGGATGCTCTGCCCATCATCCGCAACCTGCTCGGCCATGGGGAAGACGTCGACGACCTCCACGTCCCGCTCTTGATCTGGTGGGCAATCGAGTCGAAGGCCGAAACTGATCGCGAGGCCCTGCTGGCGATGTTCCAAGACGAAGAGACCTGGCGGCTGCCGATGGTCGAACAACACATTCTCAGCCGTCTGATGCGGCGCTACGCCCTGGCCGGCGCCAGAAAGGACCTCTTGACTTGCGCGAAGCTGTTCCGGCTTTCTCCGAGCCCGGAGCACAGCAAGCTGCTGCTGCACGGATTCGAAGAGGCTTTCAAGGGCCGATCGCTGGCCGGCCTGCCCGACGAGCTTATCGAGGTGCTGGCGAAGCAGGGGGCCGGCTCGATCGTGCTCGGCCTGCGTCAGGGAAAGCCCGACGCCATCGACAAAGCACTGGCCGTCGTCGCCGATGAGAAAGCTGATCAGAAAAAACGGCTGGAATACGTCGAGATCTTCGGCGAGATCAACCAGCCCAAGAGCGTTCCGGTGCTGCTGGACGTGTTGAGCCGATCACGCGACGATCATCTGCGGGTGACGGCGCTGACGGCGCTGCAGTCCTACAGCGGCGCGAGAATCGGCAGCGAGGTGGTCGCACGGTACGAGGGCTTCTCCGAGGACGTCCGCAGCGCCGCCGAGACCCTGCTCTCCAGCCGGAAGACCTGGACCCGGCAGTTGCTGGAGGCCGTCGACGCCGGCACGGTCGATCGGGCCGGCATCCCGCTCGACGTCGTTCGTAAGATGACCGTCCACCGCGACGAGCGGATTGCCGCTCTCGTCGGCAAACACTGGAAGAACATCGCCGGCGCGACCAACGAACAGATGCAGAAGCAGATCCAGCACCTCACCACGGTGCTCGCGTCGGCTGGCGGAGACCCCTACAGCGGCAAGCAGCTTTACACGAAGAGCTGCGGCAAGTGCCACATTCTTTTCGGAGAGGGAGGCCGCGTCGGACCCGACCTGACCAGCTTCCAACGGGACGACGTCGTCCGTATTCTGCTCAACGTGGTCAATCCCAGCGCCGCGATTCGCGAGGGGTTCGAGACCTACCTGATCGTCACCGAGGACGGCCGGACCGTCAGCGGCTTCCGCTTCGATGAGGACAACCGCGTCGTGGTGCTGCGTGGGGCCGACGGCCAGAACATCACCGTCGCCCGCGACCAAATCGACGAAATGCTCCAGCAGAAGAAATCAATCATGCCGGAGGGCCTGCTGGGAGACCTGAGCGAACAGCAAATCCGCGACCTGTTCGCCTACCTGCGCAGCAGCCAGCCGTTGAATAATTGAGCTTTCAGCGGTCAGCTTTCAGCGGTCAGTGATCGATTTGTCTGCGCGCAGTGTACGCGGCCGGGTGGCTGTGGTGGAGCAAAGCGACCCCACAGATGCTACCGCTGAAGGCAGGTCTGTACCCAAACTAGATCGCCGCAGAACCCTTTTGAGTTCCTGCGATTCATTGCGTCATGCGTTCGATCTCGCTGCAATGATAATGATGTTGACCGCGACGAACAAATACCGAACGAAAACGACAGCTTTCACGCTGATTGAGCTGTTGGTGGTGATTGCCATTATTGCGATACTGATTGCCCTGTTGCTGCCGGGCGTCCAGCAAGTGCGTGAAGCAGCCCGCCGCAGCCAATGTCGGAACCATCTCAAGCAGATTGGGCTGGCGCTGCACAACTACCATGATGCGCATGAAGTTTTTCCACCGGGTTGGGTCCCGGTTCGCGACGCCGGCGTGACTCCGCCAGGCCATCCCGTCAGAGATTCGCGTCTGGCATCGTCGTGGGCCTGGAGCGCGTTCATCTTGCCGTTTCTCGACCAGGCTCCGCTGTACAAGGCGCTCGCCGTCGCTGCCGACACGTCGCTGCCGCCTCCACCGGCCCGGCAGGACCCCGTCAACGGAAGAAACGATCGGGTGCTGGCTGTCTATCTCTGCCCCTCAGATGCCGGCGATGAGGTCAGTCCCTGGGGCGGCACGTCGGCGCCGAGCGCCCCGGTGATGTTCGACGGCTACTCGAAGTCGAATTATCCCGCCGTTCAAGGTCTCGGCCGCGTGAGCCTCGCAGGAAGACGGGGGGCCAACAGTTTCAACTTGACCGACGTTCCACGCGACGAGCAAGGGATGTTCGGCAATTCGACGAACACTCGAATTCGCGACATCGTCGACGGCGCCAGCAACACGCTTGCCGTTGGTGAACGTGAGATGACAACCGCGAGTATGCTGTTCAACGACGCCTATGCCGCGATCTGGTTACGCTGTACGGAGCCGTTCTCGACCGGGGTCCGCAATTGTTGGGCGGGCTCGGTGACCGGTGTCACGCACCGCTCGGCGCCCATCAACACGCGATCCTTGAGTGCCGATCAGCTTCGGATCGGTTTTCGCAGCCTTCACGCCGGCGGCGCTCATTTCCTTCTGGCTGACGGATCCGTCCGCTTCGTCCAGGAGAACATCGACGACCAGGTCTACGAGGACCTCGGATCGATCTCCGACGGCAGAGTGATCGCCGAGTATTGAGTGTCCTTTCGGCAAGCGTGCATGAATCGTTTTGGCGAATTGTCTATCCTGGCCGCCTTTGCATTTTGGGAGAACGGCCATGGGCGGAAGGAAGCGTCGTGAGGTGCCGCCGGGGCTGGCACGAGCACGGGATCGGTTCAGGTTTGGCGTCGGACACGCAAGCCGAAGTCGCGGATTCCGGAGACGCTGTGGGCGATGGCCGGCGTGAAACCAAGCTGCACGCTCCAGCAGCCGAGGGAGAGCACGTGCAGCGCGTTTCTGGAACTCTGTCGGACTTCGGCAGTTTTGCCGAAATGTGGAATCCAGACGCAGAACTTTCCCGCAGAGGGGGTTCCGTCGAGAGGAGCCGATCAGCGATCAGCTTTCAGCACTCAGCTTTCAGCCAGAAAGAACAGCGCTCGGGCCTCCCAGCGGCTGACCGCTGACCGCTGACCGCTGATGGCTTCGCTTTACTTGTGGTAGCCGAGCCCGCTGATGACGTCGTAGAGTTCCTCGAACGTGATGAACCGTCGGCGATGACGGAGTTTGTACTGGTCGATGGCTTCACCCAATTCGGCGACTTCGGGACGCCTGTGGCTGTGCGAATCGCGGAATTGACGGCGTTCCGGCAGGGCAGAACGTCCCTCAGGGCAGGAACTGCGACGGTCCACAAATCCGGTAGGCTTCTGCTCGACCAGTGGTTGCATTAAGATACTCCTGTAGCAGCGAGCGGTCAGAATCTCGATTATCGGGGGGCGCGATAAACATACGTCGGCATGGGGGGTGAGGCAAACGGATTTGAGGGGTTTCCGGCCGGTTTTCGTCAATTCTTTCCGGCGCCCGAGCGGTTTTGACGGCTGTCTTGACAGGTTGTGACGGATTGCCGAATCAGGCCGGAGAGACGGCCAGTGATACCGTGGTCGGCCAAAGACCCTCATGAAGTAGATCGGACGAAAATGACTACGAAGATCACCGTTCTCGGCAGCGGCGCCATGGCAACGGCTTGCTCGGTTTTGCTGGCTGAGCATCCTGAGCAGGGGGTCTCGCTTTGGGCCAGGAATCCGGCACACGCCCGGGACATCACCGAGGATCGCGAAAACCGCCGTTTGCTGCCTGGAGTCCGCATTCCGGACGACCTGCTTGTTACCTCCGACATCGAGCAGGCCATCCAGGGAGCCGACCTTCTGGTGGCGGCGATCCCCACGAAGTTTCTGCGGGAAGCGCTGACCCAGTTGGCCGGACATCTGCAAGACGACCGTCCGGTGGTCAGCGTCGTCAAGGGGCTGGAGAACGAAACCTTCATGCGGCCCAGCGAGATCATTGCCGAGGTGCTCGGGAACCGGGCCGTCGTGGCGCTTTCCGGCCCGAGCCATGCCGAGGAAATCTCGCGGCGGCTCCCGGCCAGCGTGGTCGCAGCCAGCGGCGACATCGCGCTGGCCAAACGGGTTCAGCAGATGTTCAACACCGACCGCTTTCGCGTTTACACCAATCTGGACATTGTCGGCGTCGAGCTGGCCGCAGCGTTGAAGAACGTGATCGCCATCGCTGCCGGCATCTGCGACGGCCTGGGCTACGGCGACAACGCGAAGTCGGCATTGATGACCCGCGGACTCGTCGAGATGACACGCTTCGGCACAGCCCTGGGAGCCGAGTCCGTCACGTTTGCCGGCCTGGCCGGTATGGGCGACCTGATTACCACCTGCACCAGCCAATACAGCCGAAACCGCAAAGTCGGCCAGCGTCTCGGCGAGGGCGAGTCGCTCGAAGAGATTCTCGCCAGCATGGACGCCGTCGCTGAAGGGGTCACCACGACCAAGAGCGTCTACGAACTGGCCCAGAAACGGGGCTTCGAAATGCCCATCACCAGCGAGGTCTATCGTGTCCTCTTCGAGCAGAAGCAACCCGAACAGGCAACCAATTCCCTCATGATGCGCCCACCGCGCGGCGAATAGCCGCCACAGTTGGCGAATAGCCGCCATAGTTGAGGGTCTAGAGTTGAGAGTCTAGCCCGGATACCGTCCACTTCAGCCTATGTGGAAATGTGCAAACGATTTGTGATGGGTGGCTGGGTCAGAGTCTTC
>CAZGYE010000356.1:0-5174 GCA_964530165.1 uncultured Planctomycetaceae bacterium
ATCGTCTTTCTCCTGTCTTCCTGAATTCCTAATTTCCTCATCACTGCATTCGGCTAAACAGTTACGATTTTTAGAAGCCCATAATGCGCGCCGTCCGCAACATCGGAAATCCTTTCGGAGATTGCCCGTTTGCCCGGCAAATCGCCGATAAAGAGACAGATGAACGACATGCGAAAGACGTACAACTCATGTCTTCTGACGATCGTCGCGGTGATACTGCTTTGTACGGTTTCAGCACCGACGGTCTTGGGAGAACAGTGCCAACCCAATTACTGGTTCGTCAGCGCCCGGCGCTGCCCGAATTGGGGTGGGTCGTGTTGTGCGGGGTGCGCGTTCGAGTATTTTCACTGCACGCCGGACCATTGTCTCCGCCGTTCGGACGAGAGGTCGTTTCTCAGCGCCTTGCAGCCGGACGTTCCGGTGTGCATCGTGGTGCATGGCAGCTTCGTGAACTGGTGGAACGTTCGAGACGACAGCAACCATACTTATCAGTGGCTCCGCGCTGCCGCTCCACATCGGCCGCTGCATGTCGTGTTCTACACGTGGCCCAGCGAAGGGTACATCACGATGATTCCGCACGTCGACGTCGCAATTCTGGGCCGTCGAGCCGAGTATCACGGTTTCTACCTTGCTCAGTTGATTTCGCAACTGCCTGCGGACCGCCCGGTCTGCTTGCTGGGGCATAGTCACGGCGCTCGGCTGGTGGCGTCCGCGCTGCACTTGTTGGGAGGTGGACAGGTGCAAGGACGTCGACTCGCGTGTGGCGTCAATTCTCAACGGAGAATTCGCATCGTCTTTGCCGCCGCCGCGCTCGATCACAATTGGCTGAATCCTGGAGAAAGGTATGGTCGGGCGCTTTGCCGAGTTGAGTGCCTGCTCAATCTGCAAAACCGTCGAGACCTCCCGCTGGCCGCCTACCCGCTACGGAAACCGTTCTCACACCGGGCGCTGGCGCGCGTGGGTTTCACTCGCGGCGACTTCGCTCGACTCGGCTGGCAGAGCGCGAAGACCAGACAAATCGACGTGACACAACTGGTCGGCACCGGTCACATGTGGCCGAACTACTATCGCCGCCCGGAGATCGCCAGCGCGATCGCACCGTACATCTATTTCACCGACAATGACTAGTGACCGCCCGCCGGCTGCGTACTGATCATCACATTCGAACTGATACTCTTCCACCCGCTGTAGCCACACGTCGCTTACTGGAAACCATTTAGCCGCCGGCCTTGGCCGGCGTGTCCCGTATGCGCCACACGCCCCGCAAGCGGGGCGGCTCAATGCACAACATCGATGTATTTGGGGACGAATGCCACGCGACCGGCATCAAAAAAGACCGGCCGTTTTCGTCGACCGGTCTTCAAGCACCCCCAGCGGGAGTCGAACCCGCGTCTCGGGAATGAGAGTCCCGTATCCTGGGCCTCTAGACGATGGGGGCGTTTCAGCTTTCAGAGGATTGATCCAATCCCAGTAACCCACGATCGCGGAAGGAAGAATCACTGACCAGTCTACCGTAGAGGAAACTGATCCCCGCTGAAGGTGGTCTTGCCGGTTTCAGGGCGCTTCGTAGCAGTGACGCGTTGCGTCGCAGCAACATTCGCTGTCGCACACCTGGTTGTCGGGTCCCATGCTGGTCTGGGTCGTGCCGCACCAGAAACTTCCGTCACCGGCCACTTCTTCACCGGGCGGCAGCCCGGCGTTGATGTACAGCCCTTTGGAGAGAAGTTGCCGGCATCGCCCTGTCTTCGTCACGTTCAGTTCATCTGCCATGGCTTCTAGAGACCTCCTTCCAATTGGCCGGTCGCACGGAGCAGCGCCCGCTTGACGGCTGTTCTTGCCAGTTGGACTTTATAGGCGTTGTTCGAAAGTGGAGTGGCCCCGGCGACGGCAACGTTGCCAGCCAAAAGGGCTGTTTCTTCGTCGACCGGCAGGCCGATGATCGCCCGGGCCGCCTCTGCCGACATCCAAGGCGTGGGTGCCACGTGGCCGAGCACAATGCGCGCCTCGCGGACCTCGCCGCCTTCGGAATCGAGACAAACCGCTGCAGAAGCCAGCGGCCAGTCGAGCCCTTCCATCTGCAGCACCTCGTAGGTGGCGCTTTGGATGTTCTGGACTGGCGGCAGCCAGATGTGTGAAATGAGCTGCCCCGGCCCCAGCACCGTGACGCTTTGGTCGTCCGTTTTGGGCGTGACGTAGAAATACTCCAGCGGGATGTACTCTTCCTGGTCGGGTGCCGGGCCGATCACGCGGACCTTGGCCCCCCAGGCGATCATGCCGGGCGCGAACCGCGAGGCGCTGACGAACTTCGCCGCACTCCGATTGCCCAGGATGGCGTGGTAGCGGTTCTCGCCGGTCTCGACCAGCGACTCGCCGTTCTTGAGCCCCAAGAGTCCGTATCCGTTGCGGAAATACCAGCAGTTGGGCAGATGACACAGGTCGCCGCCAATGGTGCCCATCTGCCGGATCTGAATGGCCGGCGTGGCATCCACGACGTCGGCCAGCGAACGGTATTGGGAGAGCAAGGGATTGTCCGCAAGCTCTTCCAGCGTGGTGAGAGCACCGAGCAACAATCCGTCGCCGTCGGGCCGGACGCCCTGCATCGATTCCACGTTCTTCACGTCGACGACGCGTTGGGGGGCCAGCAGATCGCGTTTCATTAGATTGATCAGGTCGGTGCCGCCGGCCAAGACGGCGGTCTCGGCGCCGTGATCATTGAGCAGTTCCAAAGCCTCGGCTTCGGTCTGTGGATTGGCATATTCGAAGGGTCTCATGCTGCACCTCCTGAGAGCGCCTCAAGCACTCGCTGCGGAGTCAAGGGAAGAACGGGCACTCGCACCCCCGTGGCGTTGGCGACCGCGTTGGAAATCGCCGCGCCGCCGGAAATGACCGGAGGCTCGCCGAGGCCAACCACGCCCCGGTTGTACTCGCTGTCTGGCTGGTACAGTTCGACGACCAGTTCGCCGATGTCGCCGATTCGCGGCAGCTTATAGTTCTCCAGATCGGCGTTGATGAAGCGGCCGGTCTTGTTGTCCATGATTCGCTCTTCGCTCAAAGCGTAAGCGATTCCCATAATCATCGCCCCGTAGACCTGACTCTCGGCGGCTTTTGTGTTGATGATCAACCCGCAATCCTGAACGGTGACGAACTTGTTGACCCTGATTTTGCCGGTCTCGGTGTCGACCGAAACGTCGACCAACTGAACACCGCCCACGCCCTGGTCGTTCAGGATGTCTTTGGTGACGCCGGAAGGCTGTTTTTCCTTCACCGGCCCGCTGGCCGTCGTTTCCAACGGCATCGGACCGACGAGTGCAGCGGCCTGTTTCCAGGTGCAAACAACCTTGCCCCCGGAGACGATCTTTTGGTCCTTGGCCGATAGCGTGCCGGCGTCGACTTTGTATTTGGCCGCCACCAGATCAAAGATCTTCCAGAGCGCCTCCAGTGCTGCGCGGCGGTTCGGACCGCTGACGCCGCCGACCGTCGTGCTGCCGCCGGAGGGACCCGATTGCGGATACTTGTTCGATCCGATGTGAACCTTCACCGCCGAGATGGGCAGGCCGAAGGTCTCGGCGACGGTGATCGCAATGACGGTCCGCGTTCCCGTGCCGAGGTCCTGGCTGCCGGCAAACGATTCCACGGTGCCGTCGGGATGCACCTTCAACAGGCAAGTGGCCGGATGGGCCCGACCGCCCCAGGTGTGCAGCGCCAGACCCAGACCACGCTTGACCGACCCCCTGCCGCCGCCTTTGCCGTGCGGATGCCATTTGGCCTTCCAGTCGATCAGCTTCGCACCGATCTTCATTTCCGCGGCATAGACCTCACCGCGTGAGGTCTGGCTGAGGTTCTTCTTGAAGACGTCGAAGCTATCCATGCCCAGCTTGGCGGCGAGGTCGTCGATTGCCGTGTCCGTCAACGCGCACGCCTGCGGATGGTTCGGCGCCCGCCACGCCCGCTGAGGACCGCAGTTGGTGATCAACCCGGTCGCCTTGCGTCGCTGGTTGGTGAACTCGAAGACATAGGGCATAACGCTCAACCTGACGGTAGCGCCCTTCATGCCGCCCGTCCCCCAGTGGTGGCTGTCCCAGGCAATGATTTTGCCGTCGGCGTCGGCGGCAATGGTGATCTCGGCGAAGCCGGAGGGCCGGTTGCCGGCAACCTTCAGCTCGGTGGCCCGATCGAGCATCAACCGTACCGGACGCCCCGTTTCTTTGGCCATCTTGGCGGCGGCAAGTCCCCATTCATCGGCGGCGAATTTCGAACCGAAACCACCGCCAATGTGATCGCAAATGATGGTGACCTTCGAGGCGTCCAGGTCCAGCGGTTTGGCAAACTGACCGCCGGTTCCCGAACCGTTCTGCGTCGAGTGGTGCACCGTGAGCGAGCCGTCCGGCTTCCACTCGGCATGCGACCCGTGAGGCTCCATGCACATGTGAGTGATGGTGTGGATACCGTAGTACCCCTTGTGCACGGCCTTGGCCTTCGACAAGGCCCCGTCGACGTCGCCCTTCTTGTTCTTGCCCAGCGATTTGAGCCGCACCACGTGCCCTTGTTTCTCCGCTGCGGGCTTGATCTTTTTGTCGGCGCCGACGTTTTCGGCGTCCAGCTTCTGTGCGGCTTTGAGGTCTGCTTCGTCGACGAAGTGCGGCAGCTCTTCGATTTCGAGCGTCCTCTCGATGGCGCGCACTCCGTCCTCGGCGATTTCCGGCCGGTCGGCGGCGACGGCGGCGATCAGCGCACCGTCCCAGAGCAGCTCCGTCCCGGTGCCGCGAAACAGGTGCACGGCACGCACGCCTTTGATTTTTTTCGCCGCATCGACCTTCAACTGCGTGATCACCGCGTGTCCGCCTTTGAACGTCAACAGCTTGGCGTACAGCGTGCCTTTGGTATTGATGTCGGCCGTGAACTTCGCCGCTCCGGTCGCTTTTTCAACGCCGTCGATGCGGTCGTGCCCCTTGCCGATCAGTACATTGTCTTCCCGGGGTTTCCAGGCAACTTTTCTTTCGGCCATTTTCACGCACCTCCTTTCTTGGCAATCTCCAGGGCGCACTGCGTGATGCCGTGGTACGAGCCGCATCGGCGCAGGTTACCGCCGAGCCCCTTCTGAATTTCCTCAACTCTCGCCTTCGTGTTCTTGTTCAATAAGGCGCGCGTCGCGATCGCAAAGCCGGGAGTGCAAA
>CAZGYE010000357.1:0-5170 GCA_964530165.1 uncultured Planctomycetaceae bacterium
GCCCGCCCGGCAGAACAAGGGGTTTCGCGGCAGCAACTGATCAACTTGGGTTAGCAGCATGCACGATTTGAACTGAGAAATAGGTTACAATGTGCACCATGAGTCTCCTGGAGGCCGCACATCTGCGAAAAACTTTCGACGGCACCGTAGCGGTTGCCGATGTCAGCTTCCACGTTGAGGCGGGCGAAGTCTTTGGACTGCTCGGTCCGAACGGCGCGGGTAAGTCGACGACGCTGTCGATGCTGGTCGGGCTGCTGGCTCCAGATGCCGGCGAGATTCGCCTCGATGGCGAGCCGTTTCGCATCCGCGCCCGCCACCTCAAACACTTGTTTGGAATGGCGCCCCAGGATCTGGCCATTTATCCCGACCTGACCGCCCGCGAGAATCTGAAATTCTTTGGCCGTCTTTACGGCGTGCGTGGCAAGGAACTGAAGGTGCGCGTTGACGAAGCGTTGGAACGAACCGGACTCCGCGAAAGGGCCGACGATTCGGTCGGGACGTTTTCCGGAGGCATGAAGCGGCGGTTGAACTTTGGCGTGGCGCTGTTGCATCGCCCACGGATCTTGATTCTGGATGAGCCGACCGTCGGGGTCGACCCGCAGTCCAGGGCGCACCTGCTGGACTGCTTTCGGCAGTTGGCCGGCGAAGGAATCGCGACACTATTGACAAGCCATTACATAGAAGAAGTGCAGGCCATCTGCCAACGGGTGGCGATCATCGATCACGGGAAGGTGCTTGCCAACGATACGCTCGATGGGCTGCTGGGTCGAATGAGCGCCGCCGTGCGCTTGCGGATCTCCGAGCCGCCGGCCGAGATGCTTGAAAGGCTCGAGGGTCTGGTCGACGTGCGGCGGTCAGCCGAAGACGGTGTGACGACGCTGGTCCTGGCGCGCGAGCGGGCGGAGCAAAGTCAAGAGCTGAGTTCCACGCTCACAGAACTGATCGGGCGGCTGGCTGAATTCGGGGTTCAATTGCACTCGGTCGACACGGACGAGCCGAACCTCGAAACACTGTTTCTGCAACTCACCGGAAATCGTTTGCGAGACTGAGATGGGATTCTGGGAGATTACCATCAAAGACCTGAAGCTACAGATGCGGGATCGCCGCGCTCTGAGCGTGCTGCTGGCGTTTCCGATCTGTTTCATCGCCATTCTCGGACTGTCGACGGGCAAGCTCCTGGACCTTGGTAACGACAGCCGCAAGTTCAAGGTTGCTATTGTCGACAACGACGGGGGAGAGATGGCGGCCCGCATCATTGCGACCCTCGAAAAACGAAAAGGATTGATCGTCCAACGGTTCAACGAATCGGAAGCGCGCAAGCTGCTCGACGACGACGTTGCAAACGCCATTCTGTTCATTGGAGAAAACTTCACCAAACGTTACGAAGCGCTCAAGCTGCGCGACATTCTCGATACAACGTCCGAAGCGCTGGCAGAGGGAATCGGCGCTCTCGACATGCGGCTGGAGAGCGGCGGATCCGCTTTTTCCGCTACGATGTCCAACATCGAGCAGCTTGTGTTTGTCGACAGCTTGCGGCACATTGCAGTCTACGTCGCCTGCCAGAACAGGCTCACTCGATTGCGGATCAAAAGGCGATGCGACGAGCTGTATCCGCGGGAGGGCGCGGCCCCCGCGGACCCCGCCGTGGAAGACGAACCCGACAAGGGCCTCGAACCCGTGCCCGACCCGATGTTCCAGCCGGAAGAAGATGACGAGAACGAAGCCGCCAAAGAACCCGAAGACGACATCTACCGGTGGTTGGTTCCCTCGTACACGGTGATGTTCGTCTTTTTTCTGGTGAACATCATGTCGCGCTCGTTCATCCACGAACGGAGCCTGGGAACGCTCAGGCGGCTGCGGATTGCTCCGATCCGACCCACGTCGCTGTTGCTCGGAAAGACGATTCCGTTCTATTTCATCTCGCTGTTGCAGAGCGCGCTGTTGTTTCTGTTCGGCAGAATTCTGTTCGGCATGTCCTGGGGATCGATGCCCTGGGCGCTGCTGCCGGTGATCGTATGCACGTCGCTGGCGGCCACGGCGCTGGGGCTGCTGGTGGCCACGCTGGTTCGGACCGATGCGCAGGTCTCCGCGTACGCCAACATGGTGGTGATCGTGATGGCTGGAATCAGCGGCTGTTTCATGCCGCGCCAGTGGCTTCCCAACCTGATGAGAGACGTCAGCCTGGGCACGCCGCACGCGTGGGCGCTGATTGCCTACCGTGAATTGCTCGAGAAGGACGTTCCCAATCTGGCAACCGTTACCGAGTGCTGCGGATGGATGGTCGGGTTTGCAGCAGTCTACTTTGTACTGGGCGCCTTGCGTTTCGGGCGCGTTGATTGAACACTCTCTGAGAGTGAATAGGTTAGATCGACAACGCAACAGCCCTCGATGTACAGGATCGCCTCGCCGTCGTCCCCGATCAGCCAGTAGTCGAACAGCAGCTCTCGCCCTTTTCGGCCGCGATAGAATGCTCGCCCCAGGCAACTTTCACCCGTCCGCGGCATGCGACCGAACTGGATTGATGCAATCCCAGTCGGCAACTGGATGGTCCCCAGAGTGTGAGTGGCAAACAAATCGCTGCTGAAGAGCACTCCATCGATGAGCGCCGCCGGCGTGCACCACATTTTGCCGCGGCGGCTGCCGCCCAACTCGTCAAGCGGCGGCGCCACTAAGTGACCCCAAGTCCCGTCCTCGAGGTGGTGAATCTCTTTGAGCGTCCGCAGTTCCGGACCATAGTACACCGAGCCGCTGCCGGCTCCCTCCATCTCCCGCCAGTCGTCAGGATACGGGACCCTTTGCCAGTCCGAAGGCGGGTCGCCCCAAACGGGGGCCGTCAGCGGCCGAGGAGCGTCGTCCAGCTCGATAATGCAGGAATGATACTGCCGGTGCGAGTCGACAAAGCGGCCTTGCTTGTCGTAAAACTCGCCGGAAAGCCGACACGTCGCGTCGTTGCCATCCAGGCTGACCTCGACCGTGGCAGAGTAGGGTCTGGAAAGCGACATCCGAAAACCGTTGATCAGCTTCAGGTCCCGCACACTCACCACCGTGCGGCCGCCCGAGATGATCGCCGCCGCCTCAGCACAGGTCTCGATTCCGATCACCGCCGGCAGCAACGGGACCCCTTCGTACATATGTCCCGGCAAGAACGGATCGACCCTCGGGTCGAAGGTCGCACGGCATGTCGCGTCGCCTGGACGGGGCATGCAGACGTCGTCAATCAGCGGCGACGCGGAAACCAGCGGCTGGAGTTCGAGCAACAACTTTTGTTGTTCGGGTGTCGGCATCGTGGCGCGTTTGGAAAAATACTCGTCGCGAGAGTCGACAATCAGAATCTCACTGTCTGCGGAGCCGGCCTGCAATTCCCCAATCAGGTTTCGGGCACCTTCTGCCGGTGGCATAAAGGGCGTTTTCATGAGTTTTAGCGTCATCCGGCTTTTTGGTCGCATCGACATACCCACATCGTCCCATGCGGGCCAGTGGATCGTGAAGGCCGCACATTCCGGCCGTTGCTGACGAAGAGCGTCGACCATCTTCGCCAGCATTTCGTTCGCCGCCGCGTAGTCGGTTTGGCCAGCGGCCCCAAAGCGCCCGCCGATCGAGCCGAAAGCCACGAAGTACTTCAATGGGTCTCCTCTGGTCAGCGCAATCAATGCAGCGGCGCCGTCAACTTTCCCGGCGAGCGTACGAGCCAAGTCCTCTTGCTTTTTCTTGGTGAATCTCCTGGTTTTTTCGAACCCTGCTCCGTGAATGATGCCCGTGACAACCCCGTCGGTTCCGCGGATGTGCTGAAGGACTGTGTTCAACGCTTGCCGATCGGAGACGTCGCAGGCGTGGTACGTAGCATCGACCCCTGCATGTTCGAAGGCGCGCAACTCTTCGTCGAGTTCGGCGGCCGGAGTTGTTCCGACGAGATGCAGCTTGAGTCTGAACCGCCGGCCAAGCTCGCGAGCCACCACTGCCGTGATGCCCCGCGCCCCTCCGGTCACCACCCACACGGTCCCCTCGTCCACTTCACGCGGGGGGAGCAAATTGGTCGGTTGAGGAACGGCCCGCACAACCGACCGGCGTCCGCGTAAATAGCCGACTTCCACGTCCGGACGGGCGGCGGCAAGCTCCGAGAGAATCGACCGGGCAATCAGCTTCGCCGGCTCCCGCGAAGGAGAATCCACAACCTTCACAAACAGCTT
Source organism: uncultured Planctomycetaceae bacterium (assembly GCA_964530165.1). GTDB lineage: Bacteria > Planctomycetota > Planctomycetia > Planctomycetales > Planctomycetaceae > CAZGYE01. The sequence continues at coordinate 4,188 of CAZGYE010000357.1, forward strand.
GCCGCCCGTTTCGACGCTTGTGGCTTTCAGCAGACCGGCGATGGCGCCGCCTTCCACGGCACGCGAGTGACCGCGAAAGCCGCAGTCGCCCCCCAACGCGGTGGCGGCCACCAGGGTTGCCTTTTCCAGCACGTTCGCCTTCTCAACCAATTCAAACCACCGCTGGCATACACAGAAAGGGACAACCACGCCGGGAACGCGACGGTCATTCCATCCCGCTTCATCATCCGGCGTGAGGGAAGCTTTGTCGTCGCGTGCGGTCATCAGGAACAGATGCGGCGCCGGTTCGTGCTGCCAAATGCGTTCCAATTCAGCCAAAATTCGATCGAGTGGTTCGTCGACCGGCAGCTCGAACACCTTCGCGCCCAGTTCCTCGAGCGAAAACCTTAACGCCTCGGCCGCGGCGTTGCGACCGAGAATCACCGCTGGTCCGCCCAGCGTCGCAGCGGACCGCTCGTCAGGAAGCGGCTCCTCACTCATTCTCAGCACAAAGCGGGCCGTGGTTCGCTGGGTTGAGAAGAGTTGAGAGTCCAGTGTTGAGAGTCGAGAGCCAGATTTGGGGTTGTTCCTCTGAACTCTCGACTCTGGACTCTCAACTCTTGACTCTAGACTTTCGACCCGATCTGAGAGCCACTCAAACAGTTGCCGCAAGGTCGAACATTCCGCCGGCTTCTTCTCGTCCGAGAACTCGATGCCGTGAAACTGCAGACCGGCACGAAGCTCGTCCAAGAACGACGATTTCGCAGCGGCGTCCCACAAGAGGTCCGTCGAAAAATCGCAATCCAGATCGACGATCTCACGTGGGAATCCCGTTTGTTCGATCACCAGGTCAATCAGAAGCGCCTCCAACTCGCCGGGGGAGGGTCTTGCTTGAGCACGGTTCATGATTGCATGCTCCGAATCATCTCGATCTTGAAGGGACAAAGGGCCAAGGCATTGTGACACATCCCCTCCGACCTTTGTGCCTCTGTGCCTTTGTGCCT
>CAZGYE010000358.1:0-5135 GCA_964530165.1 uncultured Planctomycetaceae bacterium
AGGCGCCGAACGCTGCCTGCTTTGTTGTCTGCCGGACGACGCCGTCCACGAACGTCTGCCGGACGACGAACGGCAACTCGTCGCCGTTTATCGCGGAATCTTTCGTCGCGACGCCCGAGAAGTCCGCCGGCTACTGCCGGGGTTCCTGAAACATCTGGCGAAGAAGCCTCTGCTCTACGTGCCGTTTGATAGCGGCGGCCGACCTGCGCAGGTGCTGGCCGCACGCACGCTGCAGACGGTGTTCCGGTTTCTTTTGTCCCAGCTTCCGGGGTTGGGCCTGCTTCATGAAACCCGGTATCTGGTCTCGACCGCGTATCGCATGGAACGCGCTGTCCGTCCCAGCGGAGTGGCGGTGACCGAGTTCGACCGGCTGTTTCGTACGGCACTTCGCGAATCGTTGGGCTGCGTCGTCGACTCCTCGGCAAATTGGAGGTCGGGCGACTTCTCCGACGAGGAGCTGATCGACGTCGTCGGCGACATGGTCGAACAGTATCTCGAGTTGTGGCTGAAACAGAGTAATACGATGCGACTATCGCACGTCGAGATGCTCAACGATGACGCCTCTTTCGACGAGGTCCGCGAATTCATCACCCGCTACGGCGCCGAGTTGTTCCACGCCAAAATGCTCACCCTCGGCAACGTGCGGGCCATCCTGCACGACGGGATCGAGCAGTTTCTCGATTACCTGGCCGAAAACCAGGATCCGCTGCATCCGCTCAAGTTGCTGGAAGATCTGGAGCACGGGCGCATCGACGAGGACTCGGCCGTCGACTTACTGGAGCTGATCTACGGTTCGGTGGTCGATAAGTTCGATCGCTTTCTTGAGTACAACACCACGACGACGCAGTCCGACTACGGAGAAATGTTCCACAGCCTGCTCGACTTCTTGCGGGTGGAAGCCGCCTACGAACGCGACGCCTGGAACCTCACGCCGGTCTACATTGCCCACGAAGTGCTCGCAAAACGGCAAAACTACGAAGCAGCCATGATCTGGGAGCATCTTTTGCAGGCAAAGACGGGCGACATGGCCGAAGGGCACCTGGACGACCTCGACGCACTGGAAGTGACGTACGGCATGCGATTGCCGTCCATCAGCGATCATCTCAACGAGCGCTTCGTGAAGCCGCTGGCCGTGAACCGCATGGTCGCCTTGCTGCCGCTCGCCACCGACGACGCTCGAAGGGGCCGCCAGCCGTCCGAAGCATTCAACACGCTGCGGGCGGAAATTGACGAGTACCTCGAGAGTACCTGTGGGTCGGGCGTCGACGTCCCACCGTGGCTGCGCAGTCTCCAGAAAGCGCTCCAGCGAGTCACGGCCCCCGCCCGCGCCGCCCGCTACACCACCGAACCCGATCTGAAGCTCCCGCCCGTCCTGCTCGATCTGCGAGAGATGCGCCGGCAACTGAAAATCTGGAGCGAACCACTGGGAAAGAAACCGGCGACGAAAAAGAAAACGACCAAGAAAAAACGCCGCGGCAAGTAAGCGGGTTCCTATTTCTTTGACTGATTGTCGCGGTTGTGCTAGGCTTGAAGGGTATTGAAAAAAGGATCAGCAGCAATGGCAACGACAAGCCTGACGGCGGGGTGGCGGGGCGTAAGGCTTTGCGTCGCCCCGTCGATGAGCGGATGGTGATCGGCGAGCGTATTGGCGCGCTCGGCTCGAACGGGGCGACGCTTCGCTCACGCCCCGCCACCCGTCGTCAAGGCAAAGGTGAGCCTCGATGGGAAGCAGATTACGATCCTCGAAACGTACCCATAGCAAAGTGGGACTAACAAATCGGGGAAAGAATAAGGGGACGCAGCTCTTTTCGTGCTCCTCATTCATGGTTGCTTCTTTCGGGGACGGCGGGTGGCGGGGCCTGAGCGACCAACGGGAGCGTGGCCCCGTGTTTGCATGTTGACAGGAAGCTCTGATCCGGGCAACAGGCCAACAGGGCGCATGCCTCGAGGCCACGTTCGCTTCGCTCTCTAAGGCCCCGCCACCCCGCCGGTTCGCGTTTGCCAGCGCTGAGTGCCGAACGGACTCCCGCGATTCACACCGTGACGAACGGCATCAGGTATCAACAAAGAGCTGCGTCCCCTTTTCTTTCCCCGCCTGCCGCCCACTGGTGCTGCGTTTCCCAACCGAAGCCCTGCTGCCGTCAGGCGGGAGCCTGACCTACTCGCTCGCTTGACCCACCAACGTGCGTGGCATCGCAGTCGTATTAGTTTTCTTCTTTCTTTGCGCGTTGGGCGGCGGCGACGATTTTGGTTTGCTCGTTGGGTGGGACGATCTCGTAATGGCTCAGTTCCAGCGTGAACGAGCCTTGCCCGCCGGTCATGCTCGAAAGCGATCTCGCGTAGGTCATTACTTCGGACAGTGGAACTTTGGCGCGGATCACCTGAAAACCGCCCGGCGCGCCGTCCATGCCCTCCACCCGGCCGCGGCGGCCGTTCAGATCGCTGGTGATGTCGCCCAGATTCTCGCCCGGCACCGTGATTTCCACCTGCACAATCGGCTCTAAGAGCACCGGTTTCGCCTCCTGGAACACGTCCCGAAAACACATGCTGCCGGCCGTTTTGAACGCGGTTTCGTTGCTGTCGACCGGGTGGTCCTTCCCGAAAAACAGCTCGCAGACGACGTCCTGCACCTGGTAACCGGCGATGACACCCCGTTCCATCCGCTCTCGGACGCCTTTCTGCACAGCCGGGATAAACTGGTTCGGAATCGAGCCGCCCGTGATCCGATCGACGAACGCGTAGTTCAAGTCGGGATCGTAATGGTACTCCCGCATGCTCAGGAAGTTTGCTTTGGTGAAGTACTCTTCCAGGTCGACGTTTTGCGGCATGGCGGAAATGCGAAGATGGACTTCCCCGAACTGACCGGCGCCGCCCGATTGCTTTTTGTGCCGGTAGCTGCCCTGGGCCGCTCCCGTAACGGTCTCCCGATACGGAATCTTCGGCGGGTGGGTGACGACCTCAACCTTGTCCCGCTTGTGCAACCGATCTTGTATGATCTGCAGGTGCAGTTCACTCATGCCCTGCATGACGATTTCTTTGGTTTGCGATTCACGGGTCACGCGGAAGGTTTGGTCTTCCTCTTCGATCTTCTGCAGCGCGCCGGAGATTTTTGCCTGGTCGGCCCGGCTCTTAGGCTCAACGGCTAAACCGATCATCGGCGTGGGGAACGGAATCGGCGGAAGCGCAAGGCCGTCGGCCCCTTTGGAGACGGTGTCCCCGACCTTCAACTCCTCCATCTTGACGACGGCGACAATGTCGCCGGCCGCCGCCTGCTCCACAGGTTCCTGGCTGGCTCCCTGCACTTCCAGCAACTGGCTGATCTTCACCGGCCGATTCGTTCCCGAGCTCTCAACCGACGAGTCTTTGGCCAGCGTGCCCGAGTAAATCCGCAAGAAACTCATTTTGGCCACGAAGGGATCAATCCGCGTCTTGAACACCTGTGCGACCAGCGGGCCGTCAGGCGATTGTTCTAGCGCCACCTCTTCGTCCCCCTTCAAGGCAGTGCGGGTTCTCTCCGGGGGCGACAGTGCAAAGTCAGCCAATGCGTCCATGAACTCCGGCACCCCGACGCCCGTCTTCGAGCTGGCGCACAAGACCGGGATCAGCGTCCCTGCCGCGATCGCTTTCGTCAATCCGCCGGCGATCTCTTCGGCCGACAACTCTTCGCCTTCAAGATACCGTTCCATCAACTCGTCGTCGGCTTCGACGATCGCGTCCATCACCGTCTGGTTCACCTCGGCCGGATCCAACGGCGTGCTGCCGGGAACGCTCTCCGGGACCTTTAACGTACTGACCACGCCGGTGAAATCGGTCCCGAGACCGATCGGCAGGTTCAACGGAACGCAAGCTTGACCGAACGTCTCCTGTAGCGACCCGAGCAACTCGCTGAAGTTGATGTTGTCCATGTCGCATTTGTTTACGAGCAGCATTCTGCCTACCCCGGCGTCTCCTGCACGCGCGAAGATGCGGCGGGTGTTGACTTCAATACCCGCTGCGGCGCTGACGGTGACGACGGCCGTCTCGACGGCCCGCAGCGCGCCGAGCGCCTGTCCGATGAAGTCTGGGAAGCCCGGCGTGTCGATCAGGTTGATTCGCTTCCCTTTGTGCTCGAAATGGACGACGGCCGCCGAGATCGACGATTTGCGCTCTTTCTCTTCGTCATCGGAATCCAGAACGCTACTGCCATCGTCGACCGAACCGGCCCGGCTACCGATTCCCGCCTTGAAAAGCATCAGGTCGGCCAACGTGGTCTTCCCGACCGCCCCGTGACCCACGACCGCCACGTTTCGGATATCTTCGAATTGGTATTTGGCCATCGACGTCCTCTGTCCCTCTCAAGCGTGAACGAATTGTTCTCTCCGCCTGTCGCGGTGAATGCTGGAGTGAATAGTATGCTTTTCCGTGCAGCTTCGCTACACCCTTTGGTGGAAATCATGCGGCGGAGACGAGATTTCAGGTGCATCCGGCACCGCTGGAAATGGCCCGGCCGGCCTCTTATAATGCAAGCATTATGAACGACGGGGCCTCTTCCCAGCAGCTTTCTGAGGGAACGATTACGATTGTGGGCGTTGGGCTGATCGGAGGCTCGATCGCCGCTGCGCTGAAGAAACGTCGGTTTGCAGGGCGGATTGTCGGGGTCGGGCGAAACGAGTTGCGCCTGCAAGCCGCCCAGACAGCCGGTTTGATCGATGCCGGAACGACCGATCTGGGCCAGGCGGCGGCCGCGTCGAAATTTCTCGTGTTCTGCACGCCGATCGATCTGATTGCCAAGGGAGTCCGCGCCGCAGCCGGACATTGCCGAACAGGTACGCTCTTCACCGACGCCGGCAGCGTGAAACAAACTCTCTGTGAGGAATTGTCGCACGGACTGCCCGAGAAAGTCACTTTTATCGGCTCGCACCCCATGGCGGGTTCCGAGAGCCGAGGCTTCGAATATGCCGACGCGGACCTGTTCGAAGGCTGCGTTTGCGTGGTCACACCGGACGCTTCGGCATGGCCGAGCGAATTGGCGCGACTCAAGAGCTTTTGGCAGTCGCTCGGATTAACGGTCATCGAGATGTCGGCCGTGGAGCATGATCGAGCGATCGCCCAGACCAGCCATCTGCCGCACGTGGTTGCCGCTGCGCTCTCCAAAC
>CAZGYE010000359.1:0-5088 GCA_964530165.1 uncultured Planctomycetaceae bacterium
GCCGCCGGTCCATCGGCCAAGAAGCCGGCCCGCGCGAAGCCGGGCGCCAAGCCCGCACCACGGAAGCGAACCGTCAGCGGCCGGGCCGGGTACCATGTCCAGCACCACTGGACGCACGACCTGCCGCTGCTGGTTCGAGCGATGGTCCAGGCCGGGGAGACGCTGTTCATCGCCGGTCCGCCGGACCTGCTGGACGAGGAGGAGGCCGGCCGGAACCTCGGAACCCCCGAGATCCAGGCTCAATTGGTCGAGCAGGATGCAGCCATGCTGGGCCAAAGAGGTGGTCTGCTGTGGGCCGTCTCGACCAAGGACGGCAGCCAGCTCGGCGAGTTACAGCTCAAGACGCCACCGGCATGGGACGGCATGGTGGCCGCGAAGGGACGGTTGTTCCTCACGACTGTGGACGGCAAGGTCCTGTGCCTCAGCGGCCGATGAAAAACCAGGCGCAACGGGTGGCAGGGTCAGAGCAACAGCGATGGCCCTGGCGAGCGATCACAGTCGGGGCCAACGTTGCACTATGGCCCCGCCACCCAGCCGGCCAGAGGAATCGCCGCGGTTGACTTCCGAATGGCTTTCCTCACTGCTCCTCGGAAGGATGCCAGTCGGGGAGGCGGTTGGATCCTTTGTTGGTGATTTGAACGACGTCAAGGTCTTCGCTCTCGAGGTCGGCGATGCAAAGCTGCCAGGGACCCTCTGCAGTTGGGGCCCGGCAGAAGACGATCATGCTTCCGTCGGGCGAGTAGCGGGCGTCGTGCTGGATGTCTGCGCCGAAGGTCAACTGCTCTTCGCTTCCATTCTTGGCGTCGACCTGATGAATGTGGCCTTTGACCGTCTGGAAGACGATTCGCTCGCCGTCGCCGGACCAGTGAGGCGTGCAGCAAGCATCTTCAGTCTGGAGTTGGTGGTACTTGTTGCCGTCGACGCTGAGGATGAAGATGCCGATCGTTCCCAGGTGACGGCTGGCGACGGCGAGCTGTTTTCCGTCGGGGCTCCAGGCGGGCACGCCGCAGCGCTCCCACGTCTCTGGCGTGACGCGCCGCTCGTCGCCCGAGTCGAGTTCCCTGATATAAGCCTTCTCGTCACGGATGAAGATGATCGACTTGCCGTCCGGGGACCACGCCGCTTGAGCGCCCTCGGTGACCCGCACGGGGCCGGACCTGTCGCGATTCATCATCCACACTTCCGGGAAGCCGCCGCGGAGCGAAGTATACATGATCCGCTTTCCGTCGGGCGAGAAGCGGGGATCGGCGTCGGGATGTGAATCGTCGGTCAACCGTCTCAAGTGGCTTCCGCCGGCGTGCATCTTCCAGATATCCAGTGCCCCGCCCCGGTCGCTCACAAACACGATCGTTCCCTTCAAGCGACTCGGGTCGATCTTCCCCCACGGAACCGCGGCCGGCGGCGCGGCCGATACGACCGGGGTCTCCTCTGGAGGGACCTCGATGACCTGTTCGCCAACGTCGCTTCTGTTGGCACGGGCAAGCGGTTTTTTCGCCTGTGAAAGAGCCGGGACATTTCGCACACGGCGGAAACCGTAGCTATCCGACCCAAAGCAGGCGTCGCTAAAGACGGGAAACTCCTTGAAGCGGTAGGCCGCCCTGCACGACTCGGCCGACGAGTTCCAGGCCCCGCCGCGCAACACCTTCTGCTTTCCGGAGGTCGGTCCTCTCGGATCGTCTCGCGTGCTCTCGTCATAGTAGTTAGCGGAGTAATAGTCATTGCACCACTGCCAAACGTTGCCGTGCATGTCGTACAGGCCCCAGCGGTTCGGCCGTTTTTTTCCCACGGCCCGCGGCCGGCCTCCCGAACGCGGTTTGAACCAGGCGTACTTGGGCAGCTCGGCCTCGTCGTCGCCGAAGAAGTACCGCGTCCGGCTTCCCGCCCGGCAGGCGTGCTCCCACTCCGCCTCGGTCGGCAGGCGGTATCCGTCCGCCTGGAAATCGCACTCCCACGTCTCGGGATCGTAGCAGGGCGTCAGGCCATCCAGCTCGGAACACTTGTTGCAGAAGCGTGCCGCATCCGTCCATTGGGTCTGCTCCACCGGATTGTCCTTGGCTCTCCACTTCGAAGGATTTTCCCCCATGACCTTTTCGTAGAGTTCTTGCGAGACGAGGTAGCGATCCATGGTGCACGCGCTCACGGCCACCTTGTGCGGCATCTCGTCGGGGCGGCCCTGCGGATCGCCCATCGTGAATTCCCCAGCCGGGATGAGGATCATCTCGCCACCTGAGATCGGCCGCAGGACTTCCAGCTTGAAAGGCTTTCCCGTTGCGAGACCGAGCCCCGTAGACTCGCTCTTTGCACAGCCCACCAGACCAAGAACGAGGGCTGCTTCCCAAACCAGGCGGGCAAGGCGCCCGCCGAGACGAAACGCCTGGAAACAGCGGCTCAGCAGGAGCTTCGCCCTCCCGAAATCGGGTCTTGAAACTACGCCCAACGGTGTCAGCGCAAGCAGGCCTCGTTGGAACATCGGGTACTGTCCTCGTGGTTCGTCCATATGGTCTGAAAATCATCCTTCAACGACCGGTACAGCTTGCCGTACATCGGGTATGCCCGGTTGTAAATCCGCTTCGTCTTGGCAACCGGCGATGTGCTCTCGATGACGCGAATCGTGGCCGAGCAGGCTTCGACGACGTTCTTATACGCACCGGTTCCGGCCGCGGCCAATAAGGCCACCCCGTAGGCTGGACCTTCTTCGGCGCCAGTCGTGACGACTTTGCGGCCGTAAATGTCCGCCTGCATCTGCCGCCAGAATCGGCTGCGGGCGCCGCCGCCGGAAAGCCGAATCTCACGGACCGGAATCTGCATACCCTCGATGATCTCCAGGCAGTCGCGCATGGCGTAGGTGGCGCCTTCCATCACCGCACGAATCAGGTGCGCCCGGCCGTGACGCAAACTCAGGCCGATCCAGGCGCCGCGCGCGTGCGGATCGGCGTGCGGAGTCCTCTCGCCGGTCAGATAGGGCAGAAAATAAAGACCTTCGCATCCGGCCGGCGCCTTGGCCGCCTGCGCGGTGATCAGTTCGTAGGGGTCGACCTTTTTCCGTTCGGCGGCGGCGATCTCGGCCGTCCCCAGTTGGTTGCGGTACCACTGCAGACTGCCGCCGGCCGAGAGCACCACGCCCATCACGTGCCATTTCCCGCGGACCGCGTGACAGAAGGTGTGCACGCGCCCCTGGGGATCGATCTGAAGCTGGTCGCTGTGTGCGAAGACGACGCCGCTGGTGCCCATCGTCGCCGAGATCACGCCGCGGCGCACAATGCCGTTCCCGACGGCGCCGGCCGCCTGGTCCCCGCCGCCGCCCACCACCGGAACACCGGCAGACAGGCCGAGTCGGTCGGCCGACGCTTTCGTCAACTCGCCGCTGACTTCTTCCGACTCGTACACCCGCGGCAACAGGGCCCGGTCGATATCGAGCTTCGCGAGCAGCGGCCGCGACCAGCGGCGGCGCTTCACGTCCAGCAGCAGCGTCCCGGAGGCATCGCTCACCTCGGTGGCAAACTCGCCGGTCAAACGGAAACGGACGTAGTCCTTCGGCAAGAGTACCTGCACGGTTCGTCCATAATGACGCGGCTCGTGTTTTCGCAGCCAGAGAATTTTGGGCGCGGTGAAGCCGGTCAACGCGGGGTTGGCGACCATGCGGATCAGTTTCGCCCGGCCGCCGGCGCGCGACTCGATCTCGTCGCACTCGGCGGCGGTCCGCTGGTCGTTCCACAGAATGGCCGGCCGGATGACTTCGTGCTTCTTGTCGAGGAACACGCTGCCGTGCATCTGCCCGCTCAGTCCGATGCCCGCCACCTGGGCCGGCGTGAGCTTTACGTCCTTGAGCACCCGGCGGACACTCTTGACGGTCGCCTGCCACCAATCTTCGGGGTTCTGCTCCGACCAGCCCGGCCGCGGACTCGACAGCGGATACTCGGCCGTCGCCGAGGAGAGAATCTTTCCGTCCTCGCGCATGGCCAAGGTCTTGGTCCCGCTGGTCCCGACGTCAATCCCGAGAAATACGGCCATGGATCACAGTCCTCTTTCACCTGCTCGCTCGTCTCAATTGTCCACTCCGTACAGATCCAGTTTTTTCCGGAGCGTTGTGCGGTGTAGCCCGAGGCTGCGAGCCGCCTGTGAGCAGTGACCGAAATGTTTTTGCAGTGCCACCTCCAGCAGCGGCGGTTCCACCAGTCGGAGCAGTTCGTCGTAAACCTCGTTTGTGCGTGCCGGGTCCGACAACTTTGCCTCAGCCCACTCGCCGAGCCGTGTGGCAATCTCGCTCTCGCGGCCTTGCATCTCATCAAGCGACATCGCCGATGAATAGGCCACAGGCGGCGGTAGATGTTCTGGTATGATCGTGCCGCCGCGGGCCAGAATCGCCGCATGTTCGACGGCGTTTCGCAACTCCCGGACGTTTCCATACCAGGGGCGACGCTTCAGTTCTACGAGAGCCTCGTTGGAGAGCCGAAGTGTGGGGCAGGCTTTCAAGCCTGCCGATTCGTTCTGGTAGGCTGGGAAGCCTGCCGATTCGCCGCGGCAGGCTGGAAAGCCTGCCCCACGAGGTTCGTTCTTTCGAGTCAGTCGACACAAGAAATGCTGGGCCAACTCGGCGATGTCATCTGGCCGCTCGCGCAGGGGCGGCAGATCGATCTGAAAACCGCAGAGACGAAAATAGAGATCGTGCCGGAATGAACCTTGCCGGACTCTCTCTTCGAGGCTCTGATGCGTGGCGGAAATGACGCGGAAGTCGGTCTTGAGGGTCCCGTTCGATCCGACCGGCAACACTTCGCCGTGCTCCAGCGCGCGCAACAGCTTGACCTGGAGGGGGAGAGGAATATCGGCCACTTCATCCAAGAAGAGTGTCCCGCCATCGGCTCGGACCAACAGCCCCGTGTGCGATTCCTCCGCTCCGGTGAAAGCGCCTCGGGCGTGTCCGAACAGTTCACTTTCGGCCAGCGACGGACTCAGCGAAGCAACGTTGACCGCGACGAACGGACCTTCCGTCCGGTTGCTGAACCGGTGGATCGCGCGGGCGGCCAGTTCTTTTCCCGTGCCACTCTCCCCACATAACAGGACACAAGCGTCCGAGTCGGCCACCAGTGC
>CAZGYE010000360.1:0-5014 GCA_964530165.1 uncultured Planctomycetaceae bacterium
TGTCTTCCTGGATTCCTAATTTCCTCATCGCTACATTCGGCTAAACAGTTACCAAAATTCCAACACACGCTGGGCTGCCCGCTCGCCGGAGTGGATGCAATCGGGAACACCGACGCCGTGATAGGCGTTGCCGGCCAACTCGAAGTTCGGCAGATCGTGAACCCTGGCTTCGATACATGCGATCCGCTGCTTGTGGCCGACGTGATACTGGGGCATCGTGTTTGGCCAACGGGCGATGTTCGAGTGGATCGGCTCGCCGCGGATGTCCAGCAAACCGGCCAATTCCCCAAGCACTTGGGACCGCAGTTGACTGTCCTCCAACTCTGCCATCTCCGGCCGGCAGGAACCGCCCACGAATACGCGCAACAGGACTTTCCCTTCCGGCGCCCGATGTGCGTATTTTTGGCTGCTGAAACTGCATGCCAAGATCGGGTTCTTCTCGATTGCCGGCACGACAGCGCCCATTCCGTCAAGCGAATGCCCGATCTGGTTGCGGTCATAGGCGACGGAAAGAATGGCTGTTCCCGAATGAGGAATGCCAGACAATTTGGCCGCCAATTCGCCGTCCACCGGTTCCAACAATCGGGCCGCAACGTGGGCGGGAGTGGCTAGGATCAGCGCATCGAATTTTTCCCTGGCCCCGCCGCCCAGCGAGAGCGTCCAGCCTCCATCCCGCTGCTTTTCGATCTGCTCGACCGGCGTAGCGAGTCGGACGGTTCCATCCGGCAGTCTGGCGGCGATTGTCTCGACCATGCTCGACAGCCCACGACGAAGCGTGACAAACATGCTATAGCGAACCCCACTTTCGGACTCGGCTTTTCGCTTCGTCGCCATTTGATGCCGCATGGCGCGGATCAAACTGCCGTGCTCGCGTTCCATTTCGCGGAAGCGCGGCAGGGTCGCCTCGATGCTGAGCTTTTCAAGATCTGCTGCGTACACGGCGCTGACCAGCGGTTCCACCAGCCGGTCAAACACTTCTCGCCCCAGCCGCCGGCGCACGAACGACGCCATGCTCTCATCGTCTTCGTCCCGTCGCGGTGGGATGAAGTATTCCAGCGCCGCCCGCATTTTGCCCCAAGGACTAAGGATCGGCGTCATCGCCAACGGCCACAGTCGCGTGGGGGCCATCATCAGGAACCCGTCGGGCAACCTACACAACCGGCCGGATCGAACGACGTACGTATGACGATGCGCCGGGTTGGTTTGAATCAATTCGTCGGTCAACCCCAGCCGCTTGCAAAGCTCGACGCCCCAAGGGACCGTCGTGATGAAATTGTCGGCGCTCTGCTCGATCTGGAAGCCGTCCCGATGAACGGTCGACAAGACGCCTCCAAGCCGCGACTGGCTCTCCAACAGAACGAGCCGGCAAGAGGGGGCCAGTTCAACCAGCCGATGCGCGGCCGCCAGACCGGAGATCCCGCCGCCGATCACAGCGACTCGCCGCCGGACAGTTTGCTTGTCGTTCACGCTCGCGACCTGCTTGGCAAGATGAATTGATTTCCCTCTCCAACACGTGCTCTTGCTCCAACGGCTGGGGATGTCACCCGCGCGGCAATTATTGTACATTATCTTTCAGGATCTTTCAGACACCGCGAACGATCCCTGAAAGAGAAACCGCACGAAATCAAGCAAGAGGCTGTCCGACATGAATGTGTTCAAAGATTGGCGCGAGCAGATGCCAGTGATGGCCGTGTTGTGGCTGGTTCCATGGATGGTGTTCTGCATCTGGACCGGGCGACTCTTCGCGGCCGATGCACCGACCGGTTGGCGAACCGGCTCGCCGCGCGAGGAAATCTGTCCGAACTTTTCCTACGACCCCGCAGGCGGCCGCGGTGGTAAAGGGGCTTTCATTATCGAAGCCGATCACCGAGACGGGCTGGACGGCTACTGGGCCAAGACGTTTACAATTGAGGGCGGCAAGTATTATCACTTTCGAGCCTATCGCAAAGTGTCATCCGTCGCGGCATGCCGACGCAGCGCCGTGGTCAGGTTGACCTGGCAAGACGACCAGGGCCGGCTGGTTCCTACAGACCGGCCCGTGGTGGATTTCTACCGGCGTCCCGGCTCGACCAGCTACGCGCGTCCCGAGTATCCGACCGACCGGCCGACCGACGCCGCAGGCTGGACCGAGGTTTCGGACACGTACCGCGCACCCCCGAAAGCCACACGCGCCTTCGTCGAACTGCACTTGCGTTGGGCCGCGGGCGGACGGATCGCGTGGAGCGACGTATCCCTGAAGGAAACCGCCAAGCCGCACGGACGCAAAGTGCGGCTGGCCACGGTCCACTTTCGGCCCAGGGGCGGAAAGACACCGGCCGACAACTGTCGCCTGTTCGCGCCGCTGATCGAAAAGGCGGCCCGCCAAAAAGCCGACCTGGTCGTGCTGCCGGAAACCCTCACCTTCTATGGCCTCGGAAAAAAATATGCCGACGTGGCTGAACCGGTTCCCGGACCATCCAGTGAATACTTCGGCAAGCTCGCAAAAAAATATGACCTGTACATCGTTGCCGGCTTGATCGAACGCGCGGCTCCTCTGCTCTACAACGTAGCGGTTCTGATCGGGCCGGATGGCAGCGTCGTCGGAAAATACCGCAAGGTATGCCTGCCGCGCAGCGAGGTCGCCGGAGGCATTGCCCCAGGCAACGACTACCCGGTGTTCGACACCCGTTTCGGCAAAGTCGGCATGATGATCTGCTACGACGGCTTCTTTCCCGAAGTGGCCCGTGAGCTGGCCAACGGCGGCGCAGAAGTCATCGCCTGGCCCGTCTGGGGCTGCAATCCGCTGCTGGCCCGCGCCCGGGCCTGCGAAAACCATGTGTACCTGGTCAGCAGCACTTACACCGACGCTGCTACGAACTGGATTGTCTCAGCCATATTCGATCACAAAGGCGACGCGATCGTGTCGGCCAAAGAGTGGGGCGACGTCGTCGTGACGGAAGTCGACCTGGACGAGCGCACTCAGTGGTCCGGCATCGGTGATTTCAAAGCCGAGCTGCTTCGCCACCGACCACTGCCCGCCCTGCGAAAGTGAGTCCACGCATGAACCTCTGACAGACGTAAGCCGGAAGTGGCCATTTCTTGCTACTTGTAGCGTCAATTTTGTGTTTTCCTGAGGAGTAATCGACCACGCCCAAAGGACGTGGCTTTGGCCTGCTCCCCAAAGGGGGGGGTGAAGCACGTATCGGAAAGCCCCGTTGGGGCTTGGGTGTTGGTCGATCTGACTCGAAGAGCCACTGGTGCACGTGGTCCACGACAGCTTGTAACCGCGTGTCGTCGATCCGCTCGCGGTAGTGGCCTGCCATGCTGTTGTCGGCGTGGCCCATGATCAGGTCGATGGCCCGGAAGTCGCGACTTTCGGCGGCGGCGGTGCGGAACGAATGCCGCAAAGCGTAGAAGCCCAAACCTGGCCTGTGCAGCCCCAGCTTGTCGAGTAGCTTGCGGGTTTCCTTTGTCACGGGCGAATCTGGTGTGTCCTTCGCCCATGGCCCGCCGTATTTCGTGACGAATACCAAGTCGGCGTGTCTCTTGTCCTTCGGAGTCGGCCTCTCCGCAATTGCCTCTCTGAGCGATTCCACGGTTTCAGCCCAGAACGGACAACGACGCTCGATTCCGGTTTTCGACCGTACATAATTGATCCAACCGGCGTCGAGATCAACCGCCCGTAACGGCAACGTGCCGCAATCCGCATTTCCAAAACCACAATTCACACCCAACAGGATCATCGCCCGCAGTGGTTGTGGCGCCGCACCGAGCATCTTCCGAATCTCGGCGGCCTCAAACATCCGATTGCCATTGGCGGCTTTTGCCTTTCGCAAGACCTTGCGGCTGGGCTTATTGAAACCCTGACCGTAGCGGATTGGCTTGTCGATCAATCCATTGTCGTACGCCAGCTTGAAGATGCTGCGGACCCGCTGCACTTCATTCCCCAACGCGACCGGCCCCCGCGTCTCCGCGATGTCGGCTCGCAATCGCTCAAAGTCATTGGCCGCCAGATCATCGACCAGCCGTTCCTTTCCGAGAACCCGGACTAGACGGTCAGTCGTGCTGCGGTATTCGGCAAACGTCCGGGGCGCGATCTCGGCCGATTTGAGCAGATGCAGCTTGGCAGTCAAGAATGTGTTGCACAGATCCCTGATCTGCAGTCCGTCGCTCTTGTGTTCTGCCTCCCCTGAAACTGGAACGACCGGCCGAAGTAGTGGATTTTTCCGTTGATCCTCTTCTGCCAGCGACCATTGTTGGCTGGGCCAAGCGGAAAGTCAGGATACGGTTTCGGCGGCCGGTCGATGACTGCTTTACGCCGTCTTCCCCTTCGAGTAGACTTGCCATTCATACGGCACCACGGACTTTTGGGTACAGGTGGCGTCGCTCCCGCTAGCCAGAACCGGGCGGGGGCAACCTTCTACCCACAATGATGCCAGTAGTCCTAAACAGTAGTAAATCCCCTGAAAGCCAGAAAAACGAAAAAGATAGAAGTTATTACAAAGTAATTACTTGCACCCGTAGCTCAATTGGATAGAGCATCGGTCTTCGGAACCGAGCGAACAAGGCACCTGAGATTCACAAAACTACTTGTTTTGTAGACTCAAACGCACTTCGGCGACTCATCAAAATACCCCCAAAAACAGTCCAAAACCGGCCTTTCGGGTGTCAGTGACACCCGTTTTCGCTCATCGGTTCTTTCCGCATCAGACGTCCCGGAAGACCGAAAACATGGTCAATCGGTTCGTTCACGATCACGCCACAGCCGCCGGTTCTGTCAGACTCTCGGCTGTGTCGAGAATCAGGGCCACAGCATCGCACGTCCGCTTGAGAACCCGCTGACAGGCCGTGAGCGGCTCGATGCCGGCGTCCTTGGCGTAAGCCGTCACATAGTCCCAACAGCCGCCCAGATCGGCGTCGTGGTCGTGGCCCAGGATCGCGAGCAGGACGGCCCCGCCCAGTTCGGCCACGGTCTCGGATCGCCAGTGCTGGCCACGCTCTGTCAGCCGGCCCAGCCGGTCGTCGGCCGCGTGGA
>CAZGYE010000361.1:0-5013 GCA_964530165.1 uncultured Planctomycetaceae bacterium
GTACCGGGTCCTGCAGCACGACCCCGTGCATGTTGCCGTCGCGGAGAGCTGCGACGACGCGCGGGTCGGAGTCGAAGCCGATAAACTTGACCTTCCCGGCCAGGCGAATGTTCTCCAGCGCCTTGAGCATGCCCTTGTTGTTCGGCTCGCAGACTGTGAACGCTCCGTCGACTTCGTTCTTGTGTTGCAGCAGCAACGAGTCGGAAATCCGCAAGGCTTCCTCCTCCTTTGACCCGACGCGTTGACTTTCCGAAAGAATCGTGATGCCCGGAAACTTTTTGAGCGTGTCGAGGAAGCCTGCTTCGCGCTGTTCGGTGCTCTCGCTGCCCGCCTGATAGCGCAGCAGAATCACGTCGCCTTTCCCGTCGAGGATCTTCGCCATGTACTCGCCCGCGAGGACTCCGCCGTGACGGTTGTCGGTGGCGATGTGGCTGACGATGTCGCTCTCATCGCTGAGCGCGCTGTCGAAGATGACTGTGGGGATATTGCGGCGTTTTGCGCGATTCACCACCGGTACGAACGCGTCCCGGTCGATCGGGGCCAGACAAATCCCGTCGACCCGCTGCGCGATGAAACTGTCGACGATCTTGATTTGCCCCTCTTTGTCCTTTTCGCTCTCGGGGCCTTTCCAGATGACTTCGACGCCGTCGAGCTCTTCGGCCGCCTGCGCGGCCCCGAAATGGACCGATTTCCAGAAATCGTGCGTCGTCCCTTTGGGAATGACGGCAATCCGAAACGTCTTCTGTCCGGCCCCATTTCCCTCGCGGGGCGAACCTCCGCTGCCGGCCGGCGGGTTCGACGTCCTCTCCCCGCAACCAATCACCAGAGCGAGAACAAGCAGCCAGGCAACACGCGGACGCATGAGGGAAACTCCGAAAGTTCGTGGAACAGTCGCATCGATGTCGCAGATCCGTCAATCGCGGCAGAGGCTTCATCGTAGCAGCGCGGCCGAGTCGGTCCAAGCGTGCGGAAAAGGGGACAGGTCCAATTTGTGCGAAGCACCCTTCGGGCCGTTCCGGCAAATTGGACCTGTCTGCCGCGGCGGACCTGTCCCCTTTTCCGCACCCTGAATTCCGAATTCCCACCGAATGCGTTAAGTTACGTGGCATGTTTGAACCCGCCGCGAAGAAGTCCAATCGTCTGCCGCCGCTCTCGCGAGACCCGTCGTTCTGGGGGATGACCGCCACACAGTTCCTCGGCGCCTTCAACGACAACCTGTTCAAACAACTGGTGCTGCTGATCTGCGTCGATTACGCCGCCCGGCGACCGACCGGAGAAGACGTCTACCAGCCGATTGCGATGGCGCTGTTCGCGATTCCGTTCGTGCTGTTTTCGGGTTTCGGCGGCTGGCTGTCGGACCGGCACAGCAAACGGACGATCGTCGTGTTGTGCAAAGTGGCCGAGATTGCGGTGATGCTCTTGGGAATGGTTGCTTTTCTCTCGGGTCGGCTGTCCGCGCTGTTCGTGGTGCTGTTTTGCATGAGCACTCAAAGTGCTTATTTCGGGCCGGCGAAGTACGGCATCCTGCCGGAGATGCTGCGGGAACGCGATTTGCCGCAAGCCAACGGCGTGATTCAAATGACGACGTTTGTGGCCATCATTTTTGGAATGGCCGCTGCGGGATTCTCGAAGCAGTGGTTCGGAGATCGGCTGTGGGTCGTCAGCGGAATGTGCATCAGCATTGCGGTGCTGGGCACGCTCTCGTCGCTGGCGGTCCGCAAAGTGCCGGTCGCTCATCCGGGTCTGGCGTTTGGCGTCTCGGCACTGGGGATCAACCGGGACACCTGGAAGCTGCTGCGATCCGATCGTCAACTGTTTGGGGTGCTCATGATTTCGTCGCTGTTCTGGTTCATTGGCGGAGTCGTCCAACCAGCCGTCAACGCGTTCGGCAAACTACAGATGAGAATCGGCGACGGTCGGACCAGCATCATGGCGGCCTCGATGGGTGTCGGCATTGCGGCCGGTTGTGTGTTGGCCGGCAAAGCCTCGCACAAACAAGTGAACTTCAGGCTCGTTCGATTCGGTGCATGGGGAATCGTCGCGTGCCTGGTGCTGGCGGCCGGGCTGGGGGCGGGTCATCATTCGGCTGTGGCTGTCGACGCCGATCAGGCGTCGGCTTCCTTCTGGGACCTGATGCAGCCGGCTTCCACGTTAGAATGGCTGGCACGACTCAGTATGGGTGGACTCGGCATTGCGGCCGGTTTCTTCATCGTTCCGCTGCAGGTGTTCCTGCAGGCGCGTCCGCCGGGTGATCAAAAAGGGCGGATGATCGGTGCGATGAACTTGATCAACTGGATCGGCATCGTGTTTTCGGCCCTCTTTTACCAAGTCTGCATCAGCTTGCTCGACGCGTTCCAGTTGCGTGGTCAAACAGACAGTCTGCAGGTCAGTTGGGTCTTCGCGGCCTTAGCGGTGCTGATGCTGCCGGTTGCGGTGTTCTATCGGCCGCGTGACGAGGCACTGCAATGAGCGCTGCCGATTGTCGCCGATCATTTGCCCTTGATCACACCACGATGTGAAGAAACTCCGTTAAAACAAGGAGTTTCTGGATGTAGTGCGCTGGCCTTTGGAGCCAGAGGCTGGAGGTTCGAATCCTCCCGGGGATACTTCCAGAAACCAATGGCCTGCAAAAGGTTTGAGGTTTTCTTCTACGCCTTCCGGATCGGCCGTGCGAAAAACAGCCGTGCTGACTGGCACTTCGGGCTGGTTGAGAGAGAATGAACGGTTCCAGCCTTGTGTTTTCGTGGTTTTCCTTGTCCGCAGTGCAATCTGTACAGAATTTACTGGTCAGGCCGTGTCCGGTTCAGCATCCGAAGCCGAAGAACGAGTCGATTTTTTCACGCTGTGGCGGCTGGGAGGATTGTCGATTTGGCGGCTGATTCGCCAGTCAGTCGACGGCTACCGCGCCCACCAGTTCGATGCGCGGAGTGCCCAATTTGCCTACTACTCGATGCTGGCATTGGCGCCGCTGCTGATCGTGATCATTGCCTGCGTCGCCCAATTCCCGCTGGAGGGCGCGCTCGAAAGACAAGGGGTGCTCGAAAGCTTCTTGAAAGCTGTCGCCAAAGGAATGCCCGAAAATGTCGTCGAGCTGATCAAGGACCAGATTCGTAATATCCAGGCGCATTCGACTTGGCAGTTGATCGTCGTCGGTCTGGCGCTGCTTGGAATTGCCGGCTCGCGGGTGTTCCTGACAATGGGAGCCGGGCTGGACGCCGCCTACAACGTCGACGTCCGCCGCCGTTTCTGGAAAGCCAGCAGTGTGTCGCTGGCATTGACCGTCGGCGTGTCGCTGTTGCTGCTGGCGGCGATGGTCTTGCTGGTCGTCGGGCCCCTGATCACCCGGCTCGTCACCGACACGGTCCACATTCCCTGGAATCGGCTGCTATTCTACACGGGCATTCGCTGGGGGGTGGCCTGCGGCTTTCTGCTGATTTCCACGTCGGTCATCTACTGCGTCGTGCCCAGCGTCCAGTTGCCGTGGTACCCGCTTTCGCCGGGCAGCCTGTTCGCCACCGTTGGCTGGGTCATCGTGACACAAGGCTTCCGCGCCTACGTCGAGAATCTGGGCCGCTACAACGAAACCTACGGCGCCCTGGGCGGCGTAGTCGTGCTGATGATCTGGTTCTATCTCACCGGGTCGCTGCTGCTGATGGGCGGCCAGATCAACAGCGTCATCCACCGCGCGGCAGGCGGCAGAAAGCAGTAGGAGGATTGCTGCTCGCTGCAAACGGGCACCCGCTGATCTTACTGCTGAGCCAAACCAGTTCACGGTAAACCAGGACAGCCCCTTCCGGCCCTCTATCAGGTGGCATCGGGTTCGGGGGGTGGAGGTGGCGGGACGTGCATTTTGCGTGGCGGCTGGGCGGTGGAGTCACCCTCAGAAGTGAAGATGTCGTACACATCAAAAATCGATCCCTTTTCGAAATGGACGTTCTTGATCGCCAGGGAGTATTCCACCAACGAGCGAAAATAGCGGCTTTCCGCGTCGCTCACGCGTCGTTGCGCATCGAGGATCTGGTCAAGACGGCCCGGACGTCCGCGTCCGGCCTTCTCCTGCGCTTGCAACGCGGCAAGAAGTCGTTTCGCAGACTGGCGCCGGTTAAAGTTCGTTTGACAAACCATGTAGGCACGATCCACTTCCGCCGTGATATTCGCCAAGTCGTGAACGATTTGGCGTTCCTGCTCGCGCAGAACTGCTCGTTCTCTTGCCAAGGCCAATTCGGCATTCTGCACGGCTGAATGCCCGCGTCGAAAGCCGATTGGCATTGAAAACTCAACACCGAGTTGCCATTCCTGGAAGTCTCCACTCACCAGGGTGTCAACCGCATTATCGAACCGAGCGACACCATGACCGTCGCTGTCAAGCAGGTTTTCGCCGAATCCACGCCACCGGTATTGACCAACAAGATCGAGTTGTGGCGTAAGGAAGTTTCGAGCGGCAGTCAATTCCATGTCGCGTCGTTTTACTCTGAGCCGTTGTCTACGCAGCTCTGGACGTCGCCCAAATGCTTCCGCAACATTTGCTTGCCAGTCATAAGTGATTCGGGCCAAATTTGGCTCGTCCATGGGTCGAATCAGCCGATCGTCTGTCACAGGCACCCCCATCAGCAACCGTAACCGCCGTTCCGCAAGCTGGACGCCACCAGTTCCACGAAACGCACCCCCTCTGTTTCCGGCGTTTGATCGTGTGCCTTCCACTTGTCGTCCGGCTAAGGAATCTTGAACTTCCGCTTGGAAACGGAAGAACTGCTCTTGTGCGAGGGCTTCACGGTCTTCCTCACTTCCGGCGCGTCCCGCCTTGCGTAATGCGGCAACCGCCTGCCACGTCTTCAAGCTCGCGTCGCGCGCCTTGATCTTTGCATCAAGGTCTCGATAGGCGAAATACAACTCCCAGTACGCATTGACGACGTCGCTGACAAAATTTTGTACTCCGATCTCGAAATCAACTTGACTGATTTTGTGGCTGATGCGAGCAATCTCAATGCCATTCGACACGCCGGGAATCGCACC
>CAZGYE010000362.1:0-5004 GCA_964530165.1 uncultured Planctomycetaceae bacterium
GGGTGGGGGGGGGGTCTCCACGCGCAATCCGTCTACCGATTTGGCAACAGCCGGTCCATTAGGAGGATCGAGCGGGTCATACAGCCCGGCCGCGAACCTGCCCCCGATGACCGACATGGCGGTCACGCATCGCTCGAATCCGATCTTCCCCGCCCAGATCTTCGACAAACCGCCCATGAAAGATTACTGGTTCGGCAAAGCGACCGAGCGAATCTTTCTGCCGCTGGTGAAACTGTTCGTGCCGGAACTGGTCGACCTACACCTGCCGCGCGCCGGTGTCTTTCGCAACCTGGTGTTCGTCAGCATCCGCAAACAATATCCGCAGCAGGCCCGCAAGGTGATGCATGCGCTGTGGAGTCTTGGCCCGCTGATGGTTTCCAAGATCATCGTCGTCGTCGAGGAAGGAGTCGACGTGCACGATGAAGAGCAGGTGTGGTTCACCGTCGGGGGCAATGCGCATCCCGGCCGCGACGTTGTGCTGTGCGAAGGTCCGACTCACCCGCTGGATCACGCCGCCCCGGTCAGGGGCATGGGTCACAAGCTGGGCATCGACGCCACGCGAAAACTGCCCGAGGAAGGCCACTCTCGCCCCTGGCCCGACCCGGTCAGTATGCATCCGGAGATCAAAGACCTGGTCACCCGCCGCTGGGAGGAGTACGGACTCGCAGAAAGTAAAAAGTAAAAAGGCAAAAGGGCAAAGTCGTGCTGCTCTTCGGCTTTCAGCGTTGTTTTTGCCTTTTTCCTTTTTCCTTTTGCCTTTTCAGATGACGATGGATAAGTCCCAGCAGCGAATTCGGCGGATGTTCGGCGAGGTTGCAGCGCGCTATGACTTGCTGAATCATCTGCTTTCCGGCGGGGCCGATTGGTTCTGGCGGTGGAAGACGGTGCGAGTTGCTTCACCGGCCGGGGGTGAGCCGATTCTCGACGTCTGCACCGGCACCGGCGATCTGGCCTTTTCGTATTGGACGCGGGCGGGAGGCCGTGTGCCGGTCATCGGCACCGACTTTACACACGAGATGCTCGAACTGGCCAATCGCAAACGGCCAAAACGCTGCCGCTGTGCTAACGGCGCCGGGCGACTGACCTTTCTCGAAGCAGACACGGTGCGGCTGCCGTTTGACGACGATCAGTTTCAGATTGTCTCGGTCGCTTTCGGGCTGCGAAACGTCACGAACACGGAAGCAGGACTGCGGGAAATGATTCGCGTTTGCCGGCCCGGAGGCCGCGTGGTCGTGCTGGAGTTTTCCGTGCCGGCCAATCCACTCATCCGGCGCCTGTACCGCTGGTATTTCGAGAACGTGTTGCCGCGGATCGGACAATGGGTCTCCCGAAACCGGCAAGCCGCGTACAACTACCTTCCGAAATCGGTATCCCAATTTCCGCACGGCGCCGCATTGGCCGATCTGATGCAGCGGTGCGGACTCTTCCCCGTCACCTGGAAGCCGCTGACGTTCGGAATCGCTGCGCTGTACTGCGGCGAGAAACCGCAAGTGTGACAAATCGTTGAGTCTAGAGTTGAGAGTCGAGAGATGAGCGTTCAAAGTAGAGATCTCTTGACTCTCGACTCTCAGTCATGAAAGGTTTGCGGAACCATGCATGATCTTGTCGTTGCCGTTACCGGTGGGAGTGGCGCCATTTATGCCATTCGGTTGTTGGAAGTGTTGCTGGCCGTGGGGCGCAACGTGCATGTGACCATCAGCCCGGCCGCCGTCGAAGTGCTGCACCACGAACTGGGCGTGACCATTGATCTGGAAAACTTCAACGCCTCGCAGTTGTTGCCGCCCGACTCTGACTTGGGGTCCGACAGCAAGCTGAGCTCGCTGCGGGCCGGCGTCGCGTCGAGCTATGCAGTCAGCTCCGTTTTTAGCGACAGCGAGATCGCGCGCGGGAAGTTGGCTTACCATCACTACCAGAACTTCTCAGCCGGCATCGCCAGCGGATCATTCCTGACCGGTGGGATGGTGATCTGCCCCTGTTCGATGGGCACGCTGGCCAGTCTGGCGAACGGGTTTTCGTCGAACTTGATCCACCGGGCCGCCGCCGTGCATCTGAAGGAACGCCGCAAACTGATTGTCGTACCGCGCGAAACACCACTGAGCAGCATTCAATTGGAGAACATGAAATGCCTCGCCGAGGCCGGCGCCGTCGTCTTACCCGCGATGCCCGGGTTCTATCACAGCCCGGTGACGATTCACGACCTGATCGACTTCGTCGTAGGAAGGATTTGCGATCAGTTGGACATCAAACAGGACATGTATCAGCGCTGGGGGGATTGAGCCCTGTCGATTCCCACCGGTTGCCACCGGTGGGCTTTTGTGGTGGATCCAGCGATGCCATTCGGTGATGAGCTGTCGTGGTTTCATGTTGTCTTGACGACGTACGGCACCTGGCTGCCGGGCGACAAGCGCGGCTTTCGGGCGCGGCATCATCGCGAACACGTCGACGGCGACTACAAGAGTCCACCGGCAGCGGGGCAGTACGAGGGGCTCGCGGCACACAGCCGAAATGCACTGACCGGAGAGCCTGTGGTGTTGTCGAAAGAACACCGCGAGATTGTCGGGGCGGCGCTACGCGAGAAGTTGATCGAACTGGGCGCAATCGTCGCATGCGTGGCCGTGGCCCGCACACACGGTCACATTCTCGCAAAACTCCCCAGAGCCGAGACGCGCCGGTGGGTCGGATTCGCAAAGAAGCACGCGTGGTTCGAAATGCGCGACGCCGGTTGGATGCGCAAGCTGTGGGCCAAGCGGCCCAAGTTCGAGCCAATCCACGACCGCGCACACCAGTTGAACGTGTATCACTACATTCTGCGGCATGCAGAACAGGGCGCGTACGTGTGGAGATACTCAGACGGCACTTGAAAGCCCCCGGATGGCAAGGAAAAAAGCCCACGAATGGCAAGGGAAAAAGCCCACGGATGGCAATCCGTGGGAATCTCGTCATCAATCCGCCGGTTTGCTTTTCGGCGACTTCTGCGGGACTTTCTTTTTCGTGGTTTTTTTCTTTGCAGCTTTTTTCTTAGCCGTCTTTGGGACCGTGGTTTTCCGGCCGGTCCGTCGGCCGCCCTTCTTGGCCGCTTTTTCGGCAATCCAGTCCAGCGCTTGTTCCAGCGTGACCTGTTCGACGTCCTGGTCTTTGGGAATCGTGGCGTTGATTTTTCCGTGCTTGACGTACGGCCCGTAACGGCCTTCGAAGACGGCGATTGTTTCGCCGTCGTCTGGGTGTTTGCCTAATTCACGAAGCGGTTCGGGAGCGGAGCGGCTGCGGGCGCGCGTGAGCATCTCGACGGCAACCGAAAGGTCGACAGAGAGCACGTTGTAAACCTTGCCCGCGAACTCGAACGTGTGCGTCTTTCGATCGAAGGAGGCATACTTCTTGTCGTGCACGACGTAGGGACCAAAACGGCCGATGCCAGTGTTGACAACCTTTCCCGTCTCGGGATGGTGTCCAAGCCGTTTTGGCAAACCGAGCAGCGCAATGGCTTCGTCGAGCGAAAGGTTCTCCGGGTCGAGGTTTTTCGGAATGCTGACGCGTTTCGGTTTCGGTTTGCCTTCCGTCTCGTTGTCCCCCAATTGGACGTACGGTCCGAAGGGCCCAGTCTTGAGATAGACGGGCAACCCTTCCTCGGGGTGCATGCCGAGCGATTGTGGTCCCTGCTGCTTCTGTGCGATGAGCTTTTCGGCGATCTCGTTGGTGATGTCGGCCGGAGCAACGTCGTCGGGGATCGAGGCGGTGACGTTGTCCCCATTCTGCTGTTTCTCGAAATAGGGCCCGTAGCGGCCGACGCGCACATCCGACTCAATGCCGTCCAGCGTCAGCGTGCACGCTTTGCGCGGATCGATGGTTTCTTCGTTCGCTTTGACCTGCTCGTCCAGCCCATCCGAGCCGGTGTAGAATTGTTTGAGATAGGGCAGGCGATCGGCTTGGCCGCCGGCGATGTCGTCCAGCGTCTGCTCCATGCCGGCGGTGAAGCCGAAATCGACCAGCTTGGGAAAATGGTCTTCCAGCAGCCGGGTGACCGCCAGCGCCGTGAAGGTCGGGATCAACTGGTTGCTCGATTTGCGGACGTAGCCCCGGTCCTGAATCGTGCCGATGATGCTGGCATACGTGCTGGGGCGTCCGATGCCGTCGGCTTCCAGCTCCCGCACGAGGGTCGCTTCGGTAAACCGCGCCGGCGGTTTGGTCTCGTGGCTGACGGGTTCAACCCGCTGGCAGTCGAGCAACATGTTCTCAGCCAGCGGAGGCAATGCCGCTTCTTGATCGTCCAGGGCCGCTTCCGGATCGTCGACTCCTTCCACGTAGGCCCGAAAGAAGCCGGCGAACTCCACGTGCCGGCCGGTCGCACGAAACGCAGCATCGTCGGCCGTGACGGTGACCGTCTGAAATCGTAGCCGAGCCTCGGCCATTTGCGTGGCGACGGTCCGCTTCCAGATCAGCGAGTAAAGCCGCAGTTCCCGGCCCGAAAGTCCCAGTTCCGCGCCGGTTTGCATTTTGGCGCCTGCGGGCCGAATTGCTTCGTGAGCTTCCTGCGCGTTCCTGGCCTTGGTGGTGAATTGCCGCGGCTGGGGGCAAAGGTACTCTTGACCGTACCGGACGTCGACACACTGTCGAGCGGCGCGAATGGCCTCGTCGGAGAGATGGACGCTGTCGGTACGCATGTAGGTGATGTGTCCGTCTTCGTACAGGCGTTGGGCCACCTGCATGGTCTGCCGGGCGGTCATGCCCAGCTTGCGGTTGCCTTCCTGCTGCAGCGTGCTGGTGGTGAAAGGGGCGTACGGCTTGCGGACCTGTCGGCGTTCTTCAATGCTGGTGACCCGCCAGTCGGTTCCGACGACGCGGTCGTGCAGTTGGCGGGCCGCGTCGGCGCCGAGCAAAAGGACGTCGACGCCTTCCTTCACCTTGCCGGTCGATTCGTCGAAGTCTCTGCTGGTGGCGACGCGCTTGCCGCCGACCGTAAACAACTGCACTTCGAAGCGACCGTGATCCGGCGTCTCCACTTCCGCC
>CAZGYE010000363.1:0-4935 GCA_964530165.1 uncultured Planctomycetaceae bacterium
AACTCCTTTCACAGGAGACACAAGTCAGGATTTCAAGCCTGCCGATTGGACGAGGCAGGCTGTAACGCCTGCACCAAACTCGGCTGCACATGTCATTTCAGCTTTGACAAGTCACTAGCGGTGGTAGATCTTGCTCAACGTCGCAGGTTCTTTGTCATATTGCGCGTTCTTCACGTAGACCATTTCGAGCGTCAGCATGTAGTCTCGTTGGGCGTCTTTTCCATCACGTGTGGTTCCCGAAGTGATCTTGGCGTAGAGCAAGTAGTCGATCGGCTGCCCCTTCTGCTCCAGCGCGGCAGTGAACTTTCGCATGTTTTTTGGCAAGAAGAGTTCATCGGGTCTCAATCGCGTTTCGCGCATGGCTGCGTCGATGAACCGCTTGCTGACAGGCTGGTAAGCATTAGACTGTTCAATATGCGTATCGATGTGCTCATAGATTTGCTCTTTGAAGTCGCCGATCTCTTCAGCGCTCGCGTTCTCCACCCCGATAAAGCAAATTCTCAAGGGTTGTCCCGGCGTCCCGCCGACTGTCTGGATGCCGCTAGCATGACGGCCTAACAGCCTAGAGACGGCCCCTTCGATCAGAGGCTTGTAGGTCGCGGCTCCTGCTGATGTGCTGCCCACCATATCCTTTTGCCCGGGCTGCATCAGATGCGCAAAGGGCCGATTGCGGCAGCCTGAAGCACTGAACGACCCGAGGCCCAAGGCCCCTAGAATTAACCGGGAGACAAAGCTTCTTCTGTCCATGAATTATTCCCTTTCCATGTGCGTAGACGGTTCGCCGAGGAAGCCAGACATGATTCTGGAGTGTGGGGCAGGCTTTCCAGCCTGCCCCGGCCAATCGTAGACGGTTCGCCGAGGAAGCCAGACATGATTCTGGAAGACGCGGCTTCGATGCTGTCGGGAGAGAGGGAGCGGAGTGTTACGGAATCGCCCAAATAGGTCAATACTGTTTGCGGAGAAAATTGCAAGACTTTTTTAGAAAATGACTTACGATGCTGCGAACACTTGCGAAGCGTCGGGCGACGACGACAATGGAGGGGAATGAAGCCCGAACAACGTTGGGCCCAAGAGCAAATGGGAAATCTCGGAACAAAAGGAAACCCTTCGTTCTGGGAGTGACCACCAAACCAATCAGTAGGAGAGAGCCAGCTATGAGCGAAACCACGAACAGCATCACGTCGCGTCGCGAGTTTTTGAAGAACACCGGCCGGATCGCTGGGGCCTCGGCCCTGGTGGGGACCGCCATGCCGCGCGTCTACGCCGCGGAGAACAACACGATCCACGTGGCCCTGGTCGGCTGTGGCGGCCGGGGCACCGGCGCGGCGGCCAACGCCCTGTCCGTCCAGAACGGACCGATCAAGCTGGTGGCCATGGCCGATGTCTTCGAGGATCGCCTCACACGCAGTTACACGAGTCTGGCCAGGAAGTTCACCGACCGGTTCGACGTGCCAGAGGACCGCAAATTCATCGGCTTCGACGCCTACAAGAAAGCCATCGATTGCCTGAAGCCGGGCGACGTGGTGATCTTTGCCACACCTCCGGCGTTTCGTTGGGTGCACTTCACGTATGCCATCCAGAAAGGCATCAACGTGTTCATGGAGAAGCCGGTCACAGTCGACGGTCCAACGACCCGCAAGCTCTTCAAACTCGCTGAAGAATCAGTGAAGAAGAACCTCAAGGTGGGCGTGGGGCTTATGGTTCGCCATTGCCGGGGCCGACGCGCACTCTTCGACCGGATCGCATCGGGCGAAATCGGCCAGATCGTCGCGCTGAGGGCCTACCGCATGGCCGGCCGGTCGGCCACATGCGGCCCCGTGCCGGAGGGCAAGAGCGAGCTCCATCACCAAATCCGCAACTTCCACAGCTTCCTTTGGGCTTCAGGCGGCTGCTTCAGCGACTACTACATTCACCAGATCGACGAGTGCTCCTGGATGAAAGGTGCCTGGCCGATTCAGGCCCACGCCACCGGCGGCCGCCACTTCCGAGGCAATTCCGTCGACCAGAATCTCGACAGCTACGCAGTCGAGTTCACCTATCCCGACGGGACCAAGCTGTTCTACTATGGTCGGAACATGTCCGGCTGCCACAACGAGTTCGCCAGCTATGCTCACGGCACGAAAGGCTCGGCCGTCATCTCGACGGCAAGCCACACGCCTGGCAAAGTCCGCACCTACAAGGGGTACGACTTCGAGAAAGCCGACCTCATCTGGGCGTTCCCGCAGCCCGAACCGAACCCCTACCAGATGGAGTGGGAGGACCTTGTCGAGGCCATCCGCCAGGACAAGCCCTACAACGAGGCTCAGCGCGGCGCCGAGGTCAGTCTTGTCACATCCATGGGCCGCATGGCCGCCCACACCGGCCAGATCGTCACCTTCGACGAGATCCTCCACCACGAACACGAGTTCGCGCCCGAAGTGGACAAGCTGACGTTGGCTTCCGCAGCACCGCTGCAGGCCGGCGCCGACGGGACGTATCCCGTCCCGCAGCCGGGCCTCATCAAGCACCGCGAATATTGATGTTTTCGTTTGACGCGGTCAGCGAGATGCGCGAGCGGAAAGCCGACGAATAGCTCGTTTGTGAACAAGTTGACGGGGTCGAAGAAAACGATTGATGAACCTTTCCCCCTCCGTCTACGAACACGCGGCCGCCTTTCTCGGCCGAACGCTGTGGGACGTCTCGCGCGACGGCGAGCTGATGTTCCAGGCACACGCCGCCGCCTACGAGTGCTATCGCCAAACGCCCATTATGCCGGGCATCGACATCTACAACCTCGAGGCCGAGGCCTACGGTGCTGTGGTGCAAGAGCCAAGTGGAGCGGGAATTCCGGCAATCTCCAAGCCGACCTTCGCGTCCGCCGGTGAGCTCAGCCGCCTGAAACCGCTAAACCCTCACCGCGACGGACGGATCCCATTGCTCATCGACGTGGCCGGGCGGCTGGCCCGGCGTTTCCCCGAGGCTGACATCCGCGTTCCTGTCAGTGGTCCGTTCTCGATCGCCAGCAACCTTGTCGGTTTCGAGACCCTGCTTTACGAGGTGGCGACGAACCCACAAGCGGTTGCGGCCACACTCTTGCACCTGGTGGACGGCCAAGTGGCGTTTGCCGAGGCGATTCAACAGGCCGGCGTCGACGTGGCGTTCTTTGAGTCGGCCGCCTGCCCTCCGCTGCTCTCGCCGGAGCAGTTCCGTCGGATCGAGCTGCCGGCCCTCGCCAGCAGCATGCAGCGGATCGGAGAAGTCGTCGGACACGCCGTCCCCTGCATTGTTGGCGGCAATACCGCGCCGGTCGTCGAGGCGATGCTCGAGACGGGGACCGGTTATCTCGTCTGCCCCTACGAGACCGACCAAGGGGCGTTCATGAAGAAGGTCTGGGACCGGACGAACGTGCGAATCCGCGTCAACAGCGACGTCGAGTTGATCTCCCACGGCAGCCGGGAACAGATCCGCGCCGACGCCGACCGCATTATCCGCCTCGTGGGAGGACGGCCGAACGTCTGCATGGGCACGGGCGCCCTGCCCTATGATACGCCTCCCGAAAACGTGCTCATGCTGATGGAGTACGTCAGAGACAAGTCGTGACACGTTCCTGAATGACAAACTCCTACTACCGTCGACTTCTGCAACATGGCGATTGCTTGCGTACTTGCTTTATTGACTCAGGACCCGGCCTGCTCGGATGAGATGGACTGGATTCGAGTCTCTCCCGACAAGCGGGCGTTCGTGCTCGCGAAATCGGGCGAGACGTTTACGCCGTGGGGCTTCAATTACGATCACGATGAGCAGGGGCGGTTGATCGAAGACTATTGGGACGCCGAATGGGCGAAGGTCGAGGAAGACTTCCGCGAGATGAAACAACTCGGTGCGAACGTCGTCCGTGTTCATCTGCAGCTCGGCAAGTTCATGGAAGGGCCCCATAAGGCGAGCGAGCCGGCGTTAAACCAGTTGTCTCGTTTGATTTCGTTGTGCGAGCGGCTGCACCTGTATCTCGATCTCACCGGCCTGGGCTGCTACCACAAAAAGGACGTACCCGGGTGGTATGACAAACTGGACGAGAAAGCCCGCTGGGACGTGCAGGCCCGCTTCTGGGCGGCAATCGCCCGGCGAACGGCGGGCAGTCCTGCCGTCTTCTGCTACGACTTGATGAACGAGCCGGTTGTTCCCGGCGGGAAAAAGAAACGCGACGACTGGCTGGGACCCGCGTTTGCCGGCAAGCATTTTGTGCAATTCATCGCGTTGGAGCGGGGCGACCGGAGCCGCCCGGACGTCGCCCGGCAATGGATCGAACACCTGACGTCCGCGATTCGCAAGCACGACCGGCGGCACCTGATCACGGTCGGCCTGGTGCCGTGGAGCCTCGACCGGCCCGGCTTGACCTCCGGGTTCGTGCCGGAAAAGGTCGCCGGCGGCCTCGATTTCATCAGCGTGCACATCTATCCGGAAAAGGGAAAAGTGGACGAGGCGATGCGGACGCTGCGAGGATTTTCGATTGGAAAGCCGGTCGTCATCGAAGAGATCTTCCCGCTGAAATGCTCGCAGGCGGAGTTGGAGCCATTCATCGACAAGTCGAAGACGACCGCCTCCGGGTGGATCAGTTTCTATTGGGGCAAGACGCCCGAAGAATATCGGCAGTCGAAAACAATTATCGATGCAATCATTCTCAGTTGGCTGGAGATGTTCCAGCGCAAGGCGAAGCAGATCGGCACGTCGAAGCCCCGGTCTTCTGTTCCTCCGTCGAAGCTCGATTGACCCGTGGGGTGCCACGGGCGTCTCGCCCGTGGTACCTGTCAGTTCAAGTTTGGGGAACACTACTGCCCGGGCTTGGGAGTGATCTCGACGCGTAGTGGGTCAACCCACTGTTTGTGCTCGTCGGTGTAGTACAGGTAGGCCCGGCTGGCAGGGCCTGCGTAGCTGCCCGGTACGGCGGCGACGAGACTG
>CAZGYE010000364.1:0-4896 GCA_964530165.1 uncultured Planctomycetaceae bacterium
ATTTTAGATTGACTCAACGTAAGAGAAGAGGACGGCAGGCGGGAGCCTGCCCTACATCACTTGGCGCTCAGGGCGACATCGCACAGGCTGAGCACTTCGCGCAGCGTTTCATCCTCGGGCCAGTAGAAGAGCGCGGTGTTGAGAATGCCTTTTGCATGGGTCGCATGGCCCTGATTCAACGCGCAGAAACCGCGTAACAGCTCGACCTCTTTCAGCCGGTACTGGCTGCGCCGGGCCACCTTGTCGAAAACGTGTTGCGCCTGAGCAAACTCGCCAATCCGTAAACACGCATCACCGTATTCGATGTGCTCGGCCAGAGAGAATACAGAGCCGTCATGGGCGAAGCAATCAGCGAAATGCTGCGTAGCCCGCTCATACTCTCCCAATTGGTAAAGGCTGCGCGCCAGTTGCCGGTGCCAGATGAGGTTCTCTGGATCGTTTTTCAACGCCATTTCGTAGTAGAAGGCGGCCGATTCCCAGTTCTCGCTCGATTCGTGCAGCCGAGCCAGGGCGATCGGCAGCGACTTGTCGTGAGGCGTTTGCTCGATCGCTTGCACGAGCACCTCTGCGGCGGCATCGGTCTGCTGGTGACTGAAATACGCCGCCGCCAGGTCCCGCGCGTACTCGGGGGAGTGGGGCGACAAAACAATCGCTTGCTTCAAAGCCGCAACGCCTTCCTCGAAGATGCCAGCCTGCACCAGCATCCGTCCGACCACGTTGTGCAATCGGGCCGATTGCGGATTCGCCAACACGACCGCGCGAAGCGACCGGAGATAACCCTCGCGATCGCCCCTGTCGAGGCAAATTTGTGCTTCCATTTGCAGCGTCACCGCCAGATGTGGATCGGCGCGCCGCGCCGCGCGAACGGCCTCAAGCGCCGCATCAAGCTCTCCGGAACCATACTGCTCGAGTGCATGCTGGATGAGGGCCTGTGCCCGTTCGTTTGTCGGATGCTCCCCAGACCGCTCGTCGCGTTCTGGAGCCTGGCCGCGCAGCACGGCGAGTCGATCGCCGCTGCAAACGAATGGAGCCTTACCGATCGAACTGCACCCGACATGAGTCAGCAGCAGCCCCAGCGAAGTTGCCAGCGCGCCGAGCGCGCGCAGACTACTCCGCAGCGTCGGTCGGCGCCGGCGGTGGTTTTGCGCCCGACATCGAATCATCTTCGCTTGCCTCCTCGGGCAATTCGTTCGCCTCGGAATCGGCCGACGTGAAGGGTGACGTCAGCCAATGGTGGTACCGATTCCGGATGGCCTGTTGAATCTGGTCGCGGAGCTGGAGTGCTTTGAGGTTGTTCTTGTAGTATTTCAACGACAATTCCACGTGGCGTTCGGCCCGCTTGAGCTCGTTGTCTTCGAAATAGTTCAAGGCCCGTTCGTAGTGCATGCGGGCCAGATTGCGGCGGTTGATCTGCGAGAGGTTGTTGCGGAAGTGGTCCGCCCGGCGCTCGTACTCGAAGCGGACCGCTTCGCCTTCCTCGGCGTCTTCGGGTTCGCGGACGATTCGCGGCGTGATCAGCACAATCAGCTCGGTGCGGTCAGTTCGTTCCGTCTTGTTGCGGAACACGGGTCCCACCCAAGGCAGCGCCCCCAGTAAAGGAATCCGTTCCATCGATTCCGTGACTTGTTCCTCGATCAGCCCGCCGATCACGATGGTCGTTCCGTCGCGAACCATCACGTTGGTGGTGACTTCGGTGGTCGATGTCTCGGGCAGTTTGTCGGCGTTGATTTCCCCTGAGCTGAGTTCGGGATGAATCTCCATGCGGACCAGGCCGTCGGGAGCAATAAACGGGCGAATCACGAGTTTGGTACCCACGTCTAGAAACTGCACGTTCTCGGTGCTGGCCGTGCCGTTTATCGTCGTCGTCCTGTAACTCAGCTGCTTGCCGATAATCAGCTCGGCCCGCTGTTTGTTCAGGACCCGCAACTGCGGCGATGCGATGAGGTTGGTGTCGGCAATACCTTCCAACGCCTTGATGAACAGGCTCATGTCGCCGCGGATGAAACCGTACTTCAGACCAGCCGTTTTCGCCACGAACTCGGCCGCCGGCGGAACGATGGTCTCGGCGACGCCGGGGAAACCGCTCGAATTGTTCAGCGTCTCACCGTTCCCCGACACGACCAAATTGCTTTTGCCACCGTTGAGCAAAGCAAAGTTGACGCCGAATTCCATGGAATCGGTCAGCTTGACGCTCAGAATCATCGCCTCAATGACGACCTGCATGGGCGGGACGTCGAGCTCAAGAAGAAGGGCGTCGACCTCTTGGATCACCTCGGGGTAATCCTGGATCAACAGCGCGTCCCGCTGAGTCAGCGAATCGCCGCCGGCCTCCTCCGCGTTGGAGGCGATGCCGACTTCCGACGGCTCCGTGACCGCGATCTTGCTGATTTCCGGCGTAAGAATGGGCGTTATCAGCGATTGCAAGTCTTTGACGCTGATGTAATGCGGCCGATAAACCTTAGTGATGATCTTACGGGTGAGTTTCTTGCGTGCCGCGGCTTCGGCCTCGGTCATGATGAAGATGAATTTGTCCTCGCGCTCAAAGACGTAGCCGAGCGATCGCAGAATCCCGCTCAGCGCTTCTTCAACGCTGACGTCAATCAGGTTCGCCGAGACCTTGCCGGTCACGTCTTTGCCGACCAGAATGTTCATGCCGGCCAACTGTCCGAGCATCTCCAGGACCTGTGTGATGTCGGCGTCTTGAATCTTCAGTGAAAATCGTTCCGATCCGTCCTCGGCCGGCTGGACGTTCAATACCGCAGTCTCCTCGGCAGCCGGCGATTTGCCGCCGGCATTCGCCGTCGAATCACCGGCCGGCGATGCCGAGTCACCCCCCGGCGATGCCGAGTCACCCCCCGGCGGTGCCGAGTCACCCCCCGGCGGTGCCGGCTTGTCATCGGTCGACGACCCAGCGCTCTCATTACGTGTGTTTGATTCCAGTTTCTCCAGTTGCTCCTCCAGCTTCTGAAGCTCCTGGGCCTGCGCCAGCTGATTGATCTTCCGCTGCAAACCGACAAGCCGCGTTTCAAACGGGGACGAGCCCACTCGGTTTTTCGATTGCGTCAAAACGTTCGTGCGCGGTTTGACCCGCCAGCCAGGCGTTTCGGAGTCGAATTGGTCTTCTGGAGAGTAGAGCGTCGGGAGCGGATGGTCCGCTCCAAGCGGTTTGGAGTCGACGATCGGCCCCAGTTCCACTCGCGGCGATGCGTGCCGAGAAGGATCGCGCGTCGCTTCGATGAACAGTGTCGGCCGGCGGCCGAGTGTGCGGTCCACGGCGGGGCGCCGTCGTTGTTTGTTTGCAGTCAGCGTGGCGGCGAGCTTTCCGGCGCGCTGCGCGAGCCTCACCGAACCACCATTTTTGCCGTCACGGCTGGGCGATGCGGCTTGCTTGGCGATTCGCGTCGACTCTTCGAGACCCTTGGCCGCCAGAATACGTTCTCTGGCCGCATCGGGGTTCGACATCGCCACGGCAACCATCAGGCCGAGACCAAGAAGCATTGCCCAGCGAGCAGCACGAAAGGCGTCGTTTCGCATCACCTTCAGTCATCCGTAACTAGGTATCATGTTGAAGGAAAAAGTTACAAGGAAAAAGTAAAAAGTCAGAAGGACACAATCTGGCTTCTCTTTTCCTTTTTCCTTTTTACTTTCTCCTTTTTCCGTTCTCTCGATCGAGTTGGATGTTGCCGGACGTCAATTGTGAAGTGATCTTCAGTTCAAACATTTCGTTGCCGCGTTGGAGAATCACTTTTCGAGGAAAAACGGCCGCAAGACGATAGGCCTGGCCGCCGGCCTGAATTTCAGTGCCTTCAAAATACAATTTGCTGTTGATGTAAGCTGCACGACGCTGGACGCCGAGGATCGTGCTCTTCAGAACCAAGTCTTTCAGAGCTCGCGGGCCGCGGGTCTGTTTTTTGAGGGTCTTGGTTTCGGCAGGCTCTTGGGCGAACAGTATCGGCGGAGGAAATTGATCGTGATCGATGTGAAACGGGTCGCTCTGGATGGCGGCAACTTCCGCCGACCGCACCAACGGATCCGAGAGAAGCCGTTCCTCGGCGTGTTGCCACGAGCGAGTCGGCCGTGTTGATGTCCCGGACGAGCTCCCGTGTCGTGGGGCAGGCTTTCCAGCCTGCCGATTGGCCGGGGCAGGCTGGAAAGCCTGCCCCACACTCGGCGACGCGGCAGCCGTCTTACTCTTCGCGGCCCCGCCGCTGACCGCGCGGACCAGTGGAGGGATCCAGAAAACCAGCCCGACGCACAGCAGAATCGCCAAAATGGCGGTCCTCTGCCAACTCGCCTTCACGTCGTGAACGAGTTGTTCCCCGAGAGATTGAAGATTCACAGCGATCCACTCATGAAGTTCGACGCGGTTCGAAACCCCGGCTTCTTTGAAGCGACCGAGGTTCGACTTACGTGGGGCGTCATATGACTTAAGGTTACCTTATCTCGGTATCGGCACGAAGCCGGTGCGAACTGGCGTTATTATCGGCAGATTCGGAGCTTTCCGCACGACGGACGTAAACTGAAAAGTGTATGTCTGCATCCACGTTGTCCCCAATCTGCTCATTTTCACCGGTGATGGAGAACTCCTCGATTGTGAACAGCCGAGCACGCTCCTCCAAGCCCCTGAGGAAGGTGACAATTCCACGGAATCCGCCCCGAAAACTGACACGGAACGGCAAGGTCTGATACGACTGATGTACGGTTTTCGGCAACGGTTCCAACCGGGTTACGGCCAGCCCGCAGTTCTCGGCCAGATCGGCAACCTGACAGATCACGGTGTGCAGATCGGAATCGCCGGGTATCAACTGTTCGGTCTCCTTCAGAAAATCGTTGCGGAGACCGAGCGCTGCGCCCAGCGATTCCAGTTCCGCGATTCGCGCGGGAACATCGTGGATG
>CAZGYE010000365.1:0-4819 GCA_964530165.1 uncultured Planctomycetaceae bacterium
TGATGGGCATGAGCGAGATGCCTCCCTTGTTTTCCGACGACGAAGTCCGTGGCTGGATCGACCGTGAAATCCCCGCGGCCGAGTTCGACGGCCAACGCGTGCTCGTCATCGTTCCGGACGTGACGAGGACCGCGCCTTTGCCGCTGCTGTTCGGCGCGCTGCATCAGAAACTACAACCCCTTGCCGCGCAGATCGACGTGCTGGTCGCCCTGGGAACGCACCCCCCCATGTCGGAACCAAGCCTTTGCCGGATGCTCGGCATCAGCGATGCCGACCGAGAGGCCCGCTATGCCGAGCTGCGGCTGTTCAATCACGAATGGGATCAGCCGCGGCAACTGCTGGAACTGGGCGTGCTCAGCGAGGCGGAGACGGCCGAGGTCTCCAATGGGCTGCTCTCGCAGGAGGTGTTGGTCAGCATCAACAAGCGAATCACCGACTACGACGTCCTGCTGGTGCTGGGGCCGGTGTTTCCGCACGAGGTGGTCGGCTTTTCGGGCGGGAACAAGTATTTCTTTCCGGGCATCTCGGGGCCGGAACTGCTCAATTTCTTCCACTGGTTGGGGGCGCTGATTACGAATGTGGGCATCATCGGCGTCAAGGACACACCGGTCCGGCAGGTCGTCGACCGGGCCGCCGGGATGATTCCCGTCCAGCGGCGTTGTCTGGCGTTTGTCGTCGCGCCGGACGCCCGGCCCTATGGTCTGTTCTACGGGACACCGGAAGAAGCCTGGAGCAAAGCCGCCGACCTCTCGGCCCAGGTCCACGTGGTGCGCGTCCCACAGCCGTTCCGACAGGTGCTCTCCTGCGCGCCACCGATGTACGACGAGCTGTGGGTGGCCGGCAAATGCATGTACAAGCTGGAACCGGTCGTGGCCGATGGCGGTGAGCTAATCATCTATGCCCCGCACCTCGAGGAGATCTCGGTGACTCACGGCACGCTGATCGAGCAGGTTGGTTACCACGTCCGCGATTACTTCACCGAGCAATGGGACCAGTTCAAGGATATCCCCTGGGGCGTGTTGGCGCATTCCACCCATGTCCGCGGCGGCGGAACGTTCTCCCACGGCGTCGAACGGCCGCGAGTGCAAGTGACGCTGGCGACCGGCATTCCGGAAGATGTCTGCCGGCGTATCAATCTCGGCTACCGCGATCCTGCGTCGATCGACGTCGAATCGTTTGCCGACCGGGAGGATGAGGGCATCCTGCTCGTTCGCAAGGCCGGCGAGCAGTTGTACCGGCTAGGAGAATGATTTTGGATTTGCGATTTTGGATTTGCGATTGCTGGTTCCAAGGGGCAGCCGGGAGCGCGAGCGACCGGTCGCTTGCGCTCCCGGCTAGACCGGATTATTCATAGAAACCCAAACCGACGACTTGTCGTCGCTGGATGTGCCGTGAAACCCGTGGAATGCGACAACAAGTTGTCGGTTTGGGTATCACGACGACGACCTATGAATAATCCAGGCTAGCATGAAGTGGCGACGAGGTAACCGCGTTTGTTCGACGAAGATTTGTGTGTTATGAGTCCGACAGCAGCCGATTTCCAAAGACGCCTCGAATTCGCTCTTCACGCGGCCTGCCGCGCGGGTGAGTGGATTCTCGGGTATTACCAGTCCTCCGACCTGGTGGTCGACCGTAAGGGGGACAGCTCCCCGGTCACGGACGCCGACCGGGGAGCCGAAAAGCTGCTCCGCAACGAAATCGCCGATGCGTTTCCCGAAGACGGCGTGCTGGGCGAAGAGTTTGCCGAGACTCTGTCGGCCAACGGCTACCGCTGGATTCTGGACCCGGTGGACGGGACGAAATCGTTCGTGCACGGGGTCCCGCTGTTCGGAACGTTGATCGGGCTGGAGTACCTAGGGCGATGCGTGCTCGGCGTTTGCCGGTTCCCGGCGCTGGATGAAGTCGTCTACGCCGCCCAAGAGACCGGCGCGTGGTGGCAGGCCGGCGATGCTCCGCCCCGTCGAGCACGGGTGTCGGCCGTCTCCAATTTCGCCGACGCGCTGTTTTGCACCACGACGATCACCGGCTGGGAGAGAACCGGCCGCCGCGAGACATTCGAGCGACTCTGTGGGCGGGCCGGCCTCACGCGCGGTTGGGGAGACTGTTACGGTCATATTCTGGTCGCTACCGGGCGGGCCGAGCTGATGATCGATCCGGAACTGAACCCCTGGGACGCCGCCGCCCTGGTTCCCATCCTGCAGGAGGCCGGCGGCGCCTTCGTCGATTTCGACGGCCGGTGTTCCATTCACAGCGGCAACGGCCTCTCGGTCAACGCCGCCTTAAAACATGAGGTGCTTCAGCTACTGGGCGGTGCTTAATCGAGACGGGAACGAGGTTCTTGGTTTCGCAGTGGAAGGTGCAAAACTGATGATGCAATCGCAGTCTCCCACGACGCCGCTGGATGCGAGCCTAGACAACGTCTGCCAGGCCATCCGCAAGTACTGGGGCTACGACAGCTTTCTGCCGTTGCAGGCCGAGGCAATGAATTGCGTGCTGGGCGGGCGCGATTCGGTGGTCGTGTTGCCGACCGGCGGGGGGAAGTCGCTCTGTTTTCAGGCGCCGGCCATGTGCATGGACGGCCTGGCCGTGGTCGTTTCGCCGTTGATCTCGCTGATGAAAGATCAGGTCGATGCGCTCTGCGCCTGCGGCGTGCCGGCCGCTTGCATCAACAGCTCGCTCTCCCCGGACGAACGGCAGCAGGTGGCCGACGACGTGCGGGCGGGTCGGCTGCGGCTGTTGTACATGGCTCCGGAGCGGCTGGTGGCGGCCCGGACGCTCGCGTTTCTTCAACAGTCGAGCGTCTCGTTCATCGCCGTCGACGAAGCCCACTGCATCAGCGCCTGGGGTCACGATTTTCGGCCAGAATACCGGCAACTGCGGATTCTGAAAGAAGCGTTTCCGAACCTCGGCATTCACGCCTACACGGCCACGGCCATCCCGCGGGTTCGGGACGACATCACCGAACAACTCGGTCTGACGGCCCCGGAGATGCTCGTCGGCCGGTTCGATCGGCCGAATCTGGTTTACAAAGTCGAACGTCGCCACAACCGGTTGCGTCAAATTCGCGAGGTGCTCGACCGTCACCCGCACGAGTCGGGCATCGTCTACTGCATTAAGCGGACCGACGTCGACGAGACCTGCGCCGCCCTAACGGAACTGGGATACCGCGTGCTGCCCTATCACGCCGGCATGAGCGACGAAGACCGCAGGCGGAACCAGGAGGCCTTCATCCAAGAGAAGGTGGAGACGATCGTGGCGACCGTGGCGTTCGGCATGGGGATCGACAAGTCGAACGTGCGTTACGTCATCCACGCCGGCATGCCGAAGTCGCTGGAAAGTTACCAGCAGGAAAGCGGCCGGGCCGGCCGCGACTCTCTCGAGGCGGAGTGCTGCCTGCTCTACTCCGGCGGCGACTACATGCTCTGGAAATTTATTCTCGAAAAGCCCGCCGAGGAGCCCGCCGACACAAACGCTCCAGTCGAAGCACAACCGATCGCCGATCAGGTCCGTGCGCGCGAGTCGGCGCAGAAATCGCTCACGGCGATGTACAATTACGGAACCGGGGTCGATTGCCGGCATCGGGTGCTGGCCGGTTATTTCGGCCAAGAGCTCGATGCCGAGAACTGCGGCGCTTGCGACGTTTGTCTCGGTGAGCTCGATCTCCTCGACGATTCGCTGCTCATCGGGCAGAAGATCCTCTCGTGCGTCGTCCGGCTGAGGCAGCGATTCGGCGGCGAGTATACGGCCAAGGTGCTCAAAGGCTCCAAGGAGCAACGGATCATACAGAACGGCCACGATCAACTGAGCACGTGGGGCATCCTCTCCGACGAAAATGGACGGGCCATCCGCGACTGGATCGAACAGCTCGTGGCCCAGGACTATTTGCAAAAGGTCGGCGATTATAACGTGCTGCAGGTCACGGCGGCCGGTCGCCAATTGCTCCACGGCGAAGTAACGCCGCGGCTGTTGAAGCCCACCGAGACTGAAAAAACGGAGCCGGCGGTTGCCGCCGATTCGTGGGAGGGCGTCGACCGCGGTCTGTTCGAGGCGCTGCGCCGTTTACGGAAGCAGAAAGCACAGCAACAGGACGTTCCGCCGTACGTCGTGTTCGGCGATGCAGCGCTCCGCGACATGGCCCGCCGCAGACCGTCGTCGCTGGAAGGTTTCCTGAATGTCCGCGGCGTCGGTGAGAAGAAGTGCGCCGATTACGGCGAAGAATTCGTCGACTGCATGAGGGACTATTGCCGGGAACATCAACTTCCGATGGACATGGGGCCGCCGCGGGAGTCCCACTCAACGACTCGCAAGCCACACCGGGACAAGTTCGGTCCCAGCGCGTCGCAATTGCGTGCATTCGAGCTGTTCCGGCAGGGATGTTCCATCGGCCAGGTCGCGGAAACAATGGGCCGGGCCGCATCGACCACACGCAGCTATCTGACTGCGTTTCTCCGACACGACAAAATTGTCGATCCGTCTCCGTGGGTCGACGACGCCACGTCACAGCGCATCAAACGGGCGGTTGAAGAGGTGGGGATGGAAAGGCTTCGACCGATCTTCGAGCAGTTGGACGGAACCGTGCATTACGACCACATTCACATCGTCGTGGGTTGTCTGCGGAACATCGCGGCGGAAGACGAATCGGCAGATGGCGCTATCTGACCGGCGAGTCCCGAGCCGGCTGCCTGTGGTCAAGTCTTGTGCCAAGGCGTCTCAGCCATTGGTCCGGATTATTCACAAGCTGCCCGTGAAACTATGTAGGAAGCCCGAAGAGTCAAAAAAGTCAGCCGTGTGTTTCGGTCTGCAAAACGCGAGGTTTCTT
>CAZGYE010000366.1:0-4799 GCA_964530165.1 uncultured Planctomycetaceae bacterium
CAATGCCCTTGAAAACCAACGAGCTTTCATAGAAGGGCAGGCTCCCGCCTGCCGTAGTTTCGATTGACTCAACGTAAGCGAAGCGGACGCTGCTGGGGTCGACCGGCTGTCTGGAAGCGATCGCCGCCGATTTCTCGCCCGGCGACATCGGAGGCCTCACGAATCTGAAAGCGTGGCTGAAACAGCGTCGCAGCGCGTTTACCAAGCGGGCCCGCGAGTTCGGGCTGCCGTCGCCGCGAGGTGTATTGATGCTCGGCGTGCCGGGCAGCGGAAAAAGCCTGTGTGCCAAGGTCGCCGCCTACGCCCAAAAGACCGAAC
This sequence comes from uncultured Planctomycetaceae bacterium, assembly GCA_964530165.1. GTDB lineage: Bacteria > Planctomycetota > Planctomycetia > Planctomycetales > Planctomycetaceae > CAZGYE01. Next base: position 319 of record CAZGYE010000366.1, read on the forward strand.
TGGGCGAGGAGCATCTTGCGGACGAGCTCCAAAAAACCCGCCCGCTCTCGGTCCTCCAGGCGGAACGCGTGGCCCAGTTGCCCCACTGGGCAAAAGACCGCTGCGTCCCAGCCGACTAACAGCCCGCTCCACGCCGCGAGCGAAACACGGCGGCCGCAACATTCCCGGCCACAATGAATCCGACAACACGTCGCGCTCAGTGAACTGAGGAATGATTTCCTTCCCTCTGTTGGGATGCGAGCGTTTGGCGGCGGATTGGCTGCGGTTCATTCGGGATGTGGTCTGATCGCGATTTGGTCAGCGCGATCGCACCCAACATCTCTGTGACGGTCGGTCCCGTCACGCTTTGATCTGGTAGGGCGAACGCTGCTCGCGCTTCTGCCACGCATCGGCTTCTTCGTCACCGAGGATCTGCTGCGTCTTCGGGTCCCAGGTGATCTTGCGTCCGAGTCGCAGCGAGATGTTCGTCAGGTGGCAGGCCGTGATCGTGCGGTGCTGGATCCGCACCGGCGAAACCGGCTCTTGCCGCGATTTCACGCACGCGAAGAAATTGCCCATGTGATCTCTACTGGGCCGGACTCGCCAGGCGTCCTTTGGCAGGGGGTTCTCCTTGAGCTCCTCGGCCGGTTTCCCGTACACGCCGCCGCGGTTGACGAATATCCGCCCCTTCTCGCCGATGAACATGATGCCGTTGCGATCGAACGACTTGATCTCCTCGGGGCAATCGTCGCCGAACAGGGACTTGATCTTCTCGGGGGTCATTTCATCGTGCGTCTTCACGAAGCCGCCATAGAGTCGGCGTTGGTTCAGAGCTGAGAAGTAGAGCATCTCGACGCCGTTGGGGTAGCGCATGCGCGAGAAGAAACGGTCGGGTGTGTTGAAGCTGTTGGGGTCTCCGCCGTTCGGGAACAGCCCCCGCGCCTCGATGGACGTGGGGCCGGTCAGCTCGCAGTCCGCGCCCCAATGGGCGATGTCCATGTGGTGATTGCCCCAGTCGGTAATGATGCCGCCGGCGTATTCGTACCACCAGCGGAAATTCTTGTGCGTTCGCGCGCGACAGTAGTCGTGCTCCGGCGCCTGACCTTGATACAGATCCCAGTTCAGGTGCGCTGGGACCTGCTCCGGCGCAAACGGTCCCGCCTTCGTGCTGAAGTAGGGAAGCGCGATCCACACTTGCTTGAGTTTGCCGAGCCGCCCGTTGCGAACCAGTTCGACGCCGAGTTGGAATTGTGCCGTGCTTCGCTGCTGGGTGCCGACCTGCACGATGCGTCCCGTTTGCTCGACGACTTTGCTCAGCAGTTTGCCTTCGTCGATGGTGAGTGTGAGCGGCTTTTCGGTGTAAACGTCCTTGCCGGCTTGACACGCCGCGATGTTGACCGCCGTGTGCCAATGGTCGGGCGTCGCGTTGACGATGACGTCGATGTCGCTGCGCTCCAGCAGCTTCCGATAGTCGCCATAGACGGCCGCTTTGCCCCCGAAAGCTTTCCGGGCGCGATCGGCGTGATTGCGGTCGACGTCACAGACGGCCACGACGTCCCCGAACTTGGCAGCGTGTCCGAGATCAGCCGATCCGCGGCCGCCCACGCCGATCGCTCCAATGTGCGGTCGGTCGTTCTTCGAGCCTCTCTGACCGGCCTTTGCGTTCCCGCCGGACAGCCAGTACGGGAGCATCGTCCCGCCGCTGGCAGCCCAACCGGCTGTCTTGAGAAACTCACGGCGGTTGGAAGGTACGTTCGACATGGCGGGATCCTCCGAGGGGGACGAAACACGAATCGTCACGGGCGGTCGTACGGTCCGGGCACACTCCGGACACGTTCATCGTATCGAACAAGTCGAGAAAGTACAAAGTCGGCGGCCAAGACACTGTTTCCTACCGCCGGCGCCCGCGGGTACGGATTGGCGTTTCTCTCGTCGGTGCTGGCCGCGGGAATGAATCTCGACGTGCCCTGGTGACCTCGGCTCTTCCACGTGGAGTGCCAAATCCGCCCACGGTTTGTATAATGGCGCCTATGTGCCGAATCACTTTTCTCAGCGTGCTCTTTGTGATCTGCCCGGTCGAAGAAGGGACTTCCTCCCAAGCGGCTGAGGCAATCGAGTCCGGCCGGCCGAAGACGTACTCACTCAGCAATGAGTTGCGCGCGCGTTGTTTGGCGGTCATCCGGCAGGGATCGCGCTCCGACGAGTTTTGGCCGTCGATTCATGCCGCCGAGGCGCTGACATTAACCGGCCGCCCGGACGAAGTGCGCAAGATTCTCGAACCGAAACTGAAGGCCGAACACGACGATCAGAAGCGATGCGGGTTGGCCCGCGAGCTGGTGCGGGCCGGAGATCGGTCGAAGGTGGCGATCATGCTCGACATCCTGGCCGGCAAGGATCCGCACGGCCATGTTCATGCGGCCGAGAGTCTCTACAAAATTGCCGAGATCGGCGACGGGCGTCATCTGCGGCGAGCGCTGCGACAGGAGAAGAATGCCAACCTGCAGCTCATGGCCGCTGCGGCGCTCGGTCGTTGTGGCAGTCCGGCGGCGATCGCATTCTTGCGACGGAAGCTGGCGCATGAAGACCCCCAAGTCAGCCGCATCGCTGCTTGGGCACTGGCCCGCATCGGCGACAAGTCGGACCTGCCCGGTCTTCGCGCTGGTTTGACACGGGTTAACGACCGGGTCTGCCGCTGCTTCTTCGAACATGCATTGGCGGCACTGGGTGACGCCCGGGGCTTGCAGGCGCTTGCACGCAATCTGTCGGACAAAGACCCGGCCCTGCGCACTTACGCGGCCACCTTTGCCGCCGATGCGCGGGCCACGTCGCTCGGCGACGCACTGGTGAAACTGCTTGACGACAACACAGTCGACGTTCGTGTGCGGGCCGCACAATCACTGCTCGTCCTCTCACGGCCGGCGCCGCCCGATCGCCGGGCCGACATCTCCCGCGACGTCTACCAGGCCAGTGAGCAGAATCCACGATACAGCGAAGGGTCGATCGTCCAACTCCAAGACGGGTCGCTCTTGTACGCCACGACGGAGTTTCTCGGCGGCGGGTCCGATGCTTCGGCGGCTCAGATTGTCGGCTGCGTCTCGACGGACGGAGGCCGGACGTGGGGAATTCCACGGGTGCTGCAGGAAAACGTCGGCGGGCGGAACGTGATGTCGGTAACGCTCAGACGTCTAGCCAAGCCGACGCGAGAAGAGACCCCGCTCGGCATGTTCTATCTCGTGAAGAACTCACTCAGCGATCTGAAGGTTTCCCTGCGCATCTCCGACGATGAAGGCCGCACGTTCGGCAAACCGATTCTGGTCTCCGACGCGCCCGGCTATCACGTGATGAACAACGACCGCGTGACGCTGCTGTCCACCGGACGGCTACTCGCCCCGGTCGCATCGACGGACGACGTCAGCAAAGTGAACCACTTCGTTTCGTACTGCTTTCTCTCCGACGACGGCGGCAAAACGTGGCGAAAAGGGAAGGGACAAGTCGATCAGCCGAAGCGCGGCGCGATGGAGCCGGAGGTCATCGAACTCCGTGACGGACGCCTGCTGATGATCGTCCGCACGCAGCTCGGCTACATCGCAGCCGCCTACTCCAACGACGGCGGCGAGACCTGGAGCAAACCAGAATCGTGGAACGTCAAGGCGCCCGAAGCGCCCGCCACGCTGCGCCGCATTCCGGCTACCGGCGATTTGTTGCTCATTTGGAATCACACCTTCAAACCGGGCGCCGGACACGGCGGTCAACGCACGCCGCTGACTGCCGCCGTCTCTTCCGACGAAGGCCGCACCTGGAAACACCACCGCAACCTCGAGTCGAGTCAGAATCAGAGCTACGCCTACACCAGCCTGACGTTTGCCGGCGGCCGCGCGCTCGTGAGCTACTACGTCGGCGATGCGAAGACGGGCCGCATCTCTTCCCGGTTCCGCTCGCTGCCGGTCGGTTGGTTTTACGAGAAAGAATAGAAGCAGTCTCAAAACCCGATCTCGGGCGGGCGAAGCTCCTGCTGAGCCGACATTTCGCATGAAAGCCCACGGGTGGCAACCCGTGGGTCCCGCCGGTTGCCACCGGCGGGCTTTTGCAGTTCGATAGCAGCCTCGCCCTCCCTGTTTTGGAATCAGCGTGCAGGGTGTACGAGACACACAGCTCTGCGCGCTCGCAACGGGCTGGTTTCACACACCCTACGTTTTCGTCAAATTCTGCCACGACCCAAAAAACGGTTGACAGCGGCGGCCCGTTCTCTGCACAGAAAAACCAGAACGTCTCTCTGGAGCTGTTCATGGTGGCCATCGTTCTTGCAGCCTGCTACGCGCTGGGCTGCGGCGCCGTGCTGTTCGCCTCGACGGGTGGCGGGGCCTGAGCGACCAGCGGGAGCGTGGCCCCGTGCTTGCGTGCTGGCCAGAAGCTTTGATCCCGGCAACGTGCCAACAGGGCGCATGCTCCGGGGCCACGTTCGCTTCGCTCTCTAAGAAAGGACGCGGTAATTCAGGTCATCT
>CAZGYE010000367.1:0-4775 GCA_964530165.1 uncultured Planctomycetaceae bacterium
AGGCGTTTTCACGTTTCCAAGGGACGAACCCCAACACGCTGGCTTCTCCGCCGGTCGGAGTGATCAGCCCACTGAGCATCTTGAGCGTCGTGGTCTTGCCGGCTCCGTTGGGGCCGAGGAACGCGACCATTTCGCCTTCTTCGATTCGAAAGCTGATTCCGGCGACGGCCCGAACTTCTTTTGATTCACGATGAAACAGGCCGGACAACGACGCCAGCAACCCCTCCCGCTTGCGGTAGACGCGGTACACCTTGCTCAGATCACGGACCTCGATGGCAGGCATGCCACTATCTTAGGAGCCGGCAAGAAACAACTGCAAGGCTTCAGAACTCGATCTCCAGCGTCTGCTGTTCCTTGAGCAGATTCGATTTGATCTCGATCCGGTCCTTGACCAGCTTTGCCGCCCCCGGAACGGTGACCACCAGTTGCATCCGGCCTTCCTTGATCGGCAGGTAACGGGCCGGGTCCTCGGGAATCTGCTGCTCATACCCGTCGGTTCCGACTAACTTTCCCGAGAGATCTTTGAGAGGATAGCGATTGAGTTTCATCTTGGCGGGCAGCTTGATCTGGATGATAATCAGATAGTCTTTGTTAGGAATCGGGTCCTCTGGTTCGGTCCAAGCAGTGAAACTTCCTTTCGTGACCGCCCTGCCCGACTTGGGCATTGCGAACTTGAAGTTCCCGGGTCCCCCGCTGGTTTCCCCCCCGAGCGCATCCGAAATCGATCCGCCGAGATTGACGCCCGGTTGAGCCAGTTCCGACGCCTCCTGAAGCGCTTTCAATTCCGGCTGCACGACCTCTTCTTCCATCTCGACGGTCGCGTCGGCGATCTCCTCGAATTCGAGCACTTCTTCATCTGCCATGCTCACCACGGTGCTGATTTCCTCGTCTCCCAGCCCCTGGATCACCGTGACCGAGAACATGAGCAACAACACCACGTGGAACAGCAGTGAAACGGCGAAACCCTTCCCCTCACGACCAACAATCCATCGTTTCAGTTGCTCCTGCCAGGTAAGGTTTTCTTCCTCGTCTTTTTCCCGCTCGACGACGATTTTAAGCTTCTTCGTTTTCTTTTTCGTCGGGCGCCGCCGCCGCGAGGTCTTGTCTTTCGACGGCTGCTTGGATTGCTTGTGCGCGAACCAGGCGGGAGGGGCGTCACCACCGCCCCGATTGTCCGTCGTCGCCGGTTCTGTCACCGGGACCGTCTCGGACGACGCATCGATGCCGTCGACTTCGAGGAAAAACGGTTCTCCGCCCTCTGCAGGCGGACCGGCACCCTTCGCAGTCTCCGGAGTCCGTCGATCGGAACTGTCTGTGGTCATCCCGGCCGTCAACGTTCGTGTTTTGTGATTGCGGCCCCGCTTCAATAGTATAAACAGTATATTACGATTCTCGCGTCTCAACCTCGTTTTGCACCGAAAAACTCTGAATCGTCCGCACACGAGTCCAGTCCCGATAGCAGTGCCGCAAACTTCCTGCCTGTGACTGACAGTGGAAATTCCCCGAAATCGGCCGGATGAACCCAACGGGAATCTTGTGATCGGTCCGGCGAGCCGGAGCGATGTTCGGCCAGCAGGCACAGCAAGCGAATGCGGTATCGTGTGACGCTGTGGCGGATTTCAGTCAGCAAAACGCCAATCTCAGCCGCGACACCCGTCGTGTTCACAATGTCGGCTTGAAGCGTTCTCTTCAGCCCATCCGACACGGTGTTTGGAACATCCGTGGTGGACCGCTTGCGTCCCGAATTCCCTGCCGGCGCGGTGCCGTCAGCGACCCGAAACCGCGGAAAATCCCAAAGCCCCGCCCAGCGCTCCCGCTCGCTGCACCGGCGCAACAGATACAGATCGTCCTTTCGCACCGCCACGCTGGCTTCGGTCACCGCCGTGATCTTCACCCGGGACGGAGGCGCCGGTATCTCGCGCTGCAGCTCCTCGGCGAACGCTCGACAGCACGATCGAACCGGACATTCGGGACAACTCGGCTCATGCGGTGTGCAGATTGTCGCCCCCAATTCCATCAGGGCCTGATTGAAGCGCCCTGGTAATTGCCGCGGCAAAACGCGTTCGGCAAATTCCCAAAGCATGCGTCTGCCGGTGCCGGAGCGTGGATCGCCGCGAAATCCCAACAGCCGGCTATACAGCCGCAGCGTGTTTGCCTCGACGATCGGCGCCCGGCGATCGAACGCGAAGGACACAATCGCCCCCGCCGTGTACCGGCCGATGCCGGGAAGCTTGACCAGCGCCTCCACGTCGTTGGGAAATCGGCCGGCGCTCTGCGTGCTGATCAATCGGGCCGTCTTGTGAAGGTTGCGCGCCCGGCTGTAGTAACCAAGCCCTTCCCAGCAGCGCAGCACCTCTTCTTCCGCCGCCGAAGCCAGCTCCTCCACCGTCGGGAACCGCGCCATAAACCGCTCGAAATACCCAATGACGGCGGCAACGGTCGTCTGCTGCAGCATGATCTCGCTGATCCAGACGCGATACGGATCTCGCGTGTTCCGCCACGGCAAATCGCGCGCATGGCGGGTGTACCACGCACGCAGATTCCGGCGAAAACGCCTCAGCCAATTTGCGTCAACATCGTTTGAGCTCGAAGGCATTTGCTCTCAACATCGCACAAACATCGGCATCAGTTCATGACCGTTGGGAAACGTGAGCTCTGACTTCTCAGCGGTGCGTTCGTCGTACCCCGCGGCGCCCTCAGCACGAAGGCCGGTACCGCACATCGCGAACGGACAGTAACCGTGGCTGTGTGTCTTCGTACGCAGAAACGTCGGATGGTCGGGTGAGATCAGGATGCGGTAATCACCTCGCCCCTTGAGATAATCGTGGACCGGTCCGACGATCTCCCGGTCGATCTGCTCCAGTGCGAGGACCTTCGCTTCCACGTCGCCCTCATGGGACGCTTCGTCGGGCGCTTCGACGTGAACGACGACCAGATCCACCTCGGGCATGGTCTCGATTGCATAGCGCCCTTTGGCCGCGTAGTCGGTGTCGATGTAACCGGTCGCGCCGGGAACTTCGACCACCCGCCAACCCAGAAGACGGCCGATGCCGCGCAGCAAATCGACAGCCGTGATCACCGCCCCCGCCAGGCCGAACCGCTCGGCGAACGGTTCCATGTTCGGCCGTTTTCCGAGGCCCCACAACCAGACTCCGGTGACCGGCAAGTCACCGCTGCTGTGCCGCAGTTGATTCTCCGCCGACTGGACGAACAGTTCGACGCTGCGGTCCATCAGTTCCCGCAGCAGGTCCGAGCCGGGTCCGAGCGGAAGGTGAGCGGCGAGGAGCTGATCGGTGATGTCGTGTGGCGGGACCGTCTTCGTCTGGGTGCCGAACGGCGCCGACTCGCCTTGCGGGCGATAGATCAGCAGATTGCGGTAACTGACGCCGGGATAGAACTTCCAATGCGGATTGCCGCGTTGATCCCATCCGATCAATTCGATCAACTGCCGGCCCAGCTCGTTGGGGACCTGCCCGGCCGTGAAGCTCTGCATCGTCCCGTCCCGGATGGTCACCAGGTTACAGCGAATCGCCCAGTCGTCCGGTCCGAGCTCAATGCCCTGCGCCGCGGCCTCCAGCGGGGCCCGGCCGGTGTGGTATGCGAGCGGATCGTAACCGAACAGGCACATCGTGCCGACGTCGCTGCCGGAGGGCATCGACGCGGGGATATTGTCGGTCCGGCCGATGACCCCTTGCTGAACGATCGCGTCCAGATGGGGTATGTCGGCGGCTTCGAGAGGTGTCCGGCCTCCCAGGACCTCCTGCGGCTCGTCGGCGCAGCCGTCGGGAATGATGAGTGCGTACTTCATTGTCAAGACTATGCCCGATCACCCAGAATCACGCAAGCGAAGTTCCGCGATGACACCGCCATCGCTCGAATAATCATGGTTTTCAAGCCCGCACAAGCGGGCGCATGGCAGCCTGTTGAAGAATATGTTTCTACTCGACGGCAATCCCCATTCCAGCGCCAACGTAATAGTCCTTTTTTCGCCCCCGGCATTGCCCTTGATGCTCATCGTAAACGTGTCGCCCGCGTACAGCTTCTCCGGCGGAGTGCCCGAGACCGAGAAGCTGAATTTCCAATCGTAGTTAACCTTGCCCCATACTTCTTGGCGGCGATGAACGTCGGCGCTGGAGTTCGTGAAATCGATTTCCTGCAGATCCCAGGCCTGCGCCGTCTTGCCTCGCGGCCATTTGCTTTGCCAGTTCCAATCCTTCCTGTTTTCGGGGTCCCGCTTCGGCGGCGGGCCATTCCTTGACCTGACTGCACTTTCTGAAAAAACGGGGATAACTGGTATCCACAAGAAAAGGCTCTTCCATCAAGCTGTGGTTGCAAGACACACGGCGAGATAGGAGAGCCAAGGATGGCGAACTCCGTATGTCGTTGGGAATGTCCCGAACAGTGGTCGGAGTGGTTGTCCGCAGGTTTGCATGCTCGCAATCGTTGGCGGTTGCCAGTCTTGCTGACGGGCATGTTGTTCGCCAGTGGCCGCCGCACGGTGACGATTTGACTCCGCGCCGCGGGTGTCAGCGACGACTACCAAGGCTATTATTACTTCCTCGCAGCGGTAGGACGCAAGACCGGATCGATCGCAACGCAGTTGATTGCACTGCTGTTGCGGACGTTGCCCTTGCCAGAGCGAGTGCTGTTGCTGATCGACACCTCGCCCACCAAGCGGCGGGGTGGCTGGGGCTGAGTCCGCGAAGCCCCAGAGCTTACAGCGACCCACTACCTGGGGCATCGAAGACTCTGCCCCAGGCACCCGGCGAGACCGT
>CAZGYE010000368.1:0-4755 GCA_964530165.1 uncultured Planctomycetaceae bacterium
TCAACGACGAGCGAAGGATGGCAGGGCCAGAGCGCCAGCGATGGCCCTGACGTGCGGCGACAACCGGGGCCAACGCTCCGCTATGGCCCCGCCACCCTACCGACGGCTCGGGGGGATGGCGAGCTGTTCCACAACAGATTGCTTTCGTGGAACTTTTGTCGAGCTGGGCATGGAAGGCGGGACTCGCGGGCGACAGCAGTCGTGCTTTCCCACGAGCACGACTTGGAAGCCGCCGCAGAAAAATTCCCGGCCTCGTTGAGCGCCGCGAATCACTTGTTGGTATGATGGGCCGTGTCAGGAGGGCGATACCCATCCTGCTTGCCGCTAAGCCGCGAGCGGCGGCGCGTTTGATCCTCGTTCCTGATTTCGTTCGATGGAAATGGTATGCAAGAGCAGTCATCACACTACACGGTCCTGGCCCGCAGGTTTCGGCCGCAGACGTTTGAGGACGTGATCGGCCAGCAGCCTGTGGCGCAGGCCCTGCAGAACGCGATTCGGACGGGGCGCGTGGCCCACGCATATCTGTTCACGGGGGCCCGCGGGGTCGGCAAGACCTCGATGGCCCGGATACTGGCCAAGGCGCTGAATTGTCCGGAGGCTAAAGACGGCGTCCCCTGCAACGCTTGCGAAATCTGTGACGGCGTCTCGGCCGGCCACGACGTCGACGTGCTGGAGATCGACGGCGCGTCGAACCGGGGCATCGACGACATCCGCTTGCTGCGAGCCAACGTCAACGTCAAGTCGATGCGAACGACGTACAAGCTCTACATCATCGACGAAGTCCACATGCTGACCAAAGAAGCCTTCAACGCGCTGTTGAAGACGCTGGAGGAGCCGCCGGCGAACGTCAAGTTCGTCTTCTGCACCACCGAGCCGAACAAAGTCCCGGACACCATCCTGTCACGCTGCCAGCGATTCGACTTCGCGACAATCGCCACGGCCAATATCATCGACCGCTTGCAGCAGATTGCCGAGTCGGAGGGCTTCGAGGTAGAACCAGCCGCGTTGGAGCTCGTGGCCCGTCGGGCGGCCGGGTCGATGCGTGACAGCCAGTCGCTGTTCGATCAACTGTTGGCGTTCGGCGAAGAGCGGATCACCGACGCCGACGTGCATCGGTTGCTGGGCACCGCCGGCGACGATCGGCTGATCGAACTGGTCGACGCGCTGGTTGCCGGCCGCAAAGACCAAGTGCTCGCTCTGTTCGACGGCGCACTCGGTGCGGGAGTGCAATTGAGTGAGTTGATCGATCAACTGCTCGCCTACCTGCGCGATCTGATGGTCATCGCCTCGGGCGCAGAGGGGGTGGAGTTGTTGAGCGTCTCGGCAGGAAATCGCGGCAAGTTGTCCCAGCAGGCGGCGAGTTGGGGATTGCAGACGATTGTGGCGGCTCTGGAGATTCTGGCGGAGACCAAGTCGCGGATGTTTCGCGTCCATTACGGGCGGGCGTTGGCGGAATTGGCGTTGATTCGCCTCTCTCTGCTGGAGGACCTGGACCGGCTGGATCAGCTCGTTCGTGAGCTGAAGACTGGGAGCGGTTCCGCTGGCACGGCGGCGGCGCGTCGGAGCAGCGAGCAGACAGCAAATCGCGCGCCTGTCGCTCGCCAAAGGGCTGAAAAAAAAACGTCCGGAAGCGAGAGAATAGATGACGAAGCGGCCGTCCAGCAGGAAATTCCACTCGTCTCGGTGGAATTCCAAGAGGGCCGCGAGCGTGAATTTTTGTCGCAACTCATTTCACACATTGATGATACATTGGCCGTCCACGTCAAGGTGGTCAGCGACGCAGCAATTTCCGGGCCAAATCAACTGGCCTTGACCTTTCCCAGAAGCTATCATTTCAGTAAACGGTATTGTGAGCAGCCGGAAAACTTGGTGAGGCTCGAATCGCTGGCCGGCAAGATCGCCGGTCAGCCCGTCCGGATTGTCCTGCGAGTGGCCGACGCGAAGGCGTCGGTCACCTCGGTGGCGGAGTCGACGCCGGAGCGTTCCTCGCGGCGGCAACTGGAATCGACGGACGACCCGTTCGTCCAACAGGCCCTGTCTGTTTTTGGAGCAACCATCTACAAGATCGAAGAGAACCGCTCTCCTTCGGCAGAAGAGGAATGAGAAACCATGTTCAAAGGGTTGGGAAATATTGCCGCGCTGATGAAGCAGGCGCAGGAAATGCAAGGCCGTATGAGCGAGATGCAGGAGAGTCTCGCCCAGTTGCGAGTCGACGGCAGTGCGGGCGGCGGAATGATCACCGTCGAGGCCAACGGACAGCAGAAGATTCTGGCCGTTCACATCGAAGAGTCGCTGTTGGAGTCCCATGACCAGGAGATGCTGGAAGACCTGCTGGTGGCGGCAACCAATCAGGCGCTGGAAAAGGCCAGAGAAACAGCGGCCCAGGAAATGAGCGCATTGACCGGCGAGATCAACATTCCCGGTTTGAACGAGGCGTTGTCGAAAATATGTCACCCAACGACGTGAGCGCCGGAGCACATCCTTACGGACCGGCCGTCGGCAATCTGATCGACCAGTTTGCGGCGTTGCCGGGTATCGGCCGCAAGTCGGCCGAACGATTGACACATTACATACTCGGCTGCAGCGAGGCGGAAGCGCTGAAATTGGCCGACGCGATCCGTGAGGTCAAGCAAGCGGTCCGCACCTGCTCGGTTTGTTTCAATTTGACGGAGCGCGCGGTCTGTGACATTTGCGCCGATCCGCGACGGGATCAGCACATCGTGTGCGTCGTCGAACAGCCTCGCGACGTGACGGCACTGGAGGCCGCGGGGGTCTACCGGGGAGCGTACCACGTTCTGCAAGGGCGAATTTCGCCTTTGGAGGGACTCGGTCCGGAGGATTTGACTGTCGAGGCCCTTATGCGGCGTGTGCGGCAGGACGGAATCACCGAGATTGTGATGGCAACGAATCCAACGTTGGAAGGGGATGGAACGGCCCTGTACATCTCCAACCTGCTGGAAAACGAACCTGTGAAAATTACGCGGCTTGCCCGGGGGATTGCGTCCGGGAGTGTGCTAGAGTTTGCTAACAAAGAAATGCTGGCCGACGCGATGCGCGGCCGGCAGGAATTTTGAGAAGCAATCAGCAATCGGCACTCAGCTCTTTTCTCGTTCCTAGCTGACCACTGACCGCTGACCGCTTTGTCATCACGAAACCGGATCTCCAGACGTTCTTCATGCATCTGAACCTTTCAATGCAAATGAAAATGAGCCAGCAGATGAAGCTGGCTCCGCGGATGATTCAATCGATGGAGATTCTTCAGTTGCCCATCATGGCGCTGGAGGAGCGCATCGAGCAGGAATTGGACGACAACGTCGTGCTCGAGCGGGAAGCTGCCGGCTCGGAGGTCTCGGAGACCGAAACCCAGACCGAGTTGGAGCGGGCCCGCGAAGAGGCCTCTCCCCCGGAAGTCGACCAAAAGGAACTGGTCGTCGACAGCGAACACAACAACGAGGCGGACTTCCAGCGGCTGCTGGAAATGTCGGAGCAGTGGCCTGAAGACAATGTCACCTCGGCGTCGAAGCCTTCGATCAACCGCATGAGCGAAGCGGCCGACCGGAAGCACGACGCCATAGCGAACATCGCGGCACGCCCCCAGTCGTTGAACGACTACCTGTTGGAACAGTTCGGTTTCTTCAATTGCACGGCGGAAGTCCACGAGTTTGGCGTGTATCTGATTCAGAACCTCGATCACAACGGGCGCCTGCAAGGATCGCTGCCCGAGATCGTGCAGGTATACGGCCATCTGATCAGCCAGGAAACCGCCCAGGAAACGCTGGCATTGATCCAAAAGCTCGACCCGCCCGGCGTCGGCGCCCGAGACTGTAAAGAATGCCTGCTTCTGCAGCTTGGCCCGCAGACACCGTATCGAGACGTGTTGATGACGTTGATCACGTCTCACCTAAAAGACGTGCAGCAGAACCGGCTGCCTGTCATCGCGCGTAAGACCGGCTACTCGCTGGAGACCATCAAGGCCGCCATCGAAGAACTGCTGCACCTGAACCCGTGGCCCGGTCGTGGTTTCGACGTCGGGAAGGTGCAAAAAGTGACGCCCGATCTCTCCGTCGAGCCGGATGAAAACGGCAAGTATCTGGTTCGGCTGGAAGACGAGTACACGCCCCGCTTGCGGATCAGCCAGTACTATCTGAAACAGTTACGGAACAATCCCGATCCGCAGACGAAAGAGTACATCAAGAAGAAGATCGAGTCGGCCAAGTGGTTGATCGAATCGATCGAACAGCGTCACAACACGCTCAAGCGGGTGGCGCAGGCCATCGTCGACCATCAAACTGCCTTTCTCGACAACGGCCCCGCACACATCGTACCGCTGAAAATGCAGCAAATCGCCGACGTGGTGGGCGTCCACGTGACGACCGTCTCTCGGGCCGTCGACGATAAGTGGATTCAAACTCCGCGTGGAATCTTCTCGCTGAAGCGTTTCTTCGGCGGCGGAACAGTGACCTCCGGGGGTGAAGAAGTCGCGTGGGACATCGTCCGCCTCAAGCTGAAGGACATTGTCGACGACGAAGACAAGACTCATCCACTCAGTGACGATGCGCTGGTTGTCGCACTCGGCAAGCAAGGCTACAGCCTGGCTCGCCGCACGGTGACCAAATATCGCAAGGCCATGGACATTCCCTCGTCACGGCAGCGACGTCACTATTGAATTCAAGGCACAAAGGGGCAAAGGCACAAAGGGGAAAGAAAAGGGGATAAGTCCAATATTCGTACTGCTCAACGATCGGCATTCGGTGA
>CAZGYE010000369.1:0-4752 GCA_964530165.1 uncultured Planctomycetaceae bacterium
TCGCCGGGGCGGCGCTCGTCGTTCTGGCAATGGGCAACTGGGCCTTCACGGAACTACCTTTCGCTCCGTCGCCGGATGACTCTGGGAAAGTCTTCTGGCCGTGGCAGGAATCGTTGCCGTCGCGGTATGGGACGGCGCTGGAAGACCCGCAGATGAGGCGGGGCCTGACGAATTGGAGAGTGCTCGTCAAACCGTTGGAAAGTGTCGTGGAGCCGGCTGGTATTCTGCTGCAAACCGGCAATACCTGGTCCGAGGCGGCCTACGCCTGGACGCAGCTGCTCTGGGCGTTCATGGTGTGGTCCCTGTTCGGCGGAGCGATCACGCGGATGGCAGCCGTGCAGTTTGCCCGGGACGAGCAGATCGGCATGCGGAGTGCGCTCGCGTTCTCGGGCGGGCGGTTTCTCTCGTATTTTTCGGCCCCGCTGTTGCCGATCGCCGGTTTCGGCTTCTTTTGGGCGTTGTGTCTGCTGGGCGGGCTGATCGGGCGCATTCCTGTGGCCGGCGAAGCGATCGTCGGGCTCTTGTGGATCGTGCCGCTGGCGCTCGGCTTCTTGATGGCGCTGATCCTGATCGGCGTGGCTGTCGGCTGGCCGCTGATGCTCACGACGATCAGCGTGGAAGGCAGCGACGCTTTCGACGGCTTCAGCCGGGCTTACAGCTACATCTACAACCGCCCCTGGCACCTGCTCTGGTATGCGATCGTGGCGATGATGTATGGCTCGGCGGTGATCTTTTTTGTCTCGTTCATGGCATGGCTGATCGTCTATCTGGCCGGCTGGAGTGTCGCGGCGGGCATGGGATCGCAGAACACCAGCGCGCTGTTTCAGGGGGCACCCGAGTTGGTCGGCGGCGCAGATCTACTCATAAAAACCGATGGCGGTCCGCTTCGGACTTGGGTAGAGATCGGAGACAAGCTGGTTGGCATCTGGCTGCACGTCGTGGCCGTGCTGCTGGTCGGATTTGTCTACAGCTATTTTTGGACGGTCTCGACGATCGTTTACCTCTTGCTGCGGCAGGGCGACGACGGCACCGATCTGGACGCCGTCTATCTGCCCGAAGAAGAGGAACAGGACGAACTGTTGCCGCTGGTCGGAGTGGCGGCTTCCGATCAACCGGTGGTCGAACGCCCGGCAACAGACGAAGCCGCCGCCACGCAGCAGGCCGAAGCGGACAACGGCGAGACCGAATCGGACGTCAAGCCGGACACCCGACCCGACGACGATCCGCCGGATAAGGACGCGTGATTTCCAGCCGCTTGCCGATGCTGGGCAATCGACAATCCGAAATCTGCAATCTCACCGCGTTAGTTCGTCCCACAGTGCTTTGTAGTAGTGCATCACGCGGAGCGGATCGCTCGTCGCGGGACTTTCCGAAAGGCAATACCCCTCGAAACCGTTCTTTCGCAACAGGCTGAACAGCTCGCGATAGGGGTACCGCCGGTCATACAGATCGTGGATGTGGATGACCCGGCCCAACTTGTCCTTGAGCAGATCGAAGTTGTGCTGGATCGACCCGTCGATCGTTTCGCCCGGATTCGAGTTCCAGCAAACGGTCACGTTCGGATGATCGGCGACGTCGATGATTTCCCTGATGACAGCCGGTTCGCTTGTCCCGTTGCCGTGAACTTCCAGCCGGAGCTGCTGATTGTAGTCGACGGCGAACACTCCGCACTGCCTGAGCGCCATGCCGATGCGGGCCACGGTCGCCTCGCGGTCTTCGCCCTTCACGAACCGGTTGGGCCGAACCTTGACGCCGGTTGCACCGATCTCGTGCGAGAGGACGACGAACTGTTTGGTCAGCTCGATGTTCTGCTCGAGGACCTTGCGATCGGGACTCTGATACTCGCAGGCCGAACCGAGTCCGACACACTCGACCGCTGAATCGGCGAACCGCTTCTTGACCTCCGCCCGCTGGGCTTTGGACAACGTCACTTCCACGCCATGCTTGTGCGTGCTGCGCAGCTCAACGCCCTGAAAAGCGGTCGCCTCACAGTTCTTGATGAGCGTCGGCAGGTCCCACGCGGCCCCCCACATGTACGTGACCATTCCGAGTTTCATGGCGCCTACCAGCGAAACAGTGATGTTCCCCAGGTCAATCCGCCGCCGAATCCGCTCAGCAGCAACGTATCGCCGCGGTTAATGCGGCCGGCCTGGAAAGCTTCGTCCATGGCCAGCGGAATCGAACCGGCCGACGTGTTGCCGTATTGCTCTAGGTTGCTGAACACCTTCTCCGGTGGAACGCCGAGCTGCTCGACGGCGTAGTTGATGATGCGTATGTTGGCCTGGTGGAGCAGATACAGCGCGACGTCGTGGGGGCTCATGCCGGTTTTTTCGAGCACCAGTTCAATCGTGTCGGTCAATGCACGGACTGCCCATTTGAAGACGCTGCGGCCGTCCATTTGCAGGTAGTGCAGCCCTTTGTCGATGTCCGCCGCACAAATCGGGCGTCGCGTCCCGCCGCTGGGCCGATCCAACAGATTGCTGCCGCTGCCATCGGACCCCAACTGATAGCAAATCAGTCCTTGATGCGGTTCGCCGCTGGCCAGCAGCACCGCACCGGCCCCGTCGCCGAAGAGCGGAGCAATTCGCTGGTTGTGCGGATCGACGATTCGGCTGTTCGTGTCGGCTCCGATCACCAACGCAAGCTTGGAGTTCCCGGTCGCCACGAATTGTGCACCGGTGACAAAAGCATACATAAATCCAGCACAGGCGGCATTCAAGTCGACAGCCGGCGCGTCCAGCCCCAGACGCTCCTGCACCAGGCAGGCGGTCGACGGACAGTTGTAGTCGGGCGAGAAGGTCGCCACGAGCACCAAATCGATGTCGTTCGGATCGACGTGGGCCGAGCGAATCGCCTTGCGTGCGGCTTCCACGCAGAGATCGCTGGTTGCCTGCTCCGGTGCGGCATGACGACGAGCCAAAATTCCCGTCCGCTGTTCGATCCAGCCGGGCTCGAATCCGTAACGATTCTCCAGGTCCTCGTTGGTGACGACCAGTTCGGGGACGTACGAACCACACGCGGCGATCTGCACGCCCAACAACGAATTCGTTCTTCGGCTCAGGGTAAACAACTTGCCGGCGTTCTTCTGGGCAACCACCTTTGTCTTCGTAGCGACCCCCCCGGCGCTTTGCAGCGCCGTTTGGGCTGTCGAAGTGTTGCTGCTATCAGTCCGAAAATGAGGGGAACTTTGATGCATGATTCTACAATCCTGTAGAGAGTGGAATCGGACTCGTGTGCAGAGTACACACCCGTCCGATCTCCCCGGCCACGAATCCCGTTCGTGCTCCACACTCGTTGCGGACACCCGGAGAACGCCGACCCAATGGCCGGTCACTCATCGCTCAATTGACAATTGGCTTCGGAGTATAACTGTTCTGATCCCAAGACGCCAGCGCGTTTTAGGGCGAAAACCGCTTGTCTCCCGAATCTTTTCAAATATCCCGCTCCCGCACGCTGCGAAAGCTGCGGGGGATTTGCGCTGCCAGCTCAGCCATTTCGACCGCTCGTGTTGATCCGCGTCTGTTGTCGGTTACACTTGTCGCAGCTCGGCCCCGGCTTGTTTGTTCGGAAATCGTGTCTCCAGATGTATAGTAGTTACTGACTCAAAACGTTTCGAAAGACCGCCGATCGGACCCAGAAACGCTCATGTGCTTGTTCTCGGCAATTTATGGGGTGCTGCCCGAGTGTCCGCTGCTGATTCTAACGAATCGGGAAGAATGGCGGCATCGCCCGTCTGCGCCGCCGCAGATCGTCTCATGCCCCCAAACCGACAGTTCACTGTCGCAAGAATCCCAAACCGACGGCTTGCTGTCGCCAAGGCCAAAAGGCAGCACAGCGTGGCTCGGAGGAATCGACTTGGAGCGGGGCGGTACCTGGCTCGGAATCAACCAGTTTGGGGTGATGGTTGCCGTCACCAATCGGCCCCGGCCGGACCTTCCGGCTGAAGTCCGCTCGCGGGGGTTGTTGTGTCGCGACCTGCTTGGCTGCCGGTCGGTGGAATCCGCACTTGAAGAAAGCCACCGACAAATCGGTCGACACCAGTTCGACGGATTCAATTTACTGATCTTCAGCCAACATGCTGCCGTCGTGGTCGAAGTCGCCGATGACGTCAAGACCATCCCGCTATCGCCCGGCGTTCATGCGATCACAAACGGCCCGCTCAACGATCCGGACGATCGCAGAATTCAGCGTGTCCGAGCAGAAATCGAGGCGTTGCTCAACGCGGACGGATCACTCGGCGAGCGGCTTGCGACCGCCCAGCGCATTTGCGGTTTGGGCCGCGATGCCGATGCACCTGCCATCTGCCTCAGCGGGTTTGATCGGGGGACCGTCGCGTCGACGGTGATCGCCCTGGCCGACGATCCTGCCCAGTCCCGTTACCTGTACGCCCCCGGCCCGCCGGACACCGTTTCCTATGACGACTATTCACCACATCTGCAACAATTACTGGAGATGGAAACTCGCCCAGACAGCAGTCCTAATCCCTAGCCGGAATTATTCATCAACCGCCAAGACGCCAAGAGGACAAAGATCGTAAAGTCAACTGACAAGGGATGTTGGGTAAACTGTTGTTCGCTTCCTGTTCGGAACACCCTGTTGACCGCTGAAGAGTGCAACGTCAAATCTCACAAACGCTTGGCGCGTCCTTGGCGACTTGGCGGTGAATGATCCGGGTTAAGCCCAATACCGTTTAACGGAGCCTATGTGGAAACGTGCAAACGATTTGTGATGGGTGGCTGAGGCAGAGTCTTC
>CAZGYE010000370.1:0-4711 GCA_964530165.1 uncultured Planctomycetaceae bacterium
GGCGCCACGGGCATCTTGCCCGTGTATTTCGTCCCAGCGCTGGAAAAACACCAGTGCAGCCAACGTATCAATCGAGTTGTGACGGAGTGTCGTGCGTCCACGCTGAATTGACAAGTACTGTGGGGCAGGCTTTCCAGCCTGCCGATCGGTCATGGCAGGCTGGAAAGCCTGCCCCACACTCAGTTCGACGTTGACAAACCACTACTTCTCCGCGACGACGAGGTTTCTTAGCACACCGACGCCTTCTGGTTCGTTCCTTCTGTTTCACCTCGCCGTGCCGATCACGATCACCATATCCGTCGGAAATTCCGACTCGCTTCCACACGCATGGGCGCCTATAATCGTCGCGTAGACCTATAATCGTCGCGTAGAGAGGCGACTATTACACTTTGCCGGTCCGCACGGAGTGGATACAATTCGCCGTCCATCGTGCGGAGACCAACACGGGTTGAACACTGGTTGACGTGGAGCTGATACGTTGACGGAATTCGTTGAACCTCTGGGAATGACGGTCCTCATTCGCAAGGACGAAAGTCGGCAGACGACTCGCGGCGGAATCGTTCTACCCGACGATGCCGAGATCCCCACGATCACAGGCCGCATCGTCGAGATCAGCGTGCAGGTCGAGCGCGACGAAGACTTTCCAATCAAGAAGTACGACAAGGTCTTGTTCCACCCCAAAAACTCGATTCCAGTCGATTTCGAAGCCGACAACCTGTTGTACGTGGTCCCGGTGGAAGACGTCGTGGCCGTTTTTCGCCGTACGCCGACCGGACCGCCGCCGGTCGGATCGGCCGACGAAGCTGACGAGTCCGATGAGTTCAACGAATTCGACGACGGCGACGAATAGACTGAGATCGTCACAACGGAACCGGGTGGGTGGCCGGGGCTGACCAACGGGAAGCCCCGGAATTCTCGGGCGTGGGCCATCGCTTTCGCTCTGACCCAGCCGTCAAAGCTGATTTGCCGGGTGTTGTGGGGCAGGCTTTCCAGCCTGCCATGATTAACCGGCAGGCTGGAAAGCCTGCCCCACGTCCAACGTTCTGACGCGATCGGCCTGAAGTCTGCCAACCTCGGCTACCCTGACAGTAATGGCACCGGCTGCGCGGAGGCGGCCGATTCGTAACCGGCCAGAATCACTTCGACGGCATGTGCCCCGATGTCTGCCGGGACGTCGCTCTCGCGGCCCTGCTCGATGCAATCCAGAAAATACGATGCATCGCTGTGCATGGTGCTCCCGACGGGCCACCAGTCGGTCTTGGGCTGCATGCCGTTCTCTTGAGCCGTGCTCGACCAGAAGCCCATCGGGTCGTCGGGGTGCGGCAGTTCGGGTGGTGTCCACGGCGGAGAGTCGGAGTGGATTTCCAGCCGGGGCCGAAACGCGTCGACCGTCACCGCCCCTTCGGTGCCGATCAAGTGCATCTGATGGATGCCGTGGCTGGGATGACTGGACCAGCCGGTGCGGCCGACGGTAATTGTCGCGTCGATTCCCTCTTCCATCTCGAGCAACAGGCAGGAAAAATCTTCCACGTCGTTCTGTTGATGCTCTCGGAAGAAGTAGTTGCTCGTCGTGCCGTAGACGCTTGTCACACGCAGGCCGGTCAACCACTGGAACAGCACCAGCGGATAAAGGCCGACACAAAACAGTTCTCGCTTCGAGTCGATAAAGGTGAATCGCTCGGGGTGGGGACGTTCGACTCTCGTCTGCGAGAGGTCGGCGGTTCCCGGTCGTCCTTTTGCGAACAGCAATTCACAGTGCAGGCCGACGAGCGCGCCCAGCCGGCCCGATTCCAGAATGTGTTTTGCGCGGGCTGCCGCCGGTATGCGGACCAGGCTAAACATCTGGCTCAACACGCCGTGCTCGCCCACGGCGGCGACGAGTTCACGGGCGGCTTCCACGCTGGTCGAGAGCGGCTTGTCGACGTACACGTGCTTGTCGGCCCGCGCGCAGACGGCCGCCAGACGACCTCGACGCTCCGGCTCCGGACAGACGGAAACCAAATGGACGTCGTCACGGCGAATGGCCGCTTCGAAATCGTCCAGATACGGCACATCCAGCTCGGCGGCGAGTTTCACGTTCAACGCCCGCCGACGAAGCGGCACGTCTGCCTCGTCGGTCAGGCCGATCAGCCGGCAACGCGGATCGGCGGCGAACGCGCGGGCATACATCTCCTGATGCGTGTGAGCACCGGCGATCAACAACAGGCCGTAGGGAAGGGGCTGAGTCATGTGAGTCCCCGCGAGGGACGGAAAAAGCTCTCAGCAGTCAGCAATCAGCGGTCAGCCAGAAAAAGCTGAAAGTTGACCGCTGAATGCTGACCGCTGAAAACAGATCAAATTTTAACCGAGTTTCAACATTCGCGTCGCATTTCCCTTGTAGATCTTTGTCCGCACCTCTTTCGGCAAGTCGAGGCTGTCGAATAGCTCGAACTGCGGGACGTGCTGTCCCGGCTGGAGGTAGTCAGTTCCAAACATCAGGCGGTCTTGGCGGCGGATCATAAACGCGCGGCCGAATTCCTTGTCGCGGCTGATGGAATTCGCGCCCGAGCCGGCCGAGAAGTCACCGTAAATGTTGGGATACTTCGCCATCAACTTGTCGATCGCACCGCCGGGCGCCACCGGCCCTTTGGGGTATCCACCCAGCGATTTGATGTCGCCGGAAATCGAGGCCCACCAGCCCGGGCCGTGGCCGATGAAATTCAGCTTGGGAAAGGTGCGCAGCGCATGTTCCAGCCGAGGCAGACCGGGCTCATCTTTGCCGCGAATGGTGTCCATGTGGAACAGAAGCGGGATGCCGATCGTCTCGCAGGCCTCGTAAACGCGCATCATCAGCGGGTCGTCAAAGTCAAGCCCCACCTTGTGTTCGCCGAATCCTTTGGCCCCTTTGTCGACGTACGACTGGATGATGCTGATGAACCCCTTCAGCCCGCCGCGAACGCTGGTGCGGGGATCGATCGCGCAGAACGCGATCAGCCGATCGGGGTGCTCCTTGGCCGCCTTGAGCGCCGGCTCGGTCAGCAGCAGAAAACTGGACGACTCGGGTGATGTCAACGGCAGCAGCACCGCCTTTTCGACGTCGTGCTCGTCCATCCAGTCGAGCAGTCCTTTGGGTGTCAGTTCCTTGTTGCCGTTCCAGGTCGTGCCGATGTGCGTGTGCACGTCGATGTACTTCGATGCCTTCTTTTTGTTCGGCTCAGCGGCGTGCAAACCGGGGAGCGAAAAACGCCCCGTCAAGCCTGCAACTGCCGCTGCGGTCGCGGTTGCGGTGAACTGTCTTCGCGTGAGCATTCGATGTGTTCCTTTAACGAACGCGTTCTCAAACCGGTGAGCGGGGGGCAGCCCCCAATTCCACATATTAGCCGGTTGACGCCGGCCGCTCGCCGAGGGTTTGGTTCGGGTCCACAACCTCTTCAAGTATTTTTCGTCGCCGGCTGACGTCGTCGGGCAGACCGGCCAAGTTGCGGTGGGCGACCAGTTCGGCCACGATGCTGACGGCGATTTCGGCCACCGTCTGTGACCCGATGTCGAATCCCAGCGGCGCGCAGACGCGGGCCAAAGCCTCGCGGGAGATCCCTTCGCGGAGCAGGTCTTCGTAGATCAGCTTAATCTTCCGCCGGCTGCCAATCATGCCAATGTAACGCGCCGGCGTCTCGGCCAGGTGATACAGGGCTTCTTCGTCGTGAAGGTGACCGCGGGTGGCGATCACACAGAAGGTGTCCGCGTCGATCTCCAGTCCGCTGAGCGCCGTGTCGATGGGAGCGACGAAGAGGCGCTTCGCCATCGGGAAGCGATCCTGGTTGCAGTATTCCTCACGGTCGTCGACCACCCACACGTCGAAATCGACGTCCGCAGCCAATTGGGCCAGCTTCTGGCCGACGTGTCCTCCGCCGACGACAATCAGCCGGCAATGTCCCACCTGCGGCAAATAGGAGACTCCCTGCACGACATAGGGCCGTGGACGTTTGACCATCGGACGCAGATTCTCGACGAGTGCGGCCGGGACGTCGCCGCCGCCTCGCGACGCCAGAATCGCACCGCTTTCGTCGAGCAGGTACCTATCGGCCGCTTGCCCGCTGCCAGCTTGCTCCGGATCGAGAATGATCGCCTCCGTGCAACCCTGACCAGTGGAAGCCACCTCTTCCAGCTTGTGAAAATACGAGACGTCGTCTCCAGGCCGCAACGGATCGACGAGCATTTTCATCCGCCCGCCGCAGATCAACCCGTCGTCCCAGCCGTAATCGCTGTCGAGTTGGAAGGTGAGAATCTCGGTCTCGCCGTGATCCAAGATCCTCAAAGCCTTGCGTTTCACGTCGGCTTCCACGCAGCCGCCGCCCAACGTTCCGCTTTGTGAGCCGTCGGGAAACACCAGCATGACCGCGCCCGCCTTCTGCGGGGTCGACCCGCGTGTTTCCACCAGCGTGGTGTAGGCGACAGTCTGTTCGGTGCGGAGGACCTGTTCGAGGTCTTGCAATACGTTTCTCATGGGTGCGTCTCTTCTCGAAAGTGTGGCAACATTATTATGGCACCATCAAGCATGAATTCCTATCGTTGCCCTGACGGAATGAAGCGACGACCGCCGACGGATTCGAATCACTGGGATACACGGAGCCTGACATTCGCCGTTCCAATAGGCTGTGCTGACGCATGTGCAACAAGCGGCAGTGGGTCAGTTTCGATTAAAGGGTGGCTGTGGTGGAGCGAATGCGACCCC
>CAZGYE010000371.1:0-4627 GCA_964530165.1 uncultured Planctomycetaceae bacterium
GGCCCGCTTGCGGGCCGCGCGCCGGGCAAGCCCGGCGGCTAAACGGTTTGTCGTCAACGCATTTTGTTGATTCATGCAACCCGGATGATTTTCGACGAGGTGCGCGATTTGACGGCGGACGAAGCTGCCGCAAAGCCCGTAGCGGCCGGCAGGACCGTCATCATTCCCTGTGCCTCATCGTTTGCGCACACCCGCCTGACGCATCGCGCCGAGTAGATGCTCCAGGGCTTGCTTGTAGTTGTCCGGTCCTACGTACTCCAAGATGAGCGGTGCTTTCGGTGTGCGCTCGGCCGCCAGGCTGACGAACTTCCGGTAATCGAGGTCCCCCTGGCCGGCGGGCACCCCGCGATCGACGTGCAGCTTGCGGTCTTTCGCGTGCAGACAGTCGATCCAAGGGCCGAGCTGATCGAACATCTCTTCCAGATCGTTCACCTCCAGCAGGTTGGCCGGGTCCAGCAATGCCCGAATTCTGGGCGAGCCGACCTCTTCGAGAAACAGACGCGTTCGCTTCGCACTGGCGAAGAAGCCCCGAAAGAACGGCTCGACGATGACGGTCGCGTTGTGGGCGTCGGCCCGTTTCGCCAGCTCCTTGCCCGTGGCCACCATCGTCTTCCAGACTTCCTCCTGAAAGTGGTGCGGCACCCTCGGCGCCGGCTCGTTGGAGTGGTAGTGTCCCGCCTCGGTCACCAGCATGTGCACGTCCATGGCGGCGGCGATTTTCATCATCGCCTCGAAGTAGGCCAGATTCGCCTTTCGCTCGGCTTCGTCCGGGTGGATCAGGTTCGTGTAGACGCCGAGGCTGTGAATGGAAACGCCCGCCGACCGGTAAGCGTTGCCGATGGCCGCGCACCGCTGTGTGGTCATGTCCGAGACGTCGGAGCGTCCGTTGTACTTCCAGTAACGGCTATCGGTCTGGTTGAGAAACAGTTGCACCGTGTGGATGTCCTGCTGTGCCAACTCTTTGGCGAGCTGGCTGTTTGTGTAGTCGCGAAACCCCAGCGTGGCCATCCCGATGGTGACGGCCGCTTCACGTGGCTTCTTGTCGTTTGCCGACGTGGACGACGCGGCGACCAGCGGCAACGCCGCAGCGGCCCCTGCTTGAATCGCCTCACGGCGCGTGATCTGATCGTTGCACATCATTTCGCCTTTCATTTCTTGAAACTTCTGTCCAATCGCAGCTTGATGTTGTCCACATAGACGGGAGCATCCCATTGCTCCTGCGCTGAAACGCGTGAGTCTGGTCGTACAAACGCCGGCCGGCTATTCTACCAAGAACCGTGCCAAAAGTACGCGGAGTCTGAAAGCGTGCCGGCAGGGGGAGGGCGAGGCTCTTGCCGAGCCGCGTTCGCAGCAAAGCCCACGGGTGGCAACCCGTGGGTTCCCGCCGGTTGCCATCCGGACATCGAATAACAGTAGTTCCAAGTTTGGCCGTAGCTGAGATGACCGATACCAGAACCGATCTTGAGCTTCCGTACTTGCAGACCTTCGCGTGGGCTGCCGAGTTGAGCAGTTTCACGGCGGCTGCGGATTCGCTCTTGATCACACAGGCTGCGGTCAGCCAGAGGATTCACGCCCTGGAGCAGGATTTGGGCGTGGCTCTGTTTGAGCGGCGCGGGGGTCGGGTGTTTCTGACGGAGGTAGGTCAACGACTCCACATTTACGCCCAGCGGATACTCGACCTGCATCGGGAGGCCCGGCAACAAGTCACCGGCAAAAAGACGCCGGTCACGGGCGACTTGCTGTTGGCTGCCAGTTCGATTCCTGGCGAGCATCTCTTGCCGGGGGTCCTGGCGGTCTTTCGCAAACAGTACCCGCAGATTCGAGTGCGCGCAACCGCGCTCGACAGCATGGCCGTGCTGGACCAAGTGGAACGGGCCAAGGTCCATCTCGGCTTGGTCGGCCGCAAGAGCGACAGTCAGCATCTCGAGTTTCGTCCGTTCGCTACGGACGAAATGGTGTTGGTCGTGCCGCCGGACCATTCGTGGCGAAGGCGGAAGCGAGTCTCTTTCCGGCAGTTTTCCCAGCAACCACTCATCGTTCGGGAACCCGGTTCCGGCTCTCGCTGGTGCCTGGAACAGGCATTGGCAGAGAATCGCAGGGCATTGGCCGACCTGCAAATCGCCCTGGAGCTTGGGAGTAACGAGGCGATCAAGGAAGCCATTTTGGAAGGCGTCGGAGTGGCTGTCCTCTCTAACCTCGCTGTCCGCAAGGAACTCGAGACCGGTCAACTGCACGGCCTGAAGATTGGCGATCTGTCGATGGATCGCACGCTGTTTATCGTGTGGGACCGACGACGAGTTTTGCCAGCGCCGGCCCGCATCTTTCTGCACTTTCTCGAACGCAGTTCCGACGCTGGAACAGTGTCATAAGCACAACTTATGACCCTGCGGTTCGGTATTAACAATTCTCTCTCACGCCGACTGCGCTTTGATCCGTATAGTGACGTCGCAAGTCCGATCGGACCGCTTTCGAGGGAGAGGACTTCCGCTGGACCGGATTATTCATAGAAACCCAAACCGACGACTTGTCGTCGCTGGATGTGCCGTGAAACCCGTGGAATGCGACAACAAGTTGTCGGTTTGGGTACCACGACGACGGCCTATGAATAATCCGGGCTGGTGGAGAGAAGAAGGGCAAGTCGCGTGGAACTGCTGGGATTGCTGGCGATTCTGGGTTTCGTAGGCGGTCTGCTGGCTGGAATGGTCGGCCTGGGCGGAGGAATTATTCTGGCGCCTTTTCTCCTGTACGGTCCGCCGGCAGTGGGTCTGGCGTCTTTGGACATGAAGCTGGTGGCGCGGCTGACAATCCTTCAAAGCCTCTTCGCGACGGCGGCGGCCGGGATGGCTCACCGCCGTGCTCGGCTCGTTCACGGCGGGCTGGTACTTTGGATGGGCGCGGCGATCGCGGCGGCCAGCCTGTGTGGGGCTTTCCTCTCAGAAGCCGAGGCCGTCTCTGCGACGGTGCTGTTGGGTCTGCTCGGTGCGCTGGCGTTGCTCGCGGCGCTTTTGATGTGTCGAACATTGCCTAAGCTGCCACGGGCTGGGGAACTCCCGGCCGACCAGGTTCCGTTCAGCAGGGTCCGGGCCATCGCGGTGGCTGTGGGGGTCGGTTTTCTGGGCGGCATGGTCGGTCAGAGCGGCGCCTTCTTGACCATTCCGCTACTGGTGCAAGTGGTGCGCATGCCTTTGCGACTGGCGATCGGTTCCTCATTGGGAATCACCTTTTGTTCGGCGCTGGCGGGTAGTCTGGGCAAGCTCGCTGGCGGAGGGCAGATCGACTGGCCCCTGGCACTGGCCTTGATTGCCGGCGCGCTGGCGGGCAGTCAGCTCGGAGCGTATTTGAGTCGGCGAATGTCGGTCGTTCATCTGCGCTACGCCCTGGCGGCTCTGATCGCCGCCAGCGCCGGTAGAATTTGGTATCAGGTGCTCACGTGAGGAGTTGAGAGTTGAGAGTCCGAGGCCGGACCCGGAGGTTCTCAACTTAAGAAAGGAGCAATGTGTCAAATGACGAAAACTGTTGCGCTGACCCAACTGACTCGCGGCGGCGGCTGAGCTTGCAAGATCGGTCCCGAGGACCTGGCACAGGTGCTGTGCCACTTGCCGGCGATTGACGATCCCGCGGTGCTGGTCGGAACATCGACGGCCGATGACGCGGCCGTCTATCAAATCGACGATCAGAAGGCCGTCATCCAGACCGTGGACTTCATCACTCCCATTGTTGATGATCCCTACGACTACGGCCAGATCGCGGCGGCCAACTCGATCAGCGATGTCTACGCCATGGGCGGCCGACCGTTGTTTGCCCTGAACGTGGTCTGTTTCCCGTCCCGAAAAGTGCCGCTTGAGGTCTTGCAAAGGATCATGCAGGGCGGATGTGCCAAAGCTCGGGAGGCCGGTATCAGCATTATCGGCGGGCACTCTGTCGACGATCAGGAACCGAAGTACGGACTGGTCGTGACTGGGCTTGTACACCCGGATCGAGTTCTCGCCAACGCCGGGGCTCGGCCGGGCGACTTCCTGGTACTGACCAAACCTCTTGGCTCGGGCATCCTGACCACCGCTTTGAAAAAGAAACGACTGCCCCAGTCGGCTACCCGGAAGGTCGTTGAGCTGATGACCACCCTGAACCGGGCCGCTGCTGAGGCGCTGGAAGGTCTCGAGGTGCATGCCGTTACTGACATCACCGGCTTCGGCCTGTTGGGACACCTGATCGAGATGCTCACCGGGTCGCAGGTCGGGGCTCGGTTGCGAGGGGCCGACGTTCCGGTGCTTGAAGAGGTCTGGCCGCTGGCCCGGCGCGGCATCTATCCTGGCGGCGCCACACGAAACCTGGAACGCTTTGGGCCGTCGGTCCAGTGGGCCGGCGACATGTCGAAGGAAACGAGAATCGTCTTGGCCGATCCGCAAACTTCGGGCGGCTTGCTCATCGCCGTCGCCCCGCATGATCTGGATCGACTGCGAGACCGGCTTGCCAGTGCGGTGGCGCCCGCACGCGCGGTCATCGGCGAGATCACGGCCGGGCCGCCAGGTGTCGTCCAAGTGGATGGCCACTCCGATCGCTTCGAACTTCCATTCTCTTAGAAAGGACGCGGTAATTCAGGTCATCTGGACTATTTTTCGGCAGTTGG
>CAZGYE010000372.1:0-4622 GCA_964530165.1 uncultured Planctomycetaceae bacterium
CGTTGCTGCGCGACGTGGCCATGCACATCGCCGCGATGAGACCAACGGCCACCAGAAC
The DNA here is from genome assembly GCA_964530165.1 of uncultured Planctomycetaceae bacterium. Classification (GTDB taxonomy): domain Bacteria; phylum Planctomycetota; class Planctomycetia; order Planctomycetales; family Planctomycetaceae; genus CAZGYE01. Next base: position 59 of record CAZGYE010000372.1, read on the forward strand.
CGAAGAGCTGGACCCCGCCGTAGTGCAAAAAGAGCGCGACCGCTTGAGCGAAGAGGCCAAAGCCACCGACAAGCCCGACAACATTATCGAGAAAATCGTCGACGGGCGGATGAAAAACTTCTATGTCGATCAAGGCGTGCTGCTCCTTCAGCCGTTCGCCAAGGACGATTCCAAGACGGTCAGCCAGGTGCTCGCCGAACAGGGGCTGACTGCCGAGGGATTCACTCGCTGGGTGCTCGGGAATTAACCCTCCATGTCCGACATTTCCGAAGATGTCCTGAAACCGGTTTACCACCGCGTCCTGCTGAAGCTGAGCGGCGAGAGCTTTTGCCGAGACAGCGAATCCGGCATCAGCATGGCCGAGATCAGTTCGATTGCCGAGCAGATCAAGCGGGTCGTCTCGGCGGACGTGCAATTGGCGATCGTGTGCGGGGGGGGCAACATTCTGCGCGGGAAGGAATTCTCTGCGGTCAGCGCTGCGATCAGTCCGTCGACGGCCCACTACATGGGCATGTTGGCGACGGTCATCAACGGTTTGGCCTTGCAGGACTCTCTGGAGAATCTGGGCGTGCCGACGCGTCTGCAAACCGCCATTCGCATGGAAGGCGTGGCCGAGCCGTTCATCCGCCGCCGCTGCATTCGGCACCTGGAGAAGGGCCGGGTGGTGATTCTCGCGGCCGGAACGGGCAGCCCGTTCGTCACCACCGACACCGCCGCCGCCCTGCGGGCCCGGGAAATCGAAGCCGACGTTCTCCTGAAAGGAACGAAAGTCGACGGCGTGTATGCCGACGACCCCGAAAAGAATCCGCACGCCGTCCGGTATTCCGACATCTCCTACCAGGACGTTCTGAAGCAGAACCTGCAGGTCATGGACGCGCAGGCCGTGCATCACTGCATGGAACACGGCATTCCCATTGTCGTGTTCAACTATAAGCGCGTGGGGAACATCGAACGGACGGTTGCCGGTGAGCGCATCGGCACGCGCGTTTTGCCGGCGTCTGAGATCCCCTGAGGGGCCGCCCTGAGCGCGCTTCCGCTGTTCAGATAGCATGGTAATTGTCCATTTAGCCGGCGGGCTTGCCCGCCGTGCCCCGCAAGCGGGGCGGCTAAATCAGTCCGTGTGATCCAACCACACCTTCACGAGAATCGGGTTCGGTTAGAGGGGGGAGAATCGACGATGTTCCACACCGGCGTCATAATGTGCTGCTTGGGTGTTTTCACCGCGACCGATACGAAGGAGTTGGGGGTGAAAATCGAACGAAACGTTCCGGTGCCAATGCGGGACGGGGTCGTTTTGCGGGCCGACGTGCATCGGCCGGATCGGGGCGGACCGTATCCCGTCCTCGTCATGCGCACGCCTTATGGGAAGAAACGCAAATTCGATCGCCAGGTGAAGGCCGGCTACATTGTCGTCAGCCAGGACGCCCGCGGACGGTTTCAGTCCGACGGGCAGTGGGAATCGTTCCTGCACTTCAAAACTCACGACGCCCAGGACGGCTACGACACTGTCGAATGGGCCGCCAAGCTGCCGGGGTCGACCGGCAAGGTGGGAACCTTCGGGGCCTCGTACAACGGATTCCTGCAATGGCGAACGGCGTCGCTGGCGCCTCCGTCGTTGGTGGCGATGGCGGCGCAAACCATTCCGGCGCGCTACACCGATCTGGAGGGACCGGGCACCATTCGTCCCGGCCGACGTATGCACTGGTGGGTCACCAGCATGACCCCCGACCTGAGGCGACGCTCGGGACGTCCCGGCATCAAGAGCAAGACGGAAGCCCGTAAGCGATGGGCGGCTGGCGAGAGTGAGAAATGGCTCCACTTTCTGCCGTGGCTCGAACTGCCCCGCGAAGCCTTCGAAGACGAAACCGAAGCCGTCCGCTACTGGTTGAAAAACCCGCACACCGATCCGTGGAAACTGGACGAAGGCTGCAAGAACGTCACCGTCCCGAATTTCGACGTCGTCGGCTGGTACGACCACTGCAACGGCGACATGCTGCTGTTCAAGACGTTGGTGAAAGAGGGCAAAACGAAGACGGCTCGCGAGCAGTCGAAGATCGTCATCGGTCCGTGGAGCCATTCCGGGCGGGGGAGACGCCGTTTCGGCAACCTCGATTTCGGTCCGCATGCGCCGCTGGACCTCATTGCTGCGGAGATACGTTGGTTCGATTATTGGCTGAAGGGGAAACAGAACGGCGTCGACAAAGACGCTCCGGTCCGAATCTTCGTGATGGGCGACAACCAGTGGCGGGACGAGAAGCACTGGCCGCTTCGGCGCACCAAGCCGATGACCTGGTACCTGACCAGCAACGGTCACGCCAACACACCCGCCGGCGACGGCCAACTGGTCGCCGAGAAACCGAAGACGAACGGAACGGACAAATACGTGTACGATCCCCGCGACCCCGTTCCGTCTCTGTACGGCCCGGCACTGTTCACGATTCCGACCGATCAACGCCCCCTGGCCGGCCGTAAAGACATTCTCGTCTATCAGAGCGAACCGTTGACCGAACGGATTGAAGCGACCGGCAACCCGGTCGTCGAGCTGCACGCGTCGTCGTCGGCGCCGGATACTGATTTCTTCGTGCGTCTGGTCGACGTCGCCCCGGACGGGCCGGCGCGCGACGTGTCGCTGGGAATGGTGCGGGCTCGCTACCGCAACGGGCTGGACAAACCGGAGCTGATCAAGCCCGGAGAAGTCGTCACGTACCGGATTCGCATGAACGCAACGTCCAACGCATTCGTGCCGGGGCATCGGATGCGACTGGACGTCACCAGTTCCGACTTCCCCAACTACGACCGCAACCACAACACCTCCGCCGATCAAAATGCCGATGCGACGCTCAAGACGGCCCGGCAGACGATCCATCACGGCGGGGTGCGAGCCACGAGGATCATTCTGCCGCGGGTGGCCAATCCCGCCGCCAAGAACGATCGGCAGTAGTGGTCCTTCAGAGACGGAATGACGGGGGCCCTGCTCTCCAGAATTGTAATTTAGCCGGCCCGTTTGCGGGCCGCGCGCCGGGCAAGCCCGGCGGCGAAACGGTTTGTCGTCAACGCATTTTGTTGATTCATGCCAAATCCTATCCCGTGTCGTAAAGAGCTTTTCAAACACCCTGTCAGACCCGCCGATTGCCGCCGGCGGTCTTTACTTTGCAGGCGGAGCGGAATCGGTTAATTTGGAGGCTGCATTGTTGAGGCCCGGTCCCCGGGGGCGAGAGTCCGGGGTTGTTGGTTCCGGAGGCGAGGGCAAACGAGATGGACCAAGACGAAATTCTGCTGGACGCCGAAGAACGGATGGAAAAGGCTGTCACGGTCTTACAAAAAGCGTTGCAGGGGCTCCGCACCGGGCGGGCGACGCCGGGGCTGGTCGACTCGATTCGCGTCGAGTACTACGGTTCGCCGACTCCGCTGAAGCAGTTGGCCAACATCAGCGTCCCCGAGCCGCAGCAGATTGTGATCCGTCCGTTCGACGCGTCGATTCTGAGCGCCGTCGCCAAAGCGATTCAGTCCAGCGACATCGGGCTCTCGCCGAATTCCGACGGGCGGTTGATTCGGCTCAACGTGCCGCCGCTGTCGACCGAGCGGCGGCGGCAACTCGCCAGCCGGCTGAAAGAGCTGGCCGAAGAGACGCGGGTCGCGATTCGCAACATCCGCCGCGACGCCAACAAACACGCCGACGGGTCGCAGAAGGACAAGGTCCTCAGTGAAGACCAACGCGACGACACCAAGCAGAGCGTTCAAAACCTCACGAAGAAATTCGAGGGCAAGGTCAACAACATGTCGGCGGCGAAGGAACAGGAGATCATGGAAGAGTAACCGGCTCGATAGGCCGGATCGGCACATTCGGCCTTCGACGCAGTTCCTTTACAACTTGCGAGATGCATTCTGAGGGCCGCCGACGCGTCCGACAGGATCGGTAGAAGTTGGACATTGCGAGCAGGACGTCCGACTGTCACATCCTTGAGGAATCCATCCGGCGGGAACAAACGGACTGGGAGCATGCCGGAACGTGCGGATTTTCGGCAATCGCATGGCTCGCCGGCAGCAGATTGACCGATTCCCTGTAGTGTGCTGCTTTGCTCCTTTCCGACGGTCGACGCACGTCGCACCGTCTGGAAGATCCCGCCGAACAGAGAGGAATGTCTCACATGCCCGCCCGACCCTTTCGCATCCATCTTCTCTTGATTGTTTTGCTGGCCGTCGTCGGAGCTCCCGGATGCCGCGGCTACCACAGGGTCCATGTCTGCGAGTCCTGTCGAGCGCATTCACATGCCGCGCCGTCGGAAGATTGGCGAAACGGCATCCCTCCGGTACCGGCTGCTGAGTCGATGGTCCCCCCCATGCCGAGAGGAACGCCGCCGGCGCCGTCATTCCTCACTCCCCCACCTTCCGCGGCAAACGGACCGAATCTTCCGGGCCTCATCCAGCCCAAGCAGGCGAGCGCTGCGGGAAACCCACGTGAGCTCAGCTCGAACTCCTACTTCGCACCCCAGTTGCACGAGCGCGGATTGCCCCGCCGCGATCCAATCGCTGAACCGGTCGAATCACAACAGAAGCTCGTCCC
>CAZGYE010000373.1:0-4610 GCA_964530165.1 uncultured Planctomycetaceae bacterium
TTCTGCGGCAAAGCAAGTGACGCGAGTTCATGCAAAAGTCGAAAGACCAGCGCAGTGGGTCCATTTTGCGCGCCGATTTCACCCCCGACGTGGGTCCGTTTTGCAAGCCGATTTCCACTCCAGGGCTCCGTGGCGGCACTCACCCGACGAGGATCGACAAGAATGGGTGCAAACCGTGAGCATTCGAGCAACGGCCACCAGGTTGGGTGGGAGCGTTGGGAGGTCAAACTGACCTGACGTCGCAAAAGATTCTGGAAATTCATATCCAGTTGTGGCACAATGCTTTGCTTCGACTCCGGTTCCTTTCGTTCGTCACTTTCTTCCCGCAATCGATGGATTCTTGACAGATGCCGAGCAATGTAACTCATAGAGGGCCGGTGGCTGACGAGCCAAGCTCGATTTCCACCAGTTTGCTGCTGCGGTTGAAGTCGCAGCAGCCGGAGGCGTGGCAGCGGCTGGCAGAGTTGTACGGGCCGGTGGTTATGCACTGGTGCCTGCGGGCGAGGTTGCAGCGGGTCGACTCCGAGGACGTCGTTCAAGAGGTGTTCCGCACTGTCGCGGCAAAGATCGAGTCGTTTCATCGAGAGAACGAGGGAGGCACGTTTCGCGGCTGGTTGTGGATGGTGACGCGGAACAAGGTCGGCGACCACATCCGCCGCAGTGGACGGCAACCGGCTGCGACCGGTGGTTCCGACGTGCAGGCGCGGCTGCAACAGTTGGAAGCGGCCAGCGAATCGTCCAGTTTCGAAGTCGGCACACTGTACCATTCGGTGTTGAAGTCACTCAGGAGCGAGTTTCGAGAACAAACTTGGGAGGCGTTCTGGCAAGTCGTCATTGACGGGCTCTCACCGGCGGTCGTCGCCGACCGGCTGGGAACGACGCCCAATGCGGTTTACCTGGCCAAGTCGCGTGTGCTGCGGCGGATTCGTGAAGAGCTGGGAGACCCGCTGGGCGAGTCCTGATCGTCTGCCGAACGCCAACGCTTCACCGGGGCATCAGAGGAGAGGCAGCGGATCATGGACAGCAATCGAGAAGCCACATTCATCGAGGCGTGTCCCAGCCGGGATGAGCTTTCCGCCTTCAACGTTGGCAAACTCGCGGCCGGGCGATACGAGGCGGTCGCCGAGCACGTCTCCCACTGTGATGATTGCGTCGGCAGCCTCACGGTTCTCGACGACGCGGATACGCTGATTGCCGAGCTGCGCAAGCCGGCCCAGCCCAATCTGTGTACGGAAGAGGCCCGCCGCCGGGCCATCGAACTCGTTGCGGCCATCGGTCGAGACCCGTCGGTTTCGACCAAAAAGCAGGCCGACGCCCCGCCGCCCGAGGAACTCGAACTGCGGCAGCTCGGTCCGTATCGGTTGCTTGCCAAACTGGGTCAAGGCGGCATGGGAACGGTCTACAAGGCGCTGCACACCAAGCTGGAAAAGGTCGTCGCCGTCAAGGTGCTGATGGCCGAACGCATGGCGGACACCGGCGCCGTCGCGCGCTTCGAACGCGAAATGAAAGCGGTCGGCAAGCTCGACCACGTGAACATCATCCGCGCGACCGATGCGGGCGAAGTCGACGGCCTGCATTACTTGGTGATGGAGTTCGTCGACGGGCTGGACCTGTCGCAGGCAGTCAGACAATGCGGGCCGCTGCCGGTTGCCGAGAGCTGCGAACTCGTCCGACAGGCGGCGCTGGGGCTTCAGCACGCTTACGAACACGGCCTGGTGCACCGCGACATCAAGCCGTCGAATATGATGCTCGCATCCGACGAAACGGTAAAGATCCTCGACATGGGCTTGGCACTTCTTGGTGGCCAACATGCCGATGTGGGCAAAGATCTCACGACGACCGGGCAGTTGATGGGGACGCTCGACTACATGGCCCCCGAACAGGGCGCCGACACGCACAACGTCGACATCCGGGCCGACATCTACAGCCTCGGTGCCACGCTCTACAAGCTTCTGACCGGGCAGGCGCCCTTCGGCGACGAGAAGTACAACACGCCGGTCAAGAAACTCATGGCGCTGGCCAAGGACGAGGCTCCTTCGGTAAGCGAATCACGAAGTGACTTGCCGGTGGCGCTGGCGGCCGTTGTGGATCGTATGTTGGCCAAAGATCCGGAGAAGCGGTTTGCCACGCCGATGGAGGTGGCCGAGGCAGTCGAGCCGTTCGCCGCAGAAGCGAATTTACGTCGTCTTTGCTCCTCCGCAACCGGACAGTCACCTCCCGCCGAAGCGGCAAAGACGGACACGTCATCTCCTCTTCGTTCCGCTGAGAGCGCGACGCAATTGAGGGGCGAACCGGCCGGTACTTCGGCGACCGACGCAACGGTGTTGCAGCCCGCGGGATCGATCGAGGGCGCAGGAGCCGCCCAGACGGCGGAGGCCGCAATGCGATCGGCTTCCCCGGCGGGCCGTGCAGGCTGGCGACGTCCTCGGATGATTGCCGCAATGGCTGGACTCTGCGCTGTTGTGTTCCTCGGCGTAGTGCTGACGATTGCGACCAAAAAGGGAACCGTTGTTGTCGAAGGCGCCGACGGCGGCCATTTACCGCACGACGTGACCGTGCTTCTGGAACGTGGCGGCGAGACGATCGAGGTCAGCTCGAAGAACAACTGGACGGTTCGCGTGACTCCGGACGAATTTCAGGTCTTCGTTCGCGACGGCCGGGACCGATTTGAGTTCAAGAGGGACCGCGTGTCGGTCAGCCGCTTCGGTCGCACGATTGTTCGCATCACACGACGTCGGGCGGCGATCTCGTCTCAGAGCGGCGAGTCGCCGGGCCCGCAAGTGGGAGAGATCGTCGAAGTTCGTCGTTTCAAGGGGCACAAAAATGTCCTCCAGAGCCTGGCGATCTCGTCGGATGGCAAACAGCTTGTGTCAGCCGACAATTCGATGGTTCGTGTATGGGACACCATGACCGGAGAGCAAATCCATCAGATCAGCTTCAAAGGGCCAGGATGTCTCTTTGTTCCCAACAGTCGGAAAGTGTTCTTGGCGAAGAGAGGCATTCGTCTCTATGATTTGGAGCAGCAGGCCTATGTCTGGTCCTATCCAGGGCCTGTTTCCAATTATATTGCTCCCACACCCGACGGGCGAAAGATATTCACAGGCTCGTTTACGCATAACACACTCAGTGTTATCGATGCCCGCACCGGCCGGGAAATCAAACAACTTGAACTTGAAAAGCCCCCAAGCGCAATCAAGGTTGCCCCCGACGGCAAGACGGTGTGGATCGGGACGACTCAGGACGAGATCTTTCTCCTTGATGCTCAAACACTGGAAGTCGTCGACCGTCTTCCCGGCACTCGGGGGTGGAATATGGGGCTCGCGTTCTCTTCTGATGGCGAGAAAGCGCTCTCCTCTGGACTCGGCATTCGGTTGTGGGATGTGAAAACGAGAAATTTGGTTTACGAAATCCGCAGTCTGGGCCGAACTGTCACCTCGATTGCCTTTCTGCCAGGTGATGAATGGTTTGTCTCCGGATGTAAGGACAAGACCCTGCGACTCTGGCACGTCGGCAGTGGGAAGCAGGTCGCCCTCGCATCTGCCGAGGATGATTCGATGACGTGTGTCGTCGTGTCGCCGGACGGAAAGTATGTGTTCTCGGCGGATGGAAATGAATCGGAGAAAGGGAAAACAGACGGCGATTACGACATCCACGTCTGGCAGTTGCCAAAAGAGATTTGGCCAAAACAGGCAAGCGAAACCAGCAAAGCCACAAAGCATCACTGGCCATCGGATGCTCCACTACCGGCCATCGCACCCTTCGGCACCGCCACGGCCAAGAAGCACCAGCAGGCCTGGGCCGACTATCTCAACGTGCCGGTGGAACGTGATATCGAATTGCCAGGTGGCGAGAAGCTGACGATGGTGCTGATCCCGCCGGGCGAGTTTCTGATGGGTTCGTCGGAACAAGAGATTGAACGACTCAAGAAGGTTGCCACAGCCCGACTAGAAGATCCTAGTGAGCGGCACGCAAAGGCATTCATTCAAGTTTGGATCGACAGATATCCGAATGAAGGCACACAGCACCGCGTCACGATCAGCCGCGCATTTTACTGTGGCAAATACGAATGCACACAGGCTCAATGGCAAGCGGTATTGGGAGGGAACCCGACGCCAAAAACAAAAGGTCCGTCACTTCCCGTCGAAGTGAGTTGGGATGGAATTCAGGCGCTCTTGACGAAACTGAATCAGGCGGCCATCAGCCATGGCTTGACATTTGTGCTACCGACCGAAGCGCAATGGGAATACGCCTGCCGCGCGGGAACCAACACACCGCGATACTGGGCAGGAGGCAGCGACGCCGATTTGGGAGACTACGCATGGTATGCGAACAACTCGAGAGCCAAGACCCACTCCGTCGGCCAACTTAAGCCAAACGCCTGGGGACTGCACGATCTGTACGGCAACGTTGCAGAGTGGTGCGCAGATTATGGTGTCGACAAATGCTACGAGCAGTCTCCGAAAACCGACCCGACTGGCCAAAAGTCGGGGAAACGCCGCACGATCCGAGGAGGCGCTTGGGGCGAGTTTATCTTGGCGTATCGCTCCGCTTCACGCGACTTTGGTCTTGCCGCGGGCCATGTCGAAGGCGGCGTTGCCCCGGCCGGAGCG
>CAZGYE010000374.1:0-4608 GCA_964530165.1 uncultured Planctomycetaceae bacterium
CGCCAACTGCCGAAAAATAGTCCAGATGACCTGAATTACCGCGTCCTTTCTTACAAGTACCGGGGCCATGTAGCGAAACTGGGCTGGAAAGTTTTTGTGAATGAACAAAACATGCATGTGTGGGAACCTTTGTTCGGATTCTCATTTCGATCAACAATCTCCGGCCAAATCAGGCCTTACTCAAGCTGCGGAGTCGTGGACGCGCGTCGTTCAGACGACAACTCCTGCAAGTGCGGCGTCAGGAATCGTCCGCCGCGATCAAGGAAAGCCGACTCCCGCTCCATAATCTCTTGTGCGTGGTTCCAGGCGAGCAAGAGTAGTACGTCCGGCCGCTGCTGCGACACCACTTCCGGTGGCAGGATGGGCTGATGCGTCCCCGGAACGTGCAGCCCTTGCTTAGCCGGTGTCGAATCGATCACCGTCGGCAGCAAATCCTTGCCGATGCCGCAGTAATTCAGAACGACCGACCCCTTGGCCGGTGCGCCGTAGCCGATCACCTGGGCACCCTCTGCCTGCAATTGCGCCAGTTGCTCTCACAAACCAGTTCGCAACTCACCCACTCGACAGGAGAAGGCCTCGAAGGTCCGGCGAGTCGTAAGACCGTGTTCCTCCTCCTGCGCGATCCACTCTTCAACTTGCGGCGAGCACCCACCGCCGTGCACCGCCGTGCAACGGATGCTGCCGCCATGAACCGCGAACAACTCGACCCGCTCCAGCCGCAGATCATGCCGGTTCAACAAACGCAACAGCGGACGGACCGCGAAATAGGAGAGATGTTCGTGATAGATCGTGTCGTATTCAGTCCGCTCAAGCAATTCGCGCAGGTAAGGGACTTCAAACACAAACGCTCCGTCAGGTGAGAGCAATCGCTTGATCCCACGGCACACGTCGTCCAGGTCATCGATGTGTCCCAGTACGTTGCAGCCCACGATCAGTTGAGCGTGGCCTGCGGCGCGGGCGATCTCGACAGCCAAGGGTTCGCTGAAGAATTCTGAAATTGTGGGGATCCCGCGGGCTGCCGCCGTCACCGAGATGTTGCGAGACGGATCGACCCCCAGTACCCGCACACCGCGTTGCCGGATCGACAACAGCGCACTTCCATCGTTCGAGCCTATCTCGACGATCAAGCCTCCCGGTCGAACGAACTCGTTCGATTTTTCAGTCATCAGCGTTGCGAAATGCTCGCACATTCGTGTTGAGCTGGAAGTGAAGAACAAATACTTGCGAAAGAGCAACTCGGGTGGCACGACGTGTCTGAGTTGCACCATCCCACAGCCCTCACACAGCTGCAACGACAACGGAAATCGGACCTCCGGTTCCTCCAGTTCCGACCGGCTGAGGAAGGCATTCGCGAGCGGCAGGGAGCCGAGCGTCAGGACCTCAACCAATGCCGTTCCGCTGCAAGCGCGGCAGGTGATCCGCCGGCTAAACTCAAGAATCGCTGCCGTATCTGGCGCGTTACTGAGCTCCGCAGCCTGCCGAATCCCGTCGGCCAATCCTCGTTGTCCAGGCCTCGGATCTTCCGGAATTGAGTCAGGTGAAATCATAAGAGTGGGTCGCCTTTTGCCAGTCACCGCCAAAGTCAGTCATGGCTGCACCGCGTCTGTCACGTTCCACCGCTTTAGCGTGCAGGAGCATATCGACAGCATCCGGGACGCGGAAGACCAAACCCTCAAGAACCGCCCGCCATTCAGGACGCGTGTTCACTAAAAAGCCCTGCTGCGGTGATTCGTCCCCCTCATCTCTCGTTCTGCGCGAGAACGCTTGCGGAGAACCGGTGCCGCTGTGTGCTCATCAGCTACGCTGAGACACCGAAAGGGCCATTGTCGACTGTCTGCATCGCCCCCAAACCAGCGATCGCAGGATCGGATGCAGTCGCCAGTCTCCGGCGGCAACCTGAGCAAACATTCGTCGAGGAACTCACGCTGTGACCGCATTCCAGGCAATTGCTCATCGCCATCGTCGTTGCTCCGCTCTCTTCGTGTGAGCCGGCAGCGAAGAACAAAATGGCTTTGACCGAATTCATATACAGCGTGTCGGTCATGGCACGAATCGACCCACACCGTCGACCCCAGTACCCGCCGACCGAGCGAATGGCCATCCTCGAGTTGCGGGCGGCTCTTCTTCTTCTCCGGGCACATCGCATTCCACGAGCGCGAAGAACCGCTGTTGAACACGCTGACGGTCCTCAACGCGTACAACGGCCTGCGCCTTTGGAGTCGCCCGCTGGATGCGAACTACGTTGTGCACAATGTCGCGAAGCTGGCAACCGGCAGCGAGGTGGTCTTTGCCGAAGGCGGGACCCTCTGGATGCTGGACGCGGCGACCGGGCGGGAGCGCGGAAAGTTCAGCGTTCCGGAGGAGGCGGCCGCCGCCGGCGACACCGACTGGAAATGGATCGTGCAGGAGAAGGACACGCTCTGGGCGGCGTTCGGCCCGCCGGACGCCCGCGTTGCTCCCCACAGGCAGAAGAGGCAAATGGGCCACTGGCCTTGGACCGTGGCTAACGAGCACTACAAAAGCATCATCGAGAACTTCGGCGCGGCAAGAAGACTGGCGGCCTTTGGGTATCCCGAGATGAAGCTACTCTGGAGCGTCAGCGAGCCGGAGCCGTTTGACGTCCGCACCTTGTGCATGCAGCAGGGACGCATCTTCCAGTTGGCGCCGGAAAAGTACATGACCGCTCGCGACTCCGCCACGGGCGAACCGTTGTGGCGCAGGACGCCCGAAACATCCAAGGAGCTCTTCGACGCCGTCGGCAGGTCTATCAAGCGCCAGGGTTGGGGATTGGGATGGGCCACCTACTGCTGTGCGCGGACCGACAACGGCGTGGTCTGCATCGCGGGGCCGCCGTTCAAGAAAACGATCTGTGTCGGTCTCGACAAAGGCGACCTCCTCTGGACGTCGGACACCGCATCTCCCCATCCGTTCTTCTTGGGTGATGATCTCTATCTCGTGCCGCGCGTGGCCAGACCTGCAGCCTACTGCCGGAAAGTCGAACCGCTCACCGGCAAGGTCCTCGACAAATTCAGTCTGGGAGTGATCGGCTCCTGCAGCCGTCTGACAGCGACTCCGAACCAGTTCTACTACCGTCCTGGAGGCGGGGAGGGCCGGACCGTCTATGTCGACATCGGCACGCGAAAACTTGCCGACTACGAAGGCGTCGTCCGTCCCGGATGTTTTGACGGGGTGGTGCCGGCCAACGGGCGGTTGTATTGGATGCCGCTGGCCTGCGATTGCTGGCAGATTCATGGCACCTTCTCCATGGCCCCTCGCTCGGCACTGAAGGAGCCGAGCGCGCCGGCGGAATCGCCGGCGTGGGCCGCGCCCGCATCGAGTGCGCCCGCGGCCCGGGACGACTGGCCGATGTTCCGGGCCAACTCCGCCGGGACGGCCACGGTTCCCGCCGCCGTTGGACAAAAGGCGAGGGAGTTGTGGCGGCGGCGTTTGCCGGGCGGCGGCCTGACCGCGCCCGTGTGTGCTGGGGGGCGCGTCTTCGTGGGCGGGACGGACGGCACGGTGCGGGCCCTCGACGCCACCACCGGAAAAACCCTTTGGCAGGCGCCCTCCCATGCCGCCGTGCTGTACCCGCCCGCCTATTGGAATGGACGGGTCGTGTTCGGCTCGTGCGACGGTGTTCTGTACTGCGTGGACGCCTCCGACGGGCGGGTGTTGGGACGCGCCGAACTGGCGCCCGAAAAGCGATTCGTCAACATTATGGACCGGCTCATGTCGGCGTGGCCTCTGGGCGGCGGGGTCGTCCTGGACGATGACGGAATCGCTTACACAGCAGCCGGAAGCACCGCTGCAGACGGCACCCTAGTCGCTGCGGTCGACGTTGCCACCGGAAAATTCCGCTGGCGGCAGGCATACACTCTCGACCGCAGCGAGCCGAAACTGAGCTTCGGAGTCCAGGCAAACATCCTGCTGAAGAACAACACGCTGTACATCAACGGCGGCGCCCCGGTGGGAATCGTGGCACTCGACGCGCTCACCGGCGTGAATCCTCGAGTTGTCTCCCGACTCGAGGCGGGAATGGAAATGTTTCTGACGCCCGACGACAAGCCGTTCAGCAACGGCCCCGAACTGTTCTCCCACGCGCGCACCAGGACGACCATTTTCAAACGTCACCAGGGACGCGTGTATTTTCGGACGTCCGGCCGGCACATGGCCCTGGTAGATGGCCGCCTCTTCTGCGCGCGCGATCCGCAGGCGCTCGACCGCATCGTTGACTTGATGAACAAGGATCCGAAGACCGGCAAGAAGATGGGAGGGGGCACGGTGCCCCGCGATGTGATGCAAGTCCCCGTGAACGATTCCATTCTCTGGGCAGGTGACGCGGCGGACCTGCGCGGCTTGGCCGTCGGCGTCGACGGGCTTGTGGTCCTTCACCAGAAGAGCGTGGAAGGTATTTCCGCGGCCGGCCGGTCGTTGTGGACCGCCCAGTTGCCCGCGACCCCAGTGCGGTGGGGCGTCGCGCTGACCGCGAAGGAATGCGTGGTGACGCTTTCGGACGGACTTGTGGTCGGCTTGGTCAAGGGTTTGGCGGAAAACTAACGAGGCTTTGCGGCTACGCCGCTCGCCTCAGACCGACGAGTTGTAGACTGG
>CAZGYE010000375.1:0-4597 GCA_964530165.1 uncultured Planctomycetaceae bacterium
GCCTGCCGCGGCCAATCGGCAGGCTGGAAAGCCTGCCCCACGACACCTGTCAAATCAGCTTTGACAGACCACTAGCGTCACCCCGCTGCTGACGGTTCTTGAGCGTCCGCGTCAGCGGGCGTCTCTTTCGGGAACAAGAGTGCGAATCCAATCAGCGCAATCGCCGCCAGCACCGCGCCGGCCAACCAGATGCCCAACCAGTCGCGGACCATCTCCGCGCTGTCGTCTTTGCCGACGAAAGTCGCCATGCCCCGCTCCATTGCGATCCCCAACCGGCTGCGCACGGTTTCCGTGCCAATTTTCGTCGTGAATGCATCGCCAATTTTGCCAGCGACGAAACCGCCCACGAAGAACCCCAATCCGATGACGAACGTTCCGTAGAAGTTCTGCATGGTGCCCCGCACATCGACGGGTGAAACCCGGTCGACGTACATGTACGCCACCGCCAGGAAACACCCGAAGCAAAAACCGTGCAATGCCTGCCCGATGCAGACCAGCGTCATCACCAGCGGGAACGGTCCGGCCAACATTGCCGCACCGGCGAAAATCAGACAGCGCAACAGATACGCCCCCGCGCCGACCAACATGGTCCACTTGAAACCAAAACGCCGGACCGACAATCCGAGAAAGGCCATCACGATCACTTCGAAGATTTGGCCAATCGACGCGATCCGCTGTTCCCAGGCGCCCAGAACGCCGCCTGTTTCCAGAATCATCCTCAAATACGGGCTGTTCCAGACGAAGTAGAAATTGTGGACGATGGCAACCAGAAAGCTAATCAGCACCAGCACCAGAAAATTGCGGAGCCGCAACAGCCCGATGACCTTGCCCGGCGCCAGTTTGGATTCCGCGTCGTGTTTGGGCGGCGTGTTCGGCAGCGTGAGCGAATAGACGCCCATGATCAGCCCGCCGGCGCCGGACAGCGCCAGCACAATGCCTCGGCCGCTGTTCAATTCCGCTCCGGAGAGACCTTTCAGGAAATACAGTTCCACCAGCCAGGCGGGCACGATGAAGCCGATCGTTCCCCAGAGCCGAATCGCCGGAAACTCTCGCTCGCGGTCTTTCAGGTGGTGAAACGTCAGCGAGTTGGTCAGCATCATCGAGGGGACATACAGTGTGGAGTAGATTGTCCCCAGAATCACGACCGGCCAGAAACCGACTTGGTAGTACAGGACCAGCATGATCGCGCCGCCGACCACATGACAGAACGACAGTACGTGCTGAGTGGCCAGATGCCGGTCGACCAACTGCCCGACAATAAACGGCGCCGCCAACGGACCGACCGCCAGCGCCGCTCCGAATGCTCCCAACTGTTTCGAGTTGAACCCCAGTGCATCCTGCAGATAGACGGAAATAATCGGCAGGTAACACCCCTGCACGAAGTACTGCAGGAACATCATCACGTACAGCCGCACTTTCAGCGTCCACTCTGTTCGTGCGGCGGGTTGACCGCTGGCGGCTGCGGTGTTCGAATCGTCGGTCATGTCCGGTTCTGAAAAATGCAAATTGACTCGAGGGGTCTCGTCACAGCCGCACTCTACCGGTCGCCCGTAGCCGACGCAAGGAGTCGCGGCGCCTGGTTCAGGGCCGATCAGTTTTTTGAGATGGAAAGAGTTTCGAGATTCGTCCCGGGTGGTACGCTCTGACGCAAGGAAGGGCGTGGTCACGACCTACACCACGCCTATCCCTGCGGTCTGGGCGTGCCATACTCCGCGAAATTTCCGACATCAGGTCAAAATCGGGTCTGTCGCAACGGTTGAGCAATCTGCTCAACCTGCGAACGGTTGGATGGGCAGTTTCTCGCCGCAACATCGCTATACGCCCGGCTTTTTAACACCCGCCCGGAGCACGATTTGCTGCATCACGCTTTGCGAAATCAGCTCGGCCGAACCCGCCGTTGACACATTCTGGCAGCCCCGGTACATTCCAGCGCCGCATGGATTCACCTGGGAAGTCAGGATGAATGGTAAACCTGGTCGGTTTTGCGGGTCGTGTTGTCACGGAGGACAACAGTGGTCTCCAAGGGTTTGCTCATGGTCAGTCTTGCCGTGATTTCGGGGACGTCGGTGTCCGGCTGCAGAGGGTCTGCTGCATTGCCGCCGTCCGCTTCGATTTCGCACGCTCCAGCGGGGACAGCTCCGGGCGGAAGATTTTCCGCACCGCAATCGTTCGATCAGTTCACGCGGCCGTATCGGTTCAACCAGCCGGGAATCCCCGTGCGATCGACCAATCCCTGGAGGCCGAAAGTCCCCCCGCGAGACTGGAAGTACATTGTCCTCCATCACACGGCCACCTCTCGCGGCAGCGTCGAGAGCATTCACAGAACACATCGCCAGCGCCGCGACAAGAACGGAAATCGCTGGCTGGGGATCGGTTATCACTTCGTCATCGGCAACGGCGACGGCATGCCCGACGGTGCGATCGAGCCGACCTTCCGCTGGCGGCAGCAACTGCAAGGCGCCCACGCCGGAGACAGCGAGTATAACGACTACGGAATCGGCATCGCGATGGTCGGCAATTTTAACGAGGGGCCTCCCTCCTCGGCGCAGATGGCGGCGGTGAAACGGCTGGTCGGAGTCCTCAAAGCGAATTACCACATCACCGCCGACAGGGTGGTCGGCCACAACGAGATCAAGGCCACCGCTTGCCCCGGCAAATATTTCCCGATGGCGGAAGTGAGTTGGAGTCTGTTCGGACCGGCGACAGGCCAATACCGCCCAGCGGGAAGCGTCAGACCCTGGGTCCTCGGGAGTCGAAAGCCATGACACCACGATTTCCAAGCGAATTCTGGTCGGAGCACCGCAGGTGTGCCGCGGCGTTCCCGCAGGCAGGATCCGATTATCCGCTCGCCGGCGATCTGGGTCGGTCCCAATTCGGTGGCCCGGGCGTCGATGGCGAAGCTGATGAAACGCGCAAGCCGTCGCTGCTCGCTTTCGACAAACCGCTGGCGTTGTGCATCCCTGAAGGCTACGAACTCAACTATGCCTATCCCCTGATGATCTGGCTGCACGGATCCGGCGGCAGCGAACGGGAGCTGTCGCGGTTGATGCCGGCAATCAGCACGCGGAACTATTTCGGCATTTCGCTGCGCGGTCCGCTGGCCGCCAACGAGGTGCTGCCGGGCGGTTTTCGCTGGTCGCAAGACGAACAGGACATTGCCGCGCTCGAGGGTGAACTGCATGAGACGGTCTGCCAGCTTCGACGGGAGTTCCACATTCACAGCGAGCGAATCTATGTGGCCGGTTTCGACGACGGAGCAACGATGTCGCTGAGGCTCATGTTGCGGCGTCCGGAGTGGTTTGCCGGGGCGATCGCGCTCTCCGGCAAGTTCCCTCAGACACCCCAACCGCTCTCCCGGTTCCGCGACCTGCAGGGAACGCGAGTCTTCGTCGCTGTGGGCACACGCGACCGCGACGTCTCGGTCGCCGAGTTGATCCAGACCGGTCGGCTGCTGCATGCCGCCGGCGTGGACGTCACCACGCGGGTCTACCACGCCGCCCACGAAATCACCGACGAGATGCTCGACCACGTCAATCATTGGATGATGGACGGGATTCTGAGCGCGAACCTGATATAGTCCCCGCGTCAAGGGTTTGGGGCATGGCCGGCAACCTGGAACAAGCGATCCGCGACAAGTCGGCCCGGATTGGCGTGATCGGTCTGGGCTACGTCGGGCTGCCGTTGACGGGCGCGTTCGTCGAGGCCGGGTTTCGCATCATCGGATTCGACGCCGACCAAGCGAAGGTCGACATGCTGCTGGCCGGAAAAAGTTACATCAAGCACATCGACTCCGGCGCGATCGCAAAATGGATTCAGGAGGGACGCTTCGAACCGACCGCCGACATGCGGCGACTCTCGGAAGCCGACTGCCTGCTGGTCTGCGTGCCGACGCCGTTGTCCGAGAGCCGCGACCCCGACCTGACGTACGTGGAAGGGACGGCCCGGGCGATCGCGGCCGTGTTACGGCCGGGCCAGTTGATCGTGCTGGAGAGCACCACGTATCCCACCACCACGCGTGACGTGCTGCTGCCTATTCTCAGCGAAAGTGGTCTGAGGGCGGGAGAGGACTTCTTCCTCGCCTACAGTCCCGAGCGCGAAGACCCGGGGAACCCCGATTACACGGCGGCCGGCATCCCGAAAGTGGTCGGCGGCATCGACGAGACGAGCTGCCGACTGGCCGCAGAGCTGTACGCGCACGCCATCGTGCAGGTCGTCCCAGTTTCCAGCCCCGAAGTGGCCGAAGCGTGCAAGATTCTCGAAAACACCTACCGCGCGGTGAACATCGCCCTGGTCAACGAGCTGAAGACGCTGTTCGACCGCATGGGCATCGATATCTGGGAAGTCATCGACGCCGCCAAAACGAAACCGTTCGGCTTCCAGGCGTTCTACCCCGGTCCGGGCCTGGGTGGACACTGCATTCCGATCGACCCGTTCTATCTCACGTGGCTGGCCCGCATGCAGGGGCTGACGACGCGGTTTATCGAGCTGGCCGGTGAAGTCAACTCGCGGATGCCGGAGTACGTCGTTTCCAGGCTGGGCGAGTTTCTCAACGAGCAAGGCAAGCCGATTAACGGCAGCAAGATCTGCCTGTTGGGCG
>CAZGYE010000376.1:0-4571 GCA_964530165.1 uncultured Planctomycetaceae bacterium
TGTCTTCCTGAATTCCTAATTTCCTCATCACTGCATTCGGCTAAACAGTTACGAATTTCGGAAGAAATTGTAGAAAGTCGAAAGCAGTTTCAAGTTGCAGTGGCTCTAAATTTGTTCAATGGGTGGCGTGTTGCCATGTGGTGATTTGAAGGAGAAGTCTGTGACCCAATGCGTTGTGAGAGTGTTGCTCGGCAGTTGCGTGGTCATCGCGCTGGCGTCTGCGGCGCTTGCTCAAGAGCCGGACAGGAGCGACCGAGGCGCCGGCCCGTCGGCGGATGCGTCTGCACCGGCCGACGCCTCTCGAGTCTATCGTCCGCAGTCTTATCCTCTCCCCCCGGGCGGATTATTCTTCCGCGGAAATGCAAGGAACCCCAACCAGTCCGGGTTCTATCTGAGCCTGTGGAAATTCGCTTTCGTTTTGGGGGTGTTTCTGCTGTGGGCGTGGAGTTCCCATTGGGTCGATGGCGACAGCCGCTCGCTGAAGGTGCGTCCCGAGTTCTGGAACTCGGTCGTTTTTGGTTGCGGTTTGATCGGGCTGGTGTCTGTGGTTGTCACGCCGATGTTTTTGGTCGGATTCTTCGTGTTGCTGGTACCGCTGTATTCCGTACCGTTGGGGCTGTACATCAAGGAGCGCAACCAGCGAGTTCCGGACTCGGCAAAAGTCATGACGCCGGAACACATTCAAAGCGTCATTGCTCGCGAATTGGCTCGCATCGGCATTCACATTGGGCGGGACGACGCGCAGGAGGCGGCCATTGGACCGCCGATCACGTTCATGGGAAAGTCCGATGCCGGCCAGGACGTGGATCAGCGGGCCAGACAGGTCGAGCATTCCAAGGGTTATCTGGCTACGAAGGAGCTGGTCTACGACGCGATTCTCCGCCGCAGCACCGACATCCACCTCGAACCGAAGGAGGACGAGCTTTCGGTCCGGTTGCGGATCGACGGCGTCATGTATCCCACTGAACCGTTCGACCGCGTGATGGGCGATGCGGTCGTCAACATTTTCAAGGTCCTCGGCGCGATGGACATTACCGAGAGGCGCCGGCCGCTGGACGGCAGCTTCCGTGCGGAGTTGGAAGGCCGCGATGTCGATTTTCGTGTCGCCACGCAAGGCACGCGGCACGGCCAAAAGCTGAGCCTGCGTATTCTGGACCAGTCCAATGCGGTCAGCAAACTCTCGGGGCTCGGCATGAGGAAACAGATGCTGGAGCAGCTTCGGCAGATTGTCAAGCAGCCGCACGGAATGTTCATCAGCGTCGGACCGACCGGTGCAGGCAAATCGACCACGCTCTATACCGCCTTGAACGAGCTCGATGCTTACCAGTGCAACATCATCACGATCGAAGATCCGATCGAATACAAGATGCACAACGTGAACCAGATCGAGATCAACAACCGATCCGGGCAGACGTTCGCCAATTCACTGCGGAGCATTTTGCGTCAGGACCCGGATGTGGTGATGATCGGTGAGATTCGGGACTCCGAAACCGCCAACATCGCCTGCCAAGCGGCGAATACCGGTCACATGGTGTTCTCGACGTTGCACGCGAACGATACCATCACCGCCCTGTACCGTATGTTAGAGCTCGGCGTCGAGACATTCATGGTGGCCAACTCGATCTCGGCTATTCTGGGCCAGCGGCTGGCGCGGCGGCTTTGCCCGAGCTGCAAAGAAGCGTACCGGCCCAAACCCGAACTGCTGAAGAAGGCCGGTTTGCCCGCCAGCAAGATCGACAAGTTTTATCGGCCGCCCAAGAATCGTCAGGAGCCTTGCGCGACCTGTGGCGGACTCGGTTTCAGGGGCCGGATCGGTGTGTTCGAACTGCTGCCGATCAACGATCGGCTCCGCGACTTGATTCGCGAGAAGGCGCCCCTGTCGGCCATCAAAGCCGAAGCACGCAAGAATGGTATGCTGTACATGAAGGAAGAAGGACTCCGCTTGGTCGTTCGCGGCATCACGTCGATCGACGAAATGTTGCGGGTGGTAAAGTGAGGTGCGTGTGGGGAAGTGAAATCCCTGGGATTTCCGAAATCCCAGGGATGGGGAGGCAAGTGAGGTTGAGATGGTCGGTTTCCTGGTGATCGTCGTTTTTGCCGCCGTCACCTGGTGTGTTGCCAGCGAAGGGGCTTGGGGAGCTGCGCTCGTGTTCCTCTGCGTGCTCTTCTCGGGACTGCTGGCGATGAATTTTTTTGAGCCACTTGCCTTCTTTCTCGAATCCGCAGTCTCCAACTCGTCGTTCTGGCACAACAATTGGGACGTTGTTTCGCTGGTGGGATTGTTTGCGCTGTTCGTGTGGCTGCTACGAGTGGCCACCGAGCATCTGTCTCCCACTTTCATTCAAATGCAGCCGATGCTCCACGAGTTCTCTCGATGGACCTGTGGTCTGTTGACCGGCTACGTGACCACGGCGTTCCTGTTGACGGCATTGCACACGGCGGCGTTGCCCCGTGAGTTTGCCGGATTCGCACCAGAACCTGAACGCCGCAATCCCATTTGCGGTCTCGCGCCGGACTTCCAGTGGCTCGGTTTCACGCAGTACGTTTCCGCTCGGTCGTTTTGTAACGGAGGCCGCATTTTCGATGGACCGCCGTCCCCTCTTCCCGGCCAGGACAATCTCCCGCACCTTGCCGGCAAGGTCTGGCCGTCGTTCCCCATCCGCTACGCGGCCCGGCGCGAGACCCCTGACAAAGCCGCCGCCGCATCTGCTGCCGCAGGCGGCAGTGGTCCCAGACCAGCCAGCTCCAGTTCGGGCGAGGGGACGAAACCGAACTTCTAGAGCATTTTTATGACTGGCGGCGAGACGGTCCGGCTTCCAATAGGGCGCGAGGCACGCCGATGTCGATCACTCGCACGCTGCCGGTCAGTTTCTCGGCGCCGGCCGCGTCGAAACCGGCTTTCCGAGCGACGAACGTGGCCGTGTGGTCGGCACGGACGCAGCAACCGAGAGGCTCTCCGGTGTCGCAATCCATCCCGGACGGAAGGTCCACCGCGAGCACCTTCGCTGTCGAGGCGTTGATCTGTCGGATGGCCGCCGCATACGGCTCGCGCACGCTGCCGCGGGCGCCAGTACCCAGCAACGCGTCGACGATCCAATCGGCATCTGCCAGTCGGCGCCTGAACTCTACTTTTTCCTTTTCCCTTTTTCCTTTCTCCTTGAACGAGAGGACGTCGATCGGCGTGCCCGCCGACCGGATAACGCGGTAGTTGATCGCGGCATCCCCATCGAGTTCGTCCGGATCGGCGAATAACAACACCTTCATCGGGCAACCCTGATTCTCCAAGTGCCGGGCGATCACGAAACCGTCGCCGCCGTTGTTGCCTTTGCCGGCGCAGATCACGACCGGGCCGTTGATTCCCAGAGACATCAACAATTCGGCGGTACCGCGTCCGGCGTTTTCCATGAGCACAACGCCCGGAATACCATACTCCTCGATCGCCCGGCGATCGACCTGGCGAACCTCGTCGCGACTCAGGGGACGCGTCGACATCGGATCGTCCCTTCTCAAAATGTGTGTGTTCTCAACGGCATTCTATAGTGGCTTGTCCATGCACACTATGCCAACCGGTTTTTCTTTGGGGCGGTTTTTGCTACGATCTTAGATAAGTGTGGGTCGGTTGTGTCGGAGATTCTACAACCGCGGGAGAGTGGTTCGTGTTAGACGCGTTCGTAGATCGATGGGCTCTGATTACCGGGGCGTCATCGGGGATCGGGGCGGAGTTTGCGCGGAAACTGGCGGAGCGCGGCATGCACCTGGTGCTGACTGCGCGCCGGCAGAAGTTGATGCAACAACTTGCCGACGAACTCGACACGCGGCACGGCACCAAGTGTGAAATTTTCGCTGCCGATTTGTCCGAACCGTCACAGGTGAAGCGTCTGGTCGACGAAATCCAGGCGCGCGAGATTACGATCGAACTGCTGGTGAACAACGCCGGCTTTGCGGTTGTCGCCGACTTGGGGAACACCGACGCCGATCGCGTGCAGGAGATGTTGCGGCTAAACGTCGGCGCGCTGACCGATCTCACGTACTGTTTGTTGCCGGGCATGCTCGAACGACAACACGGAGCGGTTATCAACGTCTCCTCGGTATCCGGTTTTCAGCCGGTGGCCTACATGGGGGCTTACGCGGCCACCAAGGCGTATATACTCCACTTCAGCGAGGCGATCTGGGCGGAAGTCCGCGATCGAGGCGTCACCGTCATGGCCCTTTGCCCCGGAGTCACGCGGACGGCGTTCTTCGACGTGGCCGGAGTACCCGGTTGGTTGAGAAAGCAACATGCGCACGAGCCGGAGCTGGTTGTCAGACGGGCCATCAAGGCCTTGGAGAAAAGACGCCAATACGTCATTCCCGGCTGGAAGAATTATCTCCGCTCGCTGGCCGTTCGTCTGGGGACACGGCGAACCGTCGTGACCGAGTCGATGAAATACTTCCGCCCCAAACCGAAGCAGAAAGCGGATGAGAAGTGACTGTCCGCGCCGTGTGGATCATTGACTTTGTAGAGGAGACAAGAAAGCGTGAAGAATCTGGCACGGGCCGCCTGTCTGGGGCTGGCTGTTTTAACGGGCGAT
>CAZGYE010000377.1:0-4522 GCA_964530165.1 uncultured Planctomycetaceae bacterium
GAGTTGATGCTAACCCAACCGACCGGTCGTTCCAATTTCAGGGGAGGCAGGACAGGTTGGCGTTACACAATGCAATGTGTAGAATGGATGAGAACAGGAGTACGTCATGGCGACAAACCTTGCTCTCGACGACAAGCTGATTGAAGAAGCACGCCGCATCGGTCAGCACAAAACGAAAAAGGCGGCGGTTACGGCGGCATTGCGGGAGTACGTTCAACGGCGCAGACAACAGGAGATCATCACGCTGTTCGGGACGATCGATTTTGATCCGGACTATGACTACAAGTCAGCGCGTCAAAGGAAGCGACGGTGAAGGTGCTCGTTGATACTCCAATCTGGTCCCTCGCGTTGCGCCGTCGTCGAAAGCAACTGGGCTGTCGAGGACCACGAAGAAGCCGCCCGCTTCAGCACGCGCTGTCGTGCTGCGGGACTGGCTGGGTCGGTGGTAGACTTTCTCTTGTGCTCGGTAGCGGTCCGTTGCGGAATGTCTCTTTTCACCACGGACAAAGATTTTAAGAATTATGCCAGGCACGTTTCCGTACACTTGTACGAGCCGAGCACGAACCGAAACGAATCGTAGGGCCGCCGCTCTGTTTTTGGGGTTGGATTGGTACGTGCGATCATGCCTGAATTTCAGCTCGTCAGTGAATTCGAACCGGCCGGTGATCAGCCAAAGGCCATTGACGCCCTGGTGCGCGGCATCGAGGAGGAGAAGCGCGACCAGGTGCTGCTGGGTGTGACGGGGTCGGGCAAGACGTTCACCATGGCCAACGTTATCGCGCGCGTGCAGAAGCCGACGCTGGTCCTGTCGCACAACAAGACGCTGGCCGCGCAACTGTACGCCGAGTTCAAAGGGTTCTTCCCGCACAACGCGGTCACGTATTTCGTCAGCTACTACGACTACTACCAGCCGGAAGCGTACATTCCACAGCGGGACATCTACATCGAGAAAGACGCGTCGATCAACGAGGAGATCGATCGGCTGCGTCTGCTGGCGACCAGCGCGCTGGTCAGCCGGCGGGACGTGATCGTAGTGGCCAGCGTGAGCTGCATCTACGGTTTGGGGTCGCCGAAAGACTACCTGGAGATGATGATTCCCCTGCAGGTGGGTCACGAGATCGACCGCGACGAGCTGCTGTTGAAGCTGGTCGACATCCAGTACGAGCGGAACGACCTGGAGCTGGGCCGCGGCCGGTTCCGGGTGCGCGGCGACGTGGTCGAATGCTGGCCGGCCTACGAAGAGTTCGCCTACCGCATCGAGCTGTGGGGAGACGAGATCGAGAACCTGGCGATCGTTGATCCGCTGACCGGCGAAGAAGCGCGCCGGCTTCAGGACGCCTACATTTATCCGGCCAAGCACTTCGTATTGCCTCAGGAACGGATAGAAAACGCGCTGGACGAAATCCATCAGGAGTTGGAACAACGGCTCGAGTTCTTTCGCCGGCAGGGCAAGCTGCTGGAAGCCCAACGGTTGGGGGCCCGCACGCGGTACGACGTGGAACTGTTGCGGGAGGTCGGCTTCTGTCCGGGCATCGAGAACTACAGCCGGGCCTTGGCCGGGCGGAAGCCGGGCGAACCGCCCTACACGCTGCTCGATTTCTTCCCCGACGATTTCCTGATGTTCGTCGACGAGTCGCACGTCACCGCGCCCCAGGTCCGCGGGATGTTCGCCGGCGATCATTCCCGCAAGACGACGCTGGTCGAGCACGGTTTTCGGCTGCCCATGGCGCTGGACAATCGGCCGCTGCGTTTCGACGAATGGAATTCCCGACGCAACCAGACGGTGTTCGTCTCGGCGACGCCGGCCGACTGGGAACTGGAACAGACCGGGGGCGAAGTCGTCGAGCAGGTGATTCGGCCGACCGGTCTGGTCGATCCGCTGATTCACGTCATCCCCGCGCGCGGCCAGGTGCCGCACCTGATGGAGCAAATCCGCCGGCGTGCCGAACAGCACGAGCGCGTGTTGGTCACCACGCTGACGAAGCGTCTCTCTGAAGATCTTTCGACGTACCTGAAAGAAGAGGGCATCCGCTGCCAGTGGCTGCACTCGGAGCTGGACACCATCGAGCGGGTCGAGATTCTGCGGGAGCTGCGCGAACGGAAGTTCGACGCGGTCGTGGGGGTCAATCTGCTCAGGGAAGGCCTCGATTTGCCGGAAGTGTCGCTGGTGGCCATCCTCGACGCCGACAAGGAGGGCTTCCTGCGGAGCGAGACGAGCCTGGTTCAAACCATCGGCCGCTCGGCCCGCAACGTCAATGCCGAGGTCATCTTGTATGCCGACGTGGTCACCCACAGCATGCAACGGGCGATTGACGAAACCAATCGCCGCCGCGAACTACAGCTCGCCTACAACGCCGAGCACGGCATCACGCCGGCAACAATCCGCAAGGCCATCCGCCGCGGCATCGAAGAGGAGATCGATGCCCACCGCGTCGTCAAAGAGTCGGCCGGCATGACGAGCGAAACACAGTACATTACGCAGGAGTTCCTCAAACGTTTGGAAGCCGAGATGATGGCTGCCGCCGAGGAACTCGAATTCGAACGCGCCGCCCAACTGCGAGATCGCATTCTCGAACTGAAGCAGCAAATGGGGCAGGCTGTCACAGAGGGCGACGCGGACACGCCCGGTTTTACCACTCACAAGAAATCGCGACAAAAGCGCCGCCGTCGCCGCGGCGGCAAACGAGTCCCCAAGCCGGAACGACCGTGAGTCGCGTCAAATGACCCACAATTCCACGTACCAAGTGATCCAGTTGGCGATGGTCTCGTTCTCGCAAGCCACGGTAATCGGCCAGTAAAACATGGCAATGTATTTCGACCCGTTGGCATAATACGCCTCATAGCAGGCCCAGTACATCGGCCCGGTTGAGAGGACGTACAGCACAAACATCACCAGCAGCCGGCAGTACAGCCGCATCAGGCGATTCCAGACGCGAACTCGCAGTGGAACGGGAACGGGAGTTGCCATCTATCGAGCATACCGCCGGGACCAGCAGCAGGTCAAATAATCGTCGATTTTGTTGAGCGTTGTGGGGCAGGCTTTCCAGCCTGCCTGTCGAAAATCCTGCTACGGCTGGGTGGCCGGGGTTGGAGCGACGTCAGGAGCGAAACCCCGGACGTAGCCAACCGAGGCTTCCCCCCCACTGGTCGGTCCAGCCCCGGCCACCCCACCGTGACAGCCAAACTGCACTGTTCAAAGGCTGTCCGCGCGGCACCCAAACCGGCGGGTGGCAGGGTCAGAGCAACAGCGATGGCCCTGGCGAGCGACCACAGTCGGGGCCAACGTTGCACTATGGCCCCGTCACCCAGGCGCTACTGAATCTTGTCCGCGGTGATCTTCGTCAGCGGCACGTCGAGCAGGTCTTCGCCGAAGAGAATTTGGCCGTTGAAGATCTCGCCGGTCTCGCAGAGCACTCGCTCTCGAACGCCCGGACGTTCGACCTGTTCGGTGACATGCACCAAGACCAGCGTTTCGACGCCGGCCGACCTGGCGGTTCGGGCTGCGTCCAGATGACCGGAACAACAGTTGGTCAGCCGGGCGTCCCTCACCACGCCGTTGACGAAATGACACATGTGAATCAGCACGTCGGCGCCGGTTGCCAGCGACGTGAGCGATTTGGCCGGTGCGGTGTCACCGGTGAACACGATCGACTTCTGCCGCGTATCGAGCCGATAGGCGAGAGACGTCAGTTGCGGCTGGCAGTGAACCACTTCCGCCGCGCGGACGCTCCAGCCGTCCCCTTCGACCAGTGAACCGTCCTCGACTTCCGTCACCGCCGGTTGCGGCCGTTGCCGGGGCAGGACGCCGCCGCGCATCTCGTAGATAAACTCACTGCCGGGATGCCGCGTGCGGGCGGCCAAGTCCGGCCCGAAGACGCCGTCTTCGCTGAAGAGCAGGTCGGTCATCCGGGCGGTCGGCGGCGGGCCGTACACTTTCAACTTCGGAATCTTCCCGCTCCCTTGATCCCAGCGGTTGAGCACCAGATAGCCGTAATCGACACAGTGATCGTAATGCAAATGCGTCAGGAACAGGTTCGTGATCCTTGTCGGCGAGACACCTTTCTCCAAGAGCCGACGCACGCAAAACGGCCCACAGTCAAACAGCAGCACGTCCCCGCCGTCGAGCGTTACCAACGAGCTGGAACCGGCCCGGTGCAACGCCGGCGTCGGTGTGCCGGTGCCCAGTAGTGTCAGCGTCACGGTCATTTGTAATGCTTCATGGTTGGTCATCCATCGTGATGAGCCCGTCCCAGCGATTAGGGTCGACATCGTCTACTGCGCCATCCGACAGGAACACGCGAATCGGCCGAAACGACTCGCGACGAAGATGGGCGAGGATCTTGGTTGGACTTATGGTTCCCGTATTATAGCAGATTTCGCCGCCCCGATCCCCTTTCAAGCCCCGTCGAACCCCTTGCGCCAGCCGAACCCACCGCGTTTCTCTGCGGTGATAACGGAAGGCGTCAGCAAACGGCAGTGGGTCAGTTTCGATTAAAGGGTGGCTGTGGTGGAGCGAATGCGA
>CAZGYE010000378.1:0-4511 GCA_964530165.1 uncultured Planctomycetaceae bacterium
CAAAAAAACTTCCAAAAAAATAATTCTGCCCTGCAACTGATCAACTTGGGCTAGGACAAGTATGGACCATACACGTCGTTCAGAGACCGCTGCGTCTCCCCAACACCCCCAACACGAAAGAATTGAGACTTCGCCAGCGGCGGGCCGTCTCGGTCCAGGCGAGCTCGGCTGCGAAATGGTCATCCGTCAGAAGCGACCCCGTGGCCGGCACGACGAGTTGCCGCCAAGATGCGGACTGGTCATGTGAAGCGAATTTGCCGGGTGGACCAGGCACAATATCGTGGAAAGCGAAGACCCACCGCGGTCCCACCGGATGCATGCTCGTCGCAGGAGCCAGCACCCTATGACGTCCTTCGCCGAAGGCTGTTTCAATCGTCCGCACAACACTGGCCGACCACGGCCCGTCGTCGCCGATGAACTGGACCGCGAGAACGCCCGCAGGAGTCAGTCGATCCCTCATGAGCCGCATCGCTTCCACTGTGAGCAAATGCGACGAAAGTCGGTCGGCAGTGCAAACGTCGAGGAAGATGAGATCAAAGCTGCGGTGCTCGCGGGATAGGATCGTCCGGCCGTCGCCCACGGTCACACGTCCTGTGAATCCGAACTCGCTACGAGCGATCTCCACCACTGCCGGGTCGATCTCGACCGACTCGCAGGAGATGCCGTACATGCCGAGGATCCGCGGCGCCAATCCCGCCCCGAGTCCCACTACCAGCGCCGTTTTTGTGCGGGGACGCATTGTCAATGCGATCTCCAGGAGATAGCCCTGCCGCAACGCCTCGCCGGGTACGAGTCGTTCGGGCAATGCGGTTTGCGGCAGACCGTCGAGCAACAGCACGCGCGCCGACGTGGTGGTGCGGATCTCCAACTGCCCGTAGAGCGATTCGACCACGCCGTCCCGCTGTTGTCTCGCCCAACACCAGGCAGCGGATGCGAGGGATGTGAGCAACAGCAGCCCGGCCAACCAACGCCGCTCCATCAAAGCGCCGGGGAGGGCCGTCCCGGCCAGCAGTACCGCAACGCACAGGAACGAGCGTGCCAGCCCGAGGCCAGGCAGGAGCAAGAAGCCCGTCACCAGGGCTCCTGCGATTCCCCCGCCGCAACCGGCCGCCAGCACGATCCCGGCCCAATGCCCGCTGTGGTTCTGCCCGCATTTGAGAATAATCGGTGTCGTTATTCCAAGCATCGCCATGGGCACCGCCTGGGTCGTCGCGGCGGCGAGGATCGCGCCAAGAAGCAACGGCGGCTCGGCCGACCATCGTAGGATCGGACGATGTGCCTGTGAAAGGATCATCAGATAGGCGGCAGCAACTGCGAGTGGCCAGATGATTGATGCATTGCGGTCCGCGCGCTCGCTCAAGAAACCGCCCAGAAGATTGCCGGTCGCGAGCATTCCCAAGGCAGTCGCCAGCAGCGCGGCCCAGGTTGCCGAGCCGCTGCCATGCACCGGGGCCATCGCCCGGACCGCCAGGACCTCCAAGGCCAATACCGCTGCGCCGGCCGTGACACTTACGAAGAGATAGTACGTCTTGGCCATCGTCACAGTGACCATCCCGGCACTGGACTCCCATGCTGGAGAAATAACGTGTCGCAGATCGTGAGAAAACCCTCCTGCTGACTTGAGGGCGGCTTGCTAACGACCTGTTGCCAACGGATCGCCGACCCTCTTTTGCCACCCTTCGAGCTTGGCACGTAGCTCAGCGACGACTTTTGCGTGCTCCGCGCCGGCGGCCAGATTGTGGAGTTCGTGCGGGTCTTTGGGTAGGTCGAACAGTTGATATTTGCCGAGCTTCGGATAGTGGATCAGCTTCCAGCGGTCGGTGCGAATCATTCGTTGGGTCCTGCCGAAACCGGCGAAGACGCTTGGATAGACGACCGCTGACTCGTCCCGCAGGATCGGCACCAAACTGTTTCCTTGCACCGCTTGGGGAACCTCGATTCCCGCCAAGTCGCACGCCGTGGGGAACAGGTCTCGCAGATAGCACTGCGCGTCACGCCGGACTCCTTTGGGGATTCCGGGGCCGCTCATCACCAAGGGCACTCCGATCGTGTGTTCGTACATGTTCTGTTTGCCGCGCAAGCCGTGACTGCCGATCGCGACGCCTTGATCGCTGGTGAAGATCACGATCGTGTTGGCCCTCTGGCCGGTGGTTTTCAACGCCGCCAGAATCCTGCCAATCTGCGCATCCATGTGAGAGATCACCAAGTAGTACATGGCCAATTCCTCGCGGACCTGCTTCGGCGTTCGCGGCCAGGAGAACAGCAGCTCATCCCGGGTCTTGAGATAGCCATGATCCAGTGGATGCTCGGGCAGGAAGTTGGGCGGCACGGGGATCCGGTCCGGCTTGTACTTGGCTTCGTAACCGGGCGGCATCAACAGCGGGTCATGCGGGGCCATGAAGCTGACGTGCAGAAAAAACGGCTTCTTGGGCTTGCGATTGATGAAATCGATGGCGGCGTCCGCAAATACTTCGCTGAAGTTTGGCTTTAACCCCACACCTTTTTCGCGAAGGAGCCGCCCGTCGTCGGTCTGAAACACACAGCCGGGGGCCCCGGTGATCTTCCGGCCTTGCCAATCGAACTGGATGTCGTTCGGCCAATTGCGGTTCCCTTGACCGAACAGGGCCTGACACTCTTCGTAGCCCCAATTGCTCGGCCGGCCGATGCTGTGCCATTTGCCGACGTACCAGGTGTGATAACCGGCGTCGCGCATCGTCAGGGCCCATGCGGGCAAGTCGGCTTTGAGATCTGCTTTCGTGCTGCGTCCCACGTTGCCCCGCATCCCGCTGCGGAATCCGTTGCAGCCGGTCATAATCTGCGCGCGGCTCGGCGAGCAAAGCGGACACGGCGAGATTGCCCGCGTAAAGGCCGTGCCGCGTCGAATCAACGCGTCGAGATGCGGCGTTTCGATGTGCTCATTTCCCAGGGCCCGAATCGTGTCGGGCCGCTGGTCGTCGCTCAGAAGCAACAGCACGTTCGGCCGCGGCTTCGTGGAACGTCCCTCCTCCGCCCCCGCACTGCAACTCGGCCCCCAAAGGGACGCGGCCGGCAGAAACGAATGAAACACAATCCAGACCGATACCAAGGCAAGTCGACGCATTGTTCTCCCCATGGTGCTTGGTGTGACAACGAGGGTTGTCTCACGTCAAATGGTCTCCGGAAGTTCGTAACCTTTTCGTCGAGGTCGCGAACGGAGGTTGTTGGCCTCGTCGTCGCCGAGAAACTTTTCCTTCACCGGGTCCCACTTGAGCCTTCGGCCCAGCTCCCGGCAGATGTTGATCTGATGGCAGATCACGGTCGACCGATGCCCAATCTCGGCATCGGCGTTCGGTGTCTTGCGGGTTCGAACGCAGTCGACCCAATTCTGAATGTGTCGAGCGGCGACGCTGGCCACCACCGACCGGTCGTCTGGCTCGGGCGCGCCTTGAACCAGCTCGGGCGGATTGCTGGCCACGCGGTTGCGGTTGATCTCGATCTTACCCTTTGCACCGACGAAGATGGCCCCCAGTCCGGGCCCGGTCCCCTTGGGCAGCGCCAGTTTCAAGACCGTTCCATTTTCGTACCGCAGCGAGACTTTGGCGGTCCGGCTCGGTTCTTCTTCCAACCAGATCTCCACCGGGTCGGTCCGGTCGGTCCCCAGGGCGCGCTGCACTTGATCCAGCGCATGGGTTCCCCAACCGGTGACGCCCCAACCGAGTCCGCCGCCGTCGTAGGCCCGCCAGCGGCCCCACTTCCCCAAGCCGGGATGAAGCTTCGGGCTGAAAGGGACCAACGGCGTCTGATGGCACCACATGTCCCAGTTCATGCCCTCGGGCGCCGGCCCGCCGGGCGTGTCCGGCCGTCGCTCCGGTCCAATGAAGTTCGGACACAAAACCGTGTGGACCTTACCGATCGCACCGTTCTTCACCAAATCGCTGCCGAAGTTGTTGATGGGAACCGATCGCTGTTGCGAGCCCACTTGGAAAATCGTCTTGTACTTCCGCTCGGCTTCAACCAGCCGCCGTCCTTCCTCGATGGTCAGCGTTAGCGGCTTCTCGCCGTAGACATCAAGGCCGGACTGCATGGCGTGGATGCATGTCAGCACGCGTGCGTGCACGGTCGTGGCGATGAACACGCCGTCCAGTTTCTCGTCGTCGAGCATACGGCGGTAGTCTTGATACCGAGAGAGCTTTGCGGCAGTGATGTCGGGCCGAGTCTTCGCCGCAAATTTTGCGTAGCCGACCATCTGCCGCAGATCGCAGTCGGCAAGCGACACCAGTTTCACATCGGGCGGACTCTCCTTCAACAGCGCGTGGGCCCTGTGACCGGAACCGATCAGCCCCACAAGGATGCGGTCGTTCGCGCCGGGTCTTCCCGCCGCGGCCAAGACGCCGCTGGGAATCAAGTACGGCGCCGATACCGCCGCCGCAGCGGACTTTCGCAGAAAGTCACGTCGTCTCATCACAGTTTGCTCCCGTGTAAGAAAGGACGCGGTAATTCAGGTCATCTGGACTATTTTTCGGCAGTTGGCG
>CAZGYE010000379.1:0-4471 GCA_964530165.1 uncultured Planctomycetaceae bacterium
GCAGAACGCGACAAAAACGAGCGCCGAAAGCCACGTGAAATCCTAGAAACTACTGTTTATCATGATCTGGGCTTAAGGATGTTATGTGGCCATCACTCACCTTGCGTGCGCCAACCGACGAAACGCCTTCGGTCCGCCGGATGCGGGAAATCTGCACGTCCGGTGGGATGAGGGAGGAGGAACGCCCACCGGCGTTCCTCCTCCCTCGACCGCCTTGGTGTGAGGCTTGAAGCGATCTGCTGGTCAGCGGCGAAACGATTCCATGACACGCACGTAATTCTCGACGAATTGCTGCATCGACATCGGTTTTGAAATGTCAATTCCGGCCCGTTCGAACAGGGGCCGGATGCGCCGGCTTTGAGCCCATTCGTCGTCGGTCATGGACCCATCGCGATTTTTGTCCATGAGGCTGAAATAATAGCGGGCCCGGCGAGTTTCCGGGCTTTCCTCCACGGACGATTGGCCGCTGGAAACAACCCGACGCCCGCTCGCCCCCGTCTCGCCTGAGCGTCCGCTGTTGCCGCTCCGCTTGACCACCACCAGCCGCGGTGGTTTTGTGGACGTCTTGGTGCTCTCTTTCGAGTCGTCGCCCTCTGAGAGGACCAGTTCGCGCGGAGTCAGGAACCCATCGCTGTTGCGGTCCAGGATGAAGAACCCCGCCAGCGCGGCACGGTTCCATTGTTTCCATTCGTACAGACCGATCTGTCCGTCATCGTCCTGGTCTCGCTCGCGGTACTGGTCGGGAAGCGAGACAGTCACCCGTGAACGCGGTTTCGGCTCTGAACCGGTTACAACCGGCTGGTAGCCGTTCGCCTTGCCGGACCTGCTCTTCGAGGGACCGGCACTGCTGCTCGGCGGATTGTTTCCGGGCAGTCTCCGGCTGGAAGAACGGCCGCTGCGAATGGCCTGCATCATCTGCGGCGCGATTGTCAGAAACCGGTCGCGCGGAATCGGCTGTGACAGATCGGTTCCGCTCCGCGACAGCCACTCCCGCATTGGAGCCGGTATGCGCCCGATTTCGTCCGGTTCGATTGTCCCGCTGCCGTTGCGGTCCAGGAACGAGAAAATCCGATCCGGAGGCGGCGGACCTCGAAATCGCTGGGCGCGCACGCGTGCCGGCCCCGCAGAGAACACCATTCCCGCCAGAACTGCGATTGCCAGTAAACAACGACGCACGGCAATTATTCCTTCACTTGGACAGGTCCGTTCGGCAACGGCCGGTGTTTATTAGCTTACAGACAAACTGCGCTTTGTCAAAACTTCGATTGGCGAGTCTCAGGTGCCGACAATTGTTGAAACTTGACGGAACCAGCGATGGTACATGTATTTAGGGTCTTCGTCTTCGGTCGTTCCCGTTTCCGATATTGTTTCCGGTTCACGGACCGTATAGCATGAAAGATGGTGAATTTCGTGAGAGGAAATGCCGGCCAAGGCGTCTGTTCTTTAATGGATATTTGGGCGCACTCTGTCCGGGGCCGCCGTCTGTCCGCGACCCGTAACTCCTGTACGAATCGGATGATGCTTCAACGCGCATACTTCAGCTCGGCGATGATTCTGCTGTTCGGTTTGCTGGGAGTCGTTTTTCAGCCGGAACCGGCGTCCGCAAACGGCAACCTCCAGATCGCCGACAGCACCAAGCCGAAATCGGAAAACGACGAATCGGCCCCGGCAATCGCCGAGAAACCAACAGAACCCGTCAACGGCACGGAAACCCCCGCCGACGGCGAATCGGCGGAAACCGTTGTCAGCTCTTTCGACCCGATCCCGCAAGACACCAAGAAACCGGTCCCCGCAAACACCGAGGCCCCGAAACCCGCGATCGCAGCGACTGAGGCCCAAGACGGGCCGAGGAAGCTCAGCTTCAATTTCCGCTTCGCGCCCTGGAGTGACGTCTTGAAGCTGTTTGCCGATACCGCCCATTTGACGCTCGATCTGAACGACGTGCCGCCCGGAACGTTCAATTACTACGACGCCGGCACCTACACGCCGACTGAGGCGCTGGACGTCTTGAACGGTTATTTGCTGCAAAAGGGTTACATCCTGGTTCGCCGGGACCAGTTCTTGGTGGTGCTGAACATCGACGACGGGATTCCGCCCAACCTGGTCCCGAACGTCACCCTCGCGGAGCTGCCCCGGCGAGGCCGCAACGAGCTGCTCAGCGTGGTCCTTCCGCTGGAAGGGATCGAAGCCGAAGACGCTGCCAAAGAGGCCGAGGCGCTCTTGGGACCACAAGGAAAGGTCGTCGCCATGTCGACCTCCAACTCGCTGGTGGCGACCGACATCGGCAGCAATCTGATGCGGATTCACCGGCTGCTCGAAAACGCCACGGTCAAGGCGGATCCCGGATCGCTCTCGTTCCGTGCGTTTCCCTTGAAACATATACCGGCTAGCGACGCCGAGCGAATCGTCCGCAATCTGCTCGGGCTGTCGCAATCGGTCCCGAACGTCAGCGCCGGTGCTTCCTACAGCCGCTTCGGCGATCTGAGAAGCCGTTCGAGCGATCCGCGAAGCCGCTACTCTGCTTTTTACCGATACGATCCTCGTTTCGGCGGGAGCAGTTCGTCTCGTTCTGCGTTGGGTTCATCGACGGGCCGCGCGAAGACCCAGGTCACGGCCGATCCGCGGACGAACAGTCTGCTGGTGACCGGGACCGCTGTGCAGTTGCAGCTGGTCGAGGACGCCGTCCAAGCCATCGACGTCGAAGAGGATTCCTCCGGACGCCCCCTAGCGGCCAACAACAATGCGCCGCAACTGAAAGTGTACGAGGTGAAAACGGCCGACCCGCGGGAGGTGGCGAAAACACTGGAAGCACTCGTTCCGGGAGTCGTCATCAACGAGGACGCGAAAGCGAGAAAGATCCACATTTTTGCCACGCCCGACGAGCATCGCGAAATTGAGCTGTTGATTCGGCAACTCGACGGCTTGGGCGGCGGCCGGGCGGTCGCCGTGATTCCGCTGATCCGCCTCGACCCGGTTTCCGCCGGCGGCACGTTGCGGTCGCTGTTCGCCGGCGACGGCGACAACGCTCCGACCATCGAAGCCGACGTGTTGGGTCGACGTCTGATGGTGCGCGGGACGGCTGACCAGATCGCGCAGGTAAAAACCGTGTTGGCGCAGTTGGGCGAAGACGGAACGGGCGGTTTCACTGACGATCCGCGGTTTCGCGGCCCTGTGCGAACGTTGTCGCTGGGAGGCCGGGACCCACAGGCGTTTCTGCAGTTGCTGGAGAAGTTCTGGTCGGCCTCCAACCCGAATCCCATCCGTGTGGTCATCCCTGCCCAGGTGAATCCAATCCACGAGCAGCGGACTCCGTCTGAAGAAGGAAAAAGGAAAAAGGAAAAAGGAAAAAGGGAAGAAACGCGTACAGAAAGACCAAACGGTCTTCATGCAGCGGGAGAGTCGAGAGACGACCTCTTCTGGCTCTCAACTCGAGACTCTCACCTCTCAACCGCATCTCATGCCGCCTCGACGGTGCCGATCAGCATTGTGAATCAAACAGAGCCCAAAGACGGCGAGGTCAAGCAGCCGGAGACGAAGCCGGAACAGGAACCACCGGCCGAGACCGCTGCGAAAACGCCGGTCACCATCTCTGTGAGCGGCGGAAATCTCGTCATCTCATCGTCCGATTTGGAGGCGCTGGATCGGATGGAGAAGTTGATCGAAACGCTCGCGATGGCTGTCCCCGCCCGGACCACGTGGACGGTTTTCTATCTTCGCACGGCCGATGCCACCGAAGCCGCCGTAATGCTGGAACAACTTTTTCCCAGCAGCTCCGTCTCGACGAGCACCGGTGGCGACGCTTCGGGACTCTTGGGCGGATTGACGAGCGGCATTTCCTCTTTCGGTCGCAGCCTGGTCGACTTGACGGGACTGTCTGACCTGGGATCGGGTCCACAGACGCTGCGGATCATTCCGGAGGCTCGATCGAACTCACTGTTTGTTGCCGGACCGCCTGACAAGGTGCGAGACGTCGAACAGTTCCTGAAGATTCTCGACGCCAGCGAACTGCCGGAATCGCTGCGAGACCGTGTCCCGCGAATGATTCCCGTCGAGTACGCCGACGTGAACGACGTGGCCGCGATCGTCAAAGACGTCTACAAGGACGCCATGGGCACAAGCACCGGCAACGCTGCGGCTGGCCGCGGCGTGAATCCGATCGCCATGCTGATGGGAGCCGCCGGCGGCAACAAGGGAGGTAACCAACAGAAAGGACGGCAAGCGACTCCCATCCGGCTGACGCTGGGGGTCGATACCCGCACCAACCAGTTGATTGTCTCGTCGAGCGAAATGATGTTTAAGCAGATCGAAGAGCTGGTCGAGTCTCTCGACCGCGCTGCTCAGGAAGCCCAACGGACGGTGCGGGTCGTGAGGCTCGAAAATGCCGAGGCGGTCTCGGTCCAGCAGGCACTCTCGTCGCTGATCCCCAACGTCAAGGTCAGCGTGACCGGCGGGGCCAAGCCGCAAACGCAGC
>CAZGYE010000380.1:0-4444 GCA_964530165.1 uncultured Planctomycetaceae bacterium
ACATCGTCTCGGCACGTTGAAATTCCGCGGCGCGAAGGGAACCACCGGCACGCAGGCGAGTTTTCTGCAGTTGTTCGACGGCGACCATGAAAAAGTCGACACGCTGGACCGTATGCTGGCCGAGAAGATGGGCTTTGCCGAAACGTATGTCGTCACTGGTCAGACGTATTCGCGGAAGATCGACGCGCAGGTGCTCGACGTATTGTCCGGCATCGGGCAGTCGGCCCACAAGCTGGGGACCGATCTTCGTCTGCTGCAGAGCCGCAAGGAGATCGAGGAGCCGTTCGAGGAGAAGCAAGTCGGCTCATCGGCGATGGCCTACAAACGCAATCCCATGCGTGCGGAGCGCATGTGTGCGCTGGCCCGGTTTGCCATGAGCTTGGGCGCCAACACCGGGAACACGATCGCCACACAATGGCTGGAACGCACGCTGGACGACAGCGCCAACCGCCGACTGTCGTTGCCGCAGGCGTTTCTGGCCATCGACGCGGTGCTGATCCTCTACCACAACGTCGCCGATGGGCTGGTCGTCTATCCGAAAGTGATCGAGCAGCACCTGCAGGAGGAGCTGCCCTTCATGGCCACCGAAGAGATTCTGATGGCCGGTGTGCGAGCCGGCGGTGACCGGCAAGAGCTGCACGAGCGGATTCGCATCCACAGCCAGGAAGCCGCCCGGTTGGTGAAAGAACAGGGGCGGCCAAACGACCTCATCGATCGGTTGAAACAAGACGCGGCCTTCGCCGACGTCGATTTCAGAGGGACGCTGGACGCCCACCGTTACATCGGCCGCGCACCGGAACAAGTCGATGCATTCGCGACGAATGTGATCGCGCCCCTCCGCGAACGCTATGCCGACGATCTGAAACGCCCAACCGAAGACGTGCGCGTGTGAGTGTTCAAAGAAAAGCTCTCAGCTCTCAGCGATCAGCCGAGTGAGCTGAGAGCTGAAAGCTGACCGCTGAATGCTGATCGCTGAGATTTTCGAGTCGATTCAGGGCGAGGGTCAGTTTGCGGGAACGCCGTCGGCGTTCGTGCGGACGACCGGTTGTAATCTGCGCTGTTGGTTCTGCGATACGCGGTACACCTCATGGGAACCGGAGGGTGGGCAGCGGACGTGGCACTCGGTGTTCGAACAATTGCGAGAGAGTCCGTGCGCTCACGTCGTCGTCACCGGCGGCGAGCCGATGTTGCAGCCGGATGTGGCGCCGTTGACGCACGCGCTGGCTCGTGCGGGCAAGTTCGTCACGATCGAGACGGCGGGGACCGTCTACCGGCCCGTGCACGCGGACCTGATGTCGATCAGCCCGAAGCTGGTCAACTCGACGCCACAATCGGGCGTGTGGTCAGAGCGGCACGAACGGCTGCGGGATCGGCCTGACGTTGTCGCTCGGATGATCGGCGAGTTCAATTACCAGTTGAAATTCGTGATCGACCACCCCGAGGACATTGCGGATGTCGACGCGTATCGTAATCGTTTGGCCAACGTGCCGGCCGATCGTGTCTGGCTGATGCCGCAGGCGACGACGGCCGACGAACTCCGCGAGAAGGCGAACTGGCTGAAAACAGCCGCCCGGCAACACGGTTTCCAGTTCACAAGCCGGCTGCAAATCGAGCTGTTCGGCAACGCGCGCGGCACGTGACGTGTCGAATCGGCCACGTTTCTGGTTGTGGAATTCCTGGCAATGACGCTGCGCAAGACGTATACTTGGCAATGGCTTCATAAAGGATTTTCCTGGGGGTGTGTTCCTCACAGGGACACTCTATTCCAGTTTTGTCGGCGGGATGAGTGGTGTTCTCAATCGATTATGCCGAAGGGGTCGTGAATGATCTCACGATGATGCGACCATTCGATCGGAAGCAAGTTCTTGACCGAATCGATGAGCAATTGAAGCGCAAACCTGTAACGGAGACACGAAACAAGAAGAAGCTTGTCGGGTTGGTGCCGCCTTGGGAACACGAACCACCAGTTTGGGAAATCCGAGTCGGCCAATACCGTGTCTTCGACGACGTAGACGAGGCGGAACTGCACGTGACCGTACGCGCGATTCGCCGAAAGCCACCGCACATGACTACGGAGGAAATCCTGTGAAGACATATGGCGTGGAACGGTCCACGTTGGATGAGTGCGTTCGAGAATCGCAGCGGGAACGCGTCGTTGTCACGCGGGACGGACTCCCGGTCGCGGTCGTTGTGGGCGTCGAAGGCCTGGACGACGAGCAGGTGCAATTGGGTTGTAGCGACGAATTCTGGCAGATGATCGTGGAGCGCCGCCGCCAGAAAACACTGACCCGCACCGAGCTTGAGAGGCAGTGCGACGCAAACGGCTGACTCGGGATCACCGCCGAATCAAGCGATGCACCGGACTGCTGCTTGTGCAAAGTGCGTGACTAGCCAAACTCCGGCCGGCGGCGTTTGAGTTGGTCTTTCAGGCGGGCGACGATGCTGGAATGCATCTGGCTGACGCGCGACTCGGAGAGGCCCAGTGTGTTGCCGATCTCTTTCATCGTCAGTTCTTCGTAGTAGTACAGAATGATGATGAGCCGCTCGCTGCGGTTGAGCCCTCTGGTGACGAGCTTCATGAGATCGCGTTTCTGAACGCCGCGAGTTGGGTCTTCGCCTTTGCTGTCTTCGAGGATGTCGATCTCGCGGACATCTTTGTAGCTGTCCGTCTCGTACCACTTCTTGTTGAGACTGACGAGGTTGACGGCGCTGGCTTCCGATTTGAGTTTGGCGAACTCCTCGCTGGTGATTCTGAGTTTGGCGGCGATTTCGGCGTCTGTGGGAGGCCGGCCAAGCTCGGCTTCGACTTCCTTGCGGGCCGCTTCCAGCTTGCTGGCTTTGCTGCGGACCAGACGCGGCACCCAGTCCATTGTGCGGAGCTCGTCGAGCATGGCGCCTCGGATGCGCGGCACGCAATAGGTCTCGAACTTGACGCCGCGCAGGAGATCGAAGGCCTCGATGGCGTCCATCAGTCCGAACACGCCGGCGGAGATGAGGTCGTTCAGGTCGACGCCCTCGGGCAATTTTGCCCAGACTCGCTCGGCGTTGTAGCGCACCAAGGGAAGGTAACGCTCGATCAGGCGGTTTCGCAGCGTTTTGTTTGCCTGGTCTTGTTTGAACTCTTTCCAAATCGCGGCAATGTCGTCAGTGACCTTAGTCGCCATACAACCCTCCGTGGTGAACGTTCAGTTGTTTAAGCCAGTTCCGACGATGCGTGCGAGTCCGGGTCCGCGACCTCGGCGGTCAAGCGAGCCCATTCGGCCAAGACGTGCTCTTCGACGACCCGGCGCGCCAGGTCGCCGAGGACCAGACCGAGGCCGTAGAAGACTGCCATGGCAACCAGCGCCGCTTGAAGGGTTCCCTGAAAGGCCGCTCCGGAGATCAGTCCGCGCAACGACGCCGCTGCAAAAGCGATCAGTGCTAAGCGACTTGCGAACTGTTTGGTCACTGGAACTGTCCGAACCGAACCAGGGATCCCATGCCGACCGGCGCGCGGAGCCGCCATTGAATCCGGATTCATCCCCCTGTCGGGTTTTATCGGCAGCAGCGGCCATCGAGTTCACTTTTTTCTTCGACAAGACGCAATCGTTGCCAAATCCGCGAGGAAAACGTCCCGTTCGTCGGGCGGGCGTCGATCGTGTTTTTCAGACGGACTGCCAGTTGTTTGACGGCACGGGATGCAGGGCAGTGCGGATCGTCGAGCAGGAAGGGTCGGCGTGCAGCAACGGAGCGAATGACGTGAGGATCGCAGGGAATGTAGCCGGCGGAATTGACGTCGGTGTGCAGGAAGAGCCGGGCGGTTTGTTGCAGCCGTTCGATGATGGCGTGGGCCTGCTGCGGGGTTTCCACCTGGTTGACGATCACCTCCAGCTCGCAGAGGGCGTCGGCCGAGAGCGCCTTGATGGTCGCGTAGGCATCGGCGATTGCCGTGGGTTCGGGGGTGGTGAGGAGCAGCACAACGTCTGCCGCCGTCAGAAGTCCATGTGCCTCGCGATGAATTCCGTTGGCGGTGTCAATGACGATCACGTCGTGAGTTTCTTCGAGTTCGTGCAACTGGCTGAGGATTTCACGCTGAGCGGGCGGCGGGCAATCGGCAACGTCGTTCAAGCCGCCGGCGCCGGGGATGACGTTCACTCCGGCCGGGCCGCTGAGCACGATCTCTTTCAACGTGCGCGCCCCGGAAATCACGTGCGACAGGTTCCAATAGCCGTCGAGTCGGCACAGCAGATCGATGTTGCCCAGCCCCGGATTGGCGTCGAGCAGACAAACACGAGCGTCCATCTGGGCCAGAGCGATCGCCAGGTTCAGCGCGACGTTCGTTTTACCG
This sequence comes from uncultured Planctomycetaceae bacterium, assembly GCA_964530165.1. Taxonomy (GTDB): domain Bacteria; phylum Planctomycetota; class Planctomycetia; order Planctomycetales; family Planctomycetaceae; genus CAZGYE01. Next base: position 4,328 of record CAZGYE010000380.1, read on the forward strand.
ACCCCGCCTTTGCCGCTGGTGACGGCAATTGTCGTCGGCCCAGATTCATCGGGCCACTCGGGTTCGGCGAGCGGCGTCGATCGACGTCGCTCCATCAGGTCTCGCAAGATGTTGGCT
>CAZGYE010000381.1:0-4440 GCA_964530165.1 uncultured Planctomycetaceae bacterium
GCAGGCTTTCCAGCCTGCCGATTGGCCGTGGCAGGCTGGAAAGCCTGCCCCACGATTTCCGATGCGGTCCCGGAGCGTTTTGTCCCGGTCTGTGAAGCGTCCGAAGTCTGCTTCTGGTTTTGCGGCGCCGGCGACTGAGTGGGAGACTTCCCGTCGCCGGACGCGCCTTTCTTGGTAGGGGCGTCGGCCGGCGACTCGATGGCGCTGCGCAGCAAGCTCGGGCGGAACACGAACCGGCCCTTCTCCACCGTCGCGAGCCACACCGGACCGACGTCCGCCAGTGTCGTATCGAAGACGATCGGGCCGGTGACGCCGTCGTAGGATTTCGTGTTGCGGAGCTGGTCCATAATCTTCACACGGTTCAGGCCGGCCTTCTCGACGGCGGACAAAAGAATGCTGGCGCCGTCGTAGCCGTGTGCTGCAAACGAATCGGGCGACTCCTGAAACCTCGTCCGGTACGCGTCGCGGAAGCGGCTCCACTTGGGGTCCTGGCTGGCGGGGTTGAATGTGCTGACGGCAACGACCCCCTCGGCATCCCGGCCGGCGGCGTCCAGGAATGTCTTGGAAACCATGCGGTCGGTGCCGAAAATCTTCACGTTCATTTTCCGCGCCCGGACGGCGCGGACGATGTTGGCCGCGTCGGCAGCGCCGGCCCACAACACCAGGGCCTCGGGACGCGTCCTCTCGATTCGGCTCAGTTGCCGGTCGAAGTTCCTCATCCCGCGGTTGAAGTTCAACTCCGCCAGCAGGGGGACTTTCATTCTTCGCGCAGCGTCTCGAAACTCGCCGATGCCGAGGCGACCGTAGCGGCCATTTTCGCGCAAGACGGCGATCCGCTTCAGCTTGAGCCGTTCGATGATTTCCAGGGCCAGCGCGTAGCCTTGCTGACGGTCGTCGGCCATGCAGCGAATGATCCATGGAATGCCCGTCTCAGTCAGCGTGGGGTCGGTGGTGCCGGTGTTGACCATCGGGAGATCGAGCTTCAGAGCGGCGCGCAGGGCGATGTGCGTGTTGTCGCCGGATATGGAACCGATCACCGCCAGCACGTGATCTTCATGGGCAAAGCGCACCATTTCGTTGGAGCTCGCGCCCCAAAGGCCGGAGTCCTTGCGCAAGACAAGCTCATAGGGTCGGCCGCGATAGCCGCCGGCCGCGTTGGCCTCGTCGAGTGCCAGCCGGATGCCCTGAAGCATCGCCTTGCCCAGGTCGCTGTTGGGCGCATCGTCCAAAGGAGCCATGACGCCGATCTTCACCGTCTCCGGTAACGCCGTTGGGTGTTTGTCACGTCCTGAGCCATAAAACAATTGCGGCCGTTGAAAAAAGAACAGATACGGGTCGGCGAACTGCCGATAGGGAATGAAGCCGGGAATCGCGTTGCCGTAGTGCAACATCTCCTCGGCCGCCGGCGCCGACGGGCGCGGGGTGTTTTCTGTTGGGACCTGAACGGGCTCGGGGGCGGTTTTCTTGTCCCACCGCGCGTGCGCCAGACCTTGGGCCGTGGCGACCCACAAGTCATCGCCCTGGAAATCGACGCCCAAAACATAGTCGTGCGGCAAGGCCCCACGGCTGCGGAAGACCTGTTTGGTCCCGTCTGCCGCGTGGCGGATGATGAGGCCGGCATTTTCGTTTCGGGGGTCCCGGCGATATGTCCACCATTCATCGCCGTCCACGGCATTGAGTCCCCGGTCGGTACAGATCCACGCCACGGAACCCTGAGTCGCGATGTAGTTGACGAAGTTGCTGGCCAGCGGGCTGTCGTGGTCGTAATAGTTTTTCCAGCGCCGCCCGTCGTAGCTGCTGATCCCAAAATAGGTCCCGACCCACAGCAGCCCGTCGCTGCCCGTTGCGACGGTGGAAACAACGTCATGATTCAGGCCGTCGTTACGGAACAAATCGATTTCCATCTCCCGATCGGGATCGGTGTGGTCTCGCCAGGTGTCGCGCCACTCGTCGTATTCGAGCACACCGCCGCCCCAAACCCCCACGTAGACCTTCTGGAAACCGGACGCGAGGGCATAGCACCAAATCTCGTGCATGGGCGTGTTGGTCTCGGTGAAGATGGACCAGCGATCCTTGGCCGGGTCGTAGCGAGCGGTACCCGCGGCAGTCGCCAGCCAAACCTTGCCTCGGATCACCTTCACCTGGTAGACCAGGTTGTTGGCCAGGCCGCTGTTGAGCTGGTTGAACGTGTCGAATCGGCCCGCCGAAAGCCGGCAGGCCCCACCCATGGTGCCAATCCACAGATCGCCCGTCTCGGCGTCGGCGGCCACGGAGGTGACGGCCCGATGGCACAGGCCGTCGCTTGTTGTGTACGTCCGCCAGTTCTTGCCGTCGAATCGGGCCAGTCCCTTGTCGGTCCCGGCCCAGATGACGTCGGTGCCGCCCCCGGCGGTTTTCCCTTGGACGGTAACGGCGAAGACTTTATCACTCGGCAGTCCGTCGGCCGTGCGATAGGTCTTCCAGCTCACGTAAGGGCCGCCGGCCTGCGCCGCCAATACACTGTTCATCGTCAGCCACAGCAGCGTTTTGCACATTCCAGTTCTCCACAGTGCGTTTCGTGGTAAGAGGATGATTATTAGGAAACCAGGAAAGCAGGAATCTCGGGAATCGTCTTTCTCCTGTCTTCCTGGGTTCCTAATTTCCTCATTACTGCATTTGGCTGAACAGTTATGGTTGACGCGGGCGAGCGTCACAATGTCTTGAGGTACTCGATCAGGTCGTTGAGCTGTTGTTTCCTCAGGTCGTTGGTCACCCCGTGGGTGTTGTGCGGGTTGAAGACGGTCCAAATTTCCTCGAGGGTTTTTGCCCGTCCGTCATGCAGATAAGGGGCCGACTCGAAAATGTTGGTGAGATGGGGCACATCAAAGATTGTCACCGTATCAGTCGGGCTGGCCGAGCCGACGTCGAACTTTTGAAAGTTGCTTCCCAACGGTAAGGGGTGGCAGGTGATACACCGCCCGTTTTCCGGAATGGGTTTCCCCTGGTTGGTGAAGCTGCGCTCGTAAAGCTGTTTGCCGCGTTCCTGTTCTTTGGTGGGCGGGCCGTCGGAATTGCGATAGGGGTTTTGTGCCGGTTTCAGTTTTCGGATGTAACTGGCCAAGGCCACCAGGTCGCTGGGGCGGTAGCCTTGAGTGCGGAAAATCCATTTCGCCGCGCGGGCGCCGCACTGTGTCGTCAGGTCGGGATTGCTGCCGACCCACTTGAACGGCGCTGTTCCCGCCACACCGAGCAACGACCGGTTGTCGACCAAGTTTCTTCCCAGACCGTCCGGTTGAAGATCGTAAGGGAGCGCATCGAAGCCGCCGTCCGGATGGCACGAAGCGCAGCTCACTTGGCCTTGAAACGAAAAGGCGGCGTTGTGAAAAAGACGCTCGCCTCGTCGCAATCTGGTTTCTTTCATCGGCTCGGAAAGGGCGATGGTGCGACTGATCGTCTGCGTGGCGACGTCGAGAACGGCCACCGAGTCGCTCATGCGATTGACCACGTACACCCGGCTTCCGTCCGGCGTCGAAGCCAGCCCCATGGGTTGGCTGCCCGTGGGAATCCGTCCGATCACGAATTGTCGGCTCAATCCCAGATGATTTCCCGCATGAGGCCACTTGCCGGCGTACACATCCTCGAGAAGAAGTTTTAAACGATTGGTGTCAATGACAATCAGTCGGTCGGCGCCGCTGGCAGTGACGTAAAGCAAACGACTATCCGGGGTGAAGGCCACTCCGAACAGATCGGCATAGAACTGATGAGGCTGGTCAGTCAGCAACTCGACGGGTGGTCGCTCCGACGTCGGCGAGAAAACGGCCAGTCCGTACGTCACGACCCCGCCCTGGGCCACCTGCGTCATCGGCAGGAGGTTCTTCGGCCGCGAGATCGCGACGACGCCCAGCGAACCATCTGGAGAGAGCGCAATCTGTCGAGCGACGTTGGCGCCCTCTAGCAGTATTCGCCGCATCGCCCGTCCTTGGATCCCGTCGATGACGGTGATCTCGGTGACCGGAGGTTTCTGAAAATCGACCGGGTTCGAGAGCAAATTGCTGGCGAAAAGCAAACGGCCGTCTTTCGAACCGGCGAAGAATTGGGGCCCATTGCCGGCCACGATGCGTCGTTTTTCCTTGCCGTCGGCCAGTTCCAACACCGCGACCGCGTCCAGCAGAGCCACGCCCACAAACAGCAGTTTCCCGTCCTTTGAAACCTGCACGGCGGTCGGCGAGCCGCGGACGGAAAACCGCCTCGACGCGCGCAGCGTCGTGGTGTCGATTTCGACGACGGTATCCGCGGCGCGGCACGTGACGTAGGCGCGTCGGCGGTCGGGGTGCCAAGCCAGCGACCACGGGCCGGCACCGACCTCGATTTCTGCTTTGACGGCGTCATCGGCGGCGGCCAACACGAGCACGGTGCCGGACGCCTGACAAAGCACGTACCGGTCGCCGGTCTTCGGATGGA
>CAZGYE010000382.1:0-4440 GCA_964530165.1 uncultured Planctomycetaceae bacterium
TGGAAAGCCTGCCCCACGACACTCCGTCGCGGCCGTTCTCCCCCACGAGAACCAAAAGGCTTTCCTCATGACGAAGACCCACTTTGTGATCCTGATTTTCGCCTTCACCATTATCCAAGCCGGCACATCCTGGGTGATGCAAAATATCGTGCCACAAAAGTGGGAATACCGAACGTCGTACATCTCTCCCGGCGAAGAGGGGTACTACTACGGGTCCGACTTGAAGAACCTCGGGGGCGACAAGTGGGAGCTGGTCAGCGTGGTTCCGGACAGCCGCGGACGCCAGATTTGCTTCTTCAAGCGGCCCACGCCCAAGTGACTCAATGCACGCGCATGCCGGGTTGGGCGCCTTCGTCGGGGCTGAGGATGTAGATGTCCCTCCCGCCAAGCCCTGAGGCCAAGACCATCCCCTCGCTGGTGCCGAACCGCATTTTGCGCGGCGCCAGATTGGCGCAGCAGACGACCAACCGGCCGAGCAAGTCTTCCGGCTCGTAGACTCCCTTGATGCCGGCCAACACGTTGCGGCGTTCGTTGCCGCCCAAACTGAGCGTGAGCCGGAGCAGTTTGTTCGAGTCTTTCACGTCCTCGGCCTCGATGACGCGGGCCACCCGCATGTCGACCTTCAGAAAATCGTCGAACGTGCATTCCTCTCCGGTCAACGGGTCTTTCTCCAGCGATTCGGGACCGTCGTCGAAGGGAGTTGAGGGTTGAGGGTTGAGGGTTGAGAGATTTTCCGCTCTTGAGTCTTCGATCATGGCTTGCACCTGCTTCTCTTCGATTCGTTTCATCATGTGCTGGAACTTGCTGAGGGCCGTGCCCAGCAGCGGCCGGCGCGTCTCGTCCCAGTTCGCGATCGGTTGGTTCAACAATTGACCGGTCTGCTCGGCCAATCGCGGCAACACCGGTGTCAGGTAGACTGCAATTTGCCGGAACAGGTTCAGGGCGATCGTGCAGACGTTCTGCAGCTCGGTTTGCTTCTCGGGATCCTTTCGCAGGTTCCAGGGCTCTTTTTCTTCAACGTATTTGTTGGCCCGGTCGGCCAAAACCATGATCTCACGCATGGCCGAGTTGTAATCGCAGCGTTCATAGGCGTCTGCGATGGTCTCGCCTTTCTTAGCCGCGTGCTCGAACAATCCACCGTCGCCAGGATATGTCTCGGCCAGCCTGCCATTCTCGATGAACCGCGCAGTGCGGCTGGCGAGATTGACCACCTTGCCCACCAGATCGGCATTCACCTTGGCGACGAACTCGTCGAGATTCAAATCGAGATCGTCCAGCCGCGGCCCGAGCTTCGACGCGTAATAATACCGCAGAGAGGCGGGGGCAAGGTGTTTGAGGTATGTCGAGGCCATGACAAATGTGCCCTTCGACTTCGACATTTTCTCACCGCCGACGGTCAGAAAGCCGTGAATGTGCACCTTGGCCGGCAGGTTGAAGTCCGCGGTCTTGAGCATGCCGGGCCAAAACAGCGTGTGGAAATACGTGATGTCCTTGCCGATGAAATGATGCACTTCGGTCTGCGGATTCCGCCACCAGTGGTCGAAATCCTGGCCGTGCCGATCGCACCACTGCCGCGTGGAGGCCATGTAGCCGATCGGCGCGTCGAACCACACGTACCAGTAGTTGCCGGGAAAATCCGGGATTTCGAAACCGAAGTACTTGGGCGGACGCGTGACGTCCCAATCCCTGAGCACTTTGGGGGGATTATTCTGGTTGCCTTGCTCGCCCAGAAAATGGCCCTTCAGATAATTGGCCACTTCCACCTGCAAATGCTCGCCGCTTTGCGTCCATTGATCGAGGAAGCCGTGCAGCTCCTCCAGTTGGATGAACTTATGCGGCGAGGTGCGCAGCTCCGGCGTGGCGCCGGAGAGAGTGCTCTTCGGGTCGACCAAGTCGGTCGGCACATAGGTCGCCAAACACTTGTCGCAATGGTCGCCGTACTGATCTTCCGCTCGGCAGACGGGGCACTTTCCCCGGACAAACCGATCGGCCAGAAAGGTTTCCGCCTCAGGATCGTAAAGTTGTTGCACGTCCTTCTCGACGACCAAACCTGCGTCTTTCACCGCCGACCAGAACTCTGCGCACAGCGCGCGGTTCTCGGGGCTGTTAGTGCTGCCGTAGTTGTCGAACTCGACGTCGAAGCCGACAAAGTCGCGGATGTGGGCCTGTTGCATGTCGGCAATCAGCTCTTCTTCGCGGCGTCCTTCCTGCCAGGCGCGAATCATGATGGCTGTGCCGTGTGTGTCGTCGGCACAAATGTAAATGCACTCGTGGCCCCGCAACTTCTGAAAACGGACCCAGATGTCCGTCTGGATGTACTCGACCAGATGGCCGATGTGAATGTGTCCGTTGGCGTACGGCAGGGCCGCCGTCACCAGAATTCGCCGCCCGGTCATATCGACTCCGTCAAACGAGAAACAATCTCTCATCGGCTCTGCGTCCGAGATTCGTAGTGACCCGATTCATCGGGTCCAAACGATCGGCGACCGCATGAATGCGGTCACTACGAACGGCTGAGCGACGCCGCATTCTAGTCGACGCGGCCGCGTTCCCGCAATTGACCCCGAACCTGACCGCCGCAGCGTGAAACAATCGTTTCAGGCCAAGATCTCACAAGAGGACACGTCCGGCGTCTGGAAGTTCAGCCGATTACGTGATACAAACAACAACTCTGACGAACAACAATTACCGATTCTACAGGAGCACGCATCCATGAACCGCCGCAAACACTTTCTCGTCGGGCTGATTGCCCTGACCGTGGCCGTAGTGTCCGCCGCTCTACCGGCCGCCGATTACAAGACCCCGCTGGGTACGCCGGAGTTGAAGCCGGGTGATTGTATTGTCTTTCTCGGCGACAGTATCACACACCAGTGTCTGTACACGCAATATGTAGAGGATTACTTCTACACCCGCTTTCCGAAGATGCGGCTGAAGTTCCACAATGCCGGCGTCGGCGGTGCGAAGGCGTGGGACGCCCTGGAACGGTTCGACCGCGACGTGGCCGCCTACAAGCCGAAATACGTGACGCTGTTATTGGGCATGAACGACGGCCTGTACCAGCCGTACTCTGAAGAAACCTTTCAAACCTACCGAAAAGACATGACCGAGCTGCTCGCCCGGCTGCGAACGATCGGGGCGACGCCCATCTTGATGACGCCCACCATGTACGACGCGCGGGCGGCCCGCATGACGTCCAGAAAACGATCGCCGGAAGGGGTGGAACTGTACAATTCGGTGCTCGCCTATTTCGGCGCTTGGTTGCGGGAAGTGGCGGTTGAGTCGGGCGACGGCTTCGTCGACATGTACAGCCTCCTGAACAACCTCACGCTCGGGCAGCGCAAGACCGATCCGAAGTTCACGCTGATCCCCGGCGCCGTCCATCCCGATCCATCCGGTCAATTGGTGATGGCCTATGCCATGTTGAGCGACCTTGGCTTTCAACGGTTCGTCTCGAACATCCGCATCGTGCTCGCCGCGGACGGCAAGGTGCAGGGGCGTGCCACGGGCGGAAAAATCTCCGCCTTGAAGTCGACCGGCGACGGCGTCTCGTTCACCTGGCTGGCTGACAGTCTGCCGTTCGTCGTCCCGGAAGAGGCCCAATTGGGGGCGAAGCTGCTCAAGCTGGGACACCGCATGAGCCGCGAGGCGCTGGAAGTGCACGGCCTGCCGGCCGGCAGGTACACGGTCAGCATCGACGGCCAACTGGTCGGCGTTTATCTCCGCGAGGCGCTGGATCGGCACGTCGAGTTGGAGGAAAACACCAAAACGCCGCAACACAGCCAGGCCCTGGAAGTCGCCGAGCTGAACAAGCAGCGAAACGCCGGCCCGGTCCACGCGCTGCGCGGCGAGTGGCTGCAATTCCAGTCGTTCTCGCGGCTGAGAGCTCAACTGAAAGGGGCGCCGGAGAATGAGGCGCTCAAGAAGCAGTTCGAGGCCCGGCAAAAGAAGCTGGAAGGCATGGAAGAACGAATCGCCGAGCACGAACAAGCGGCCAAAGCACTGGAAGACAAAATCTTCACCGTCAATCAGCCGAAACCGCGCACATACGTCGTGAAACGCATCCTGCGGTCGAAAACAACCGGCAAAGTGACCGTGAACGGAAAACCGTTGGCCGGCGCGACGATCACCTTTCGCGGCGAGAACGGTTTCATGGGCCGTGGAAAGACCAGCGCGGAGGGACGTTACGTCGTGCGATCAGCGGGCGCAGGCGGTTTGGTCCCGGGACGCTATCGTGTCACCATCTCCAACAGCAAGCTTCCGGCGAAGTATGCGGACCCCAAGCGCACCGGGCTGACTGCAGAGATCAAACCGGGCGAGAACACAATGGACTTTGATCTCAGAAAGGAATGAGAGCCACCGGCCAGCTTGGCGAGCGGGGGGCGTCAGCCCCCTGATGAAACCGCAGACACTCAAAGCTGCAAATCAGGGGGCTGACGTCCC
>CAZGYE010000383.1:0-4439 GCA_964530165.1 uncultured Planctomycetaceae bacterium
CTGCGCAGAGTACGAGCATCCCCAGAACCTCTTTACCGATTGGCTCAATCAGATCCGTGCGAACAAGAAGCTGTTGTGCATCAAAGGTCAACGTTTCTCGCCAACCGCCAGCGCGGACGTTGCCAAAGGCATACTCTTGCTGTTGCGGCACGATGTTTCGGGCATCTTTCATGTGGCCAACGCTCCGTGGTCTCGTTCTGGGCTCGCCAGGCAATTCGTCAAGAGCCTTCGGGTCGAAAACGACGTCGAGGTGGTCGAGAAAGACGTCGGCGATTTTGATTTCCTTGACGAGAGGCCGCTCAAGTCATGGCTGGACAATCGCAAGTTTGTTGAGGCGACGGGAATGGAGTTCCGCCCGATGGAAGCGGTCATCCAGGACTTTGTCAGCAACGTTTCGCCGTACATGTAGCCGGGAGCGGCGAAATCCTGCTCCTCGAGCACCGCAGGCTTTTGCATGAAGACGCGATTTAGCCGGCCCGCTTGCGGGCCGGTCGCCGGGCAAGTCCGGCGGCTAAACAGTTTGACGTCAACGCATTTCGTTGATTCATGCAAGATCCCGCCCAGCTCGGGAGCCGGGGCGAACGCGGCGATCCCGCCGGCCTATTGTGGTGCTTCCGGGGCGCAAATCAGATTTCGTTTGCACGGGCGTTGCGGTGTGCTACGATGTCATCGCACGCGGTCATTCAACCAGCCGGACCTGAAACAATCACGAAATGCACGAATGACACGAAACCATTCGAAACCTCGCGCCCGGCAGCTTGCCGTGTGGTTGTCGGCGTTGCTGGCGATGACCGCCCTCGCCGTCATGCTGGGCGGGAATGATGCTGATGTGAAAAATTCCCAGAGAACTGAAGTGCGTCAGGCGCCCGTGGAAAACCCCTTCCCGAACCGTCCCCAAGTGCCCGAGGGCATTTTGGACGGTGGGACCGGCTGGTTGAACGTCTCGGGCCCGATCAGCATGAAGGACGTGCGCGGAAAGATCGTCCTGTTCGACTTCTGGACCTACTGCTGCATCAACTGCATGCACATCCTGCCGGACCTCAAGTTTCTGGAAAAGAAATACGCGAACGAGCTGGTCGTCATCGGCGTGCATTCGGCCAAGTTCGAGAACGAGAAGGATTCCGACAACATTCGGCAGGCCATTCTGCGCTACGAGATTGAGCATCCGGTCGTCAACGATTCGAAGATGATCATCTGGCGCAAGTTCGGTGTGCGCGCCTGGCCGACACAGGCGTTGGTTGATCCCGAAGGCCGATATGTCGGTTCGATTTCCAGCGAAGGGCATCGCGAGCTGCTCGACGGCGTGATCGGCAAACTGGTCGCCTACCACAAAGCCAAGGGAACGCTCGATCGGACTCCCCTCCGCTTCGATTTGGAACGCACGGCGGCGAAGCCGACGCCGTTGAAGTTCCCAGGCAAGGTGCTCGCCGACGAGAAGAACAATCGGCTGTTCATCTCCGACAGCAATCACAACCGCATTGTCGTCAGCACGCTCGACGGGCGGTTGCTCGATGTCATCGGCAACGGCGCCATCGGCGCCAGAAACGGTTCCTACGACACGGCCCTGTTCGATCATCCGCAAGGCATGACGCTCGTGGGCGAGACCCTCTACGTGGCCGATACCGAGAATCATCTAATCCGCACCGTCGACCTGAAAAGAAAGACCGTCTCGACTCTGGCGGGAACCGGCGAGCAAGCGCGTCGACGCGTTTCCAAAGGGAAATTGCAGCAAACGGCGCTGAACAGCCCTTGGGCGTTGGCGCACGTCGACGGCAGACTGTACATCGCGATGGCCGGGCCGCATCAGATGTGGTCTCACAAACTCGGCTCCGACGCCATCGGTGTTTACGCCGGTTCCGGCCTGGAAGACATTACGAATGGTTCGTTGACGGAAGCGGCGTTGGCGCAGCCATCGGGCGTGACCACCGATGGGAAGTTCCTGTACGTCGTTGACAGCGAAGGCTCGGCCGTCCGCAAGATTCCGCTTGATCGTGGGGGCAGAGTGACCACCGTGGTTGGCACATCCGATTTACCACACGGACGCGCCCTGTTCGAATTCGGCGACGTCGACGGTGTCGGCGGCGACGTGCGGCTGCAGCATCCGCTGGGCGTCGTGTACCGAGACGGACTGCTCTACGTCGCCGACAGCTACAATCACAAGATCAAAAAGGTCGATCTCGCCAAGAAGGAAGCCAAGACCTGGCTCGGCGACGGCAAGGCGGGTGATCGTCTCGATCCTCCACGTCTGTCGGAACCGGGCGGCTTGTCGCTGGCCGGCGGCAAACTCTATATCGCCGATACGAACAACCACCGCATTGCCGTGGCAGACCTGAAAACGGGCAAACTTTCCGTATTGACCCTCGACGGATTGGAACCGCCGAAACCAGCGAATACGGATGACGACGACTTCGCACCCACCAAGACGATCACCGACGTCAAACCGCAAACGGTGGCTTCGGCGGAGTCGCTGCGGTTCGAGATCGCTTTGAATTTGCCCGAAGGATACAAGCTGAACAAGCTGGCCGCCGTCACGTACAGGCTCAAAGCCGACGACGGGCAGAAGTTGATTGCGGCCAAAAGGCTCCACGCTCGCCAGCGAGCCAAAGCCGAAGGCGCGACGGCGACGGTGACCGTCCCGCTGGTGAAAAAGACCGGCAAAGCCACGCTCGAATTAGCCGTAACTTACGCCTTCTGTCGCGACGGCGTGGGCGGTCTGTGCAAGCTGAAGACGGCCAGTTGGCGCATCCCGGTCGAAGTCGCCGCTGACGGCCAGCAAAGGGCGATCAAACTCAGCACGTCTGCGGAGAATTGACCGAGTGTGGGGCAGGCTTTCCAGCCTGCCGGGAGCCAATGGCAGGCTGGAAAGCCTGCCCCACACTCAACAGCAGCCGTCATTTCTGGATATTGCCAGGCCGCTGGGTTTGACGCCGATTCGGACAGCCGATACTATCCACAAGTCGAAGTGATGGCGACCGTCTCTCGAAAGCGCGTCCTGGGGTACATCGGCGTTGCTCGTCAAGGGAGATTGCTGTCGCATCTTGTTGGCGGAAAAAAAGTTTTGTGAGGAGGTCGCCCCAGTGGCAGAAATCGTCGTCAAGGAAATTCTGGATGCCGGAGTTCACTTTGGTCACAAGACCAGCCGGTGGAACCCCAAGATGCGGCCTTACATCTATGGCCGCCGGAACCTCATTCACATCATCGACATCAAAGAAACGATCCGCGGCCTCTTGCGGGCTCGGCGGTATCTGCAGCGTGTCGCGGCCCAGGGAAGTTTGATTCTGTTCTGCGGGACGAAGCGGCAAGCGGCCGAGCCGGTCATCGAAGTCGCGACAACGTGCGGCATGCCCTATTGCACCGAGCGTTGGCTGGGCGGGACGTTGACAAACTTCCGTACGGTCCGCAGCCGCCTGCATCGATTGGAAGAGCTGGAAGCCATGGAAACCAGCGGTGAATTGGCGAGCTATTCCAAGAAGATGCAATCGACGCTGATGCGCGAGACGCGTAAGATATTCCGCAACCTGAACGGCATCCGTGACATGAATCGTCTGCCGGAAGCCGTCGTTGTGGTCGACCCAAAAAAGGAACACAACTGCGTCCGAGAGGCGCGGATTCTGGGGATCAAGATCGTTGCCCTGATCGACACCGATTCCGATCCCGACGTGGTCGACTTACCGATTCCCGGAAACGACGACAGCATCCGGTCGATCCGGCTGCTGCTCGGACACCTCTCCGATGCGATCGCGGCCGGGAAAGCGCACCTGCCGGAAGAGTCGCCGGTGGTAAGCCCGGACGAACCGAGGCCGGTCCCGAGTCTGTAGCTTTGCGGATTGTGGATTGCCGATTGCGGCGTATCGAGCGCAGAATTCAGAAGTATTGAAAGAGACAAAGCGATGGCTGAAATCACAGCTCAATCGGTCAAGGCATTGCGAGACCTGACCGATTTACCGATGATGAAATGCAAAAAGGCACTGCAGGAAGCCGACGGCGATCAAGAGCAGGCCATCGAGATCCTCAAGAGGGATGCGGGCAAACTGCTCCTCAAACGGGCCGACAACCCGACCTCGGAAGGACGCTTCTTTATTGAGATTCGAGACGACGGCAGCGAGGGGGTCCTGGTTGAGCTGCAATGCGAGTCGGCCCCGGTCGCCAAGAATGACGAGTTCGTCCGTTTGGGACAGCAACTGGCCAAACAGTTGCTCCATGGCCCCGGCGCCGAAACCCCGGAGGACCTGCTGGCGCAGCCGGCCCCCGACCTGGAAGAGACCTCGCTGAAGGAGCTGTATGAAGAGGTCGTCAATAAGATTCGCGAAAAAATCGTTTTGGCGCGCATCACGCGGGTGAAAGGTCCTGTTGCCGGCTACGTGCACCACGACGGCAAAACCGGTGTGCTGTTCCGCGCCAGCGGCGAAAACGCCACGTCGCCGTTGCTGCGCGACGTG
>CAZGYE010000384.1:0-4430 GCA_964530165.1 uncultured Planctomycetaceae bacterium
GCCGGCTCCATCGGCGACAGCAGGCATGACAACGTGCCTACAATGCCGCGCCAAGAGCTTCCTTGCAAGCCTATGGCTGATACTTTTCAGATGCGCAAGCCCACGCATGGCAATGCGTGGGTCCGCGACGCAGCATCACTCTCATGCGGGCCCCGCCGTTCTATTGAGTTGACGAAGGCCGATGGGTATTTTGGATGGACCCAGAACGAAGGAGACAACCATGTCAGCAAGCATCTCTCGGCGTCAGATGCTCCGCAGCACCGGGGCGGCGGCGGCTTCTTGGGCGGTCTTGGGCGGCGGGCGCCGCGCTGGCGCCGCGCCGCGTGCGGAGATCGAATCGACGGCCCTCATCAGCCAGCAGCCGCATCTCTACAACGGATGGCCCACGCTTTGCCGGCGTCGAAATGGACAGTTGCTGGTGGTTTGCTCCGGCGGGCGCGAGGCGCACGTGTGTCCGTTCGGCCGAGTCGAGATGATGCGTTCCGACGACGACGGCCGCACCTGGTCCTGGCCGCGGGTACTGCTGGACAGCCCCATCGACGACCGCGATTCGGGTGTTCTGGAAACCGACCGCGGCTCGATTCTGGTCACGACGTTCACGTCGCTGGCATTCGAGCAGACGCTCACTCAGGCCGAGTCCAAGAAAGCCGGCGATCCCGGGGCCTGGCCGAAGGAGAAGCTGTCCCGTTGGCTGGCCGCCCGAGACCGCATCAGCGCCGAGCAGCGGAACAAAGAGCTCGGCGTGTGGATGATTCGCTCGACCGATGGCGGCGTGACCTTCTCGGCCCGGTACGATTGCCGGGTCAACAGTCCGCATGGGCCGATTCAACTCGCCGACGGACGGCTGCTTTACGCCGGAAAAGAGCTGTGGCGGGGCGAGCATCGCATCGGCGTTTGCGAATCGTCCGACGACGGGCAGACCTGGCGCTGGCTGGCGACGATTCCCACTCGCGATGGAGATAGCCACCAGAACTACCACGAGCTGCACGCCGTCGATACTGGCGACGGCCGCATCGTCGTGCAGATCCGCAACCACAACAAGCAGAACGCCGGCGAGACGCTCGAGAGCGAATCGTCCGACGGGGGGAAGACGTGGTCGGTCCCGCACTCGATCGGCGTGTGGGGCCTGCCGTCTCATCTGCTGCGGCTGAAAGACGACCGGCTGCTGATGACTTACGGACACCGCCGCAAGCCGTATGGCAATCAGGCCCGCATCAGCAGCGACCATGGCCGCACCTGGTCGGAGCCGATGATTGTTTCCGGAGACGGCGCCAGCGGCGATCTTGGATACCCATCCACCGTCGAACTCGACGACGGACGGCTGCTGAGCGTCTGGTACGAACGCATGAAAGACCGGCCCGCAGCCGTGCTCCGTCAGGCACTCTGGTCACTAAAGGATTCAGCATGAGCAAAGTGAACTTCGCTGTCATTGGTCTGGGTTGGTTCGGCGAGAAGCATTGCGAAGCGCTCTCGGCGATTCCCAACGTTCGGCTGCACGCGCTGTGCACGCGGAGGGAGTCTCGGCTGAAAGAGGTGGCCCGGCGGTTCAACGTCGAGGGAACCTACACCGACTATCACCGCCTGCTGGCCAACAAGGACATCGATGCCGTCAGCGTGGTGACGATGTGGGATCAGCACGCCGCTCCGACGTTGGCGGCGCTGGGGGCGGGCAAGCACGTCTTTCTGGAAAAGCCGATGGCCTCCACCATGGACGATTGCCGGGCGATCGTCGCGGCCGCGGAGACGGCCCAAGGAGCGTTCATGGTCGGGCACATCTGCCGCTTCAATCCGCGATACGCGGCCGCCAAACAGGAAATCGCCGCCGGCAAGATCGGCAAGATCATTTCGCTCTACGCCCGGCGGAACATCCCGGCGCGGGTCACGACCGAGGTGCTGAACAAGATCGGCCCCATCATCGGCGACGGTGTACACGACACCGATCTCATGCTGTGGTACACCGGCGAAAAGGTCACCAGCGCCTACGCGAACACCCTCGACGTCCGCGGGTTGAAGCACCCCGATCTCGGCTGGACGATGTACCGCTTCGACAGCGGCGCCATCGGCGTGCTGGAAGACGTCTGGTGTCTGCCGGACACAACGCCCTTTCAGATCGACGAGCGGATGGAGATCATCGGCACCGAAGGCTCGATTCACGTCCAGGAGACGCATCCCAACTTTTCCGTCTGCGACCGCGACGGCTGGCGGTCGCCCGACACCACCTACTGGCCCGATTTGCACGGAGCCTGCCGCGGGGCGCTCCGCGACGAATTGGCTTACTTTGCCGAGTGCGTCGGGCAGGGCCGTCAACCGGAAATCATTACGCCCGCCGAGTCGATGGCGGCCGTCGAAGCCTGTCTGGCCGCCGAACGGTCGGCCGAGACCGGAGAAGTGGTCCATCTGGACTGACGGCCCGCAAGACCAAACGGTCCATTTCACATTTCTCTGCCGGGATTTGAAGCCCATTTAGCCGGCGGGCTTGCCCGCCGTGTCCCGTAACTGCCACACGCTCCGCAAGCGGGGCGGCTAAACGACACCATGCAATCCGATCACTACTTGTGAAACGGATGCGTGAGCGACTCATTGCTCGGTGTTTCGCGGGTCTGTCGAAGCGTTTCGTCCACCGATCGCGTACAGCCGGTGGTGACCCCGCAGATAGATCGAGCCGTCGCTGATCGCCGGCGTGGCGAAAAAGGTGCCGGGCAATTTGTTCTCGGCCAGCACCTTCCCGGCCGATCCGGACTCGATGACCGTGCACGTGCCGTCCCGGTTCAAAAAGTAGACCTTCTTGTCGCCGGCCACAACCGACGGGCGATACGGTCCCTTGCCGAGGCGCTTTCGCCAGTACACTTTGCCGGTCTTGAGATCGAGGCACGAACCGATGCCGTCGTCGCGCACGGCGTACAGGCGGCCTTCATAGCAGACCGGTGTCGGAGCGTCGGGAGTGTAAGGCTTGTAAGTCCACAAGTGGTGCGTGTTCGTGATATCGCCCGAACCGCCGGTCCGCAGGGCAATCATGCGGCCGAACCCGCCTGGAGGCGGGTTCCCCGAACTGGCGACCACGACGTCTTCCGAGACCGCCGGCGACGCCAGAATCCGTCCGAAATGGCTGTCGATCTTCAGCCCGCTGCTGATCCAAAGCTGCTCGCCGGAGAGCAGGTCGTAGGCGTTGACGTGATCCGAGCCGGCGACGAGCAGTTCGGTGCGGTCTTTCGTTCGTAGAACCACCGGTGTGGAATACGCGTCGGGACCGTCATGCTCGGCCGGCAGCTTGCGAGCGGTCTTCCACACCTCTTTGCCGGTGGTCTTCTCCAGAGCGACAACGTAGGAAGGCCCTTTGTGCATGCAGGCCACATACAGCAGGTCCCCCCATAGCCGCGGTGAAGAGGCCATTCCGAAGCGAATGTCGTATTGGCCGTAATCTTTGGCGAGGTCCCGCTTCCACTGGACGGTGCCGCTTCGGTCGAGGCAGACCAGCAGCCCGGTGCCAAAAAACGCCCATACGTGCCGGCCGTCGGCTGTCGGCGACGGTGTGGCCGGATTGTGCCGATGTGCGTACAGGCTCTTCGTCCCCGTGGCCCTGAGCTGACCGCTGCCGACCTCGATTTCGCCGACAATCTTGCCGCTGCGGCGATCGACGGCAATCACCCACAAGGAATGGTCGTCGTTTTGCGTCGTCAGATAAATGCGGTCCGAGGTGACCGCCGGCGACGAGTTACCCCGGCCCGGCAGCTCGGTCATCCAAGCGAGGTTCTTGTCGATCGACCAGGAGACAGGCAGATCCGTCTCCCGCGAGACACCGTCGCCCGCCGCCCCGCGCCACGCGGGCCAGGAGTCGGCTGACACGGTTAATGCGGAAACCATACAAATACAAAGCAGACTCCCCACAACCACACCACTTCGAATCGCAGTCATGACTGCTCCAAACGGGAAGACAGCGCAAGTCGGAATGTAGCGATTTCTCACGTTGGATTATCCGTCACCCGCCGGTGTGCCGCAAGCGACACGGTTTTTCACCAGGGCCGGTCGAGCCGGTCGTTCCGGTCGTTCCACTTTCCGGACAAGTTCTGCGAAATCCTTTCGGATGGATCTGTTTTCTTTTTGCATCACGTCGGGAACATAAATAGTCTGGGAAGTCTAAGTGGTTTTAGAAGAAGTTCCATGTCTGCTCAAATTGACACCCGAACTTGAGGATCTTGAGATGTTGATCACTCCTTGGCTGCGTTCAATCAGGTCGGTGTTGCACCCACGAAGAAAGGCGGCCAAGACCGTCTCCCGACGTAAGTCGTCAACCGGTAAACTCTTGCAAGCTAGTATCTCGCAGGTGGAACTCCTGGAAGACCGCACGCTGTTAAGCATTGGCTCGGCCTTCTTTCCGTCCACCGGCGCGTTGATGATCGTCACCGATACCAGCGACGATGTGGCCGTCACTG
>CAZGYE010000385.1:0-4426 GCA_964530165.1 uncultured Planctomycetaceae bacterium
AGGCTGGAAAGCCTGCCCCACGACACCTGTCAAATCAGCTTTGACAGACCACTAGTTCGAAGAGACGAATGACGAAGCACGAATGACAAAAGAATGTCCAACGACGAATGACCCATCATGTAGCGACATGGTGGCGCCCCGACTCGCGATGGGCGCACCGCTGGTGCTGGCGGCGCTCTGGATGACGGCGGGCTGCGCGGCGCCGCACAAAGTGCGGGTGACCGAAACTGGGGCTCCAAAGTACAAGCGAGTCGACATCACGTATTCGCCCGGCAGGTTAGCGGCATGGCCTTCGTCCGGGACCGTGGTGTCAACCAGTCTTGCAGATCACCCCGCGGAGAAGCTCGAGCTGGAAACGTGGTCGAGGGTGTGTCTGCGGATTGAGTATCCGCACCCGGAAGGCCGGGCCGAATTTGCGCGGGCTACGCTACAGCTCTCGCGGACATCGGAACCAACCGGGCCGGCCAAAACGTCCTTGCGCGAGAAGATGGTCGGCGGGTTGGGCGGTCTGTTTCGCAACCTGTCTCGAACTTCGCCGAAAGGACCGCCGCCGCAATCGAGCGCCCTCGACTCCGACGATGAATCCTGGGTGCTCGATTTTCCACGTCAGCAACTCGATCTGTTGTTGATCGACCTGGCCGAGGGCGGTTTCTTCGACGATCAGCGGCGACCCACCGGCGGAGTGCAGCTCGCCGTGCGCATCGACCGCGGCCGTGCCAGCAAGTCCTGGAACACCGAACCGCGACTCGACGACTTCGTCACCCGCACTCGCCGGGAGGGGAAGTTGGTCCGGTAAAGCCTCTGCCGCGGGCGGTGATGTGACTACTCACCGGTGACGACTTCGAACCGTCCACTCACCGAGTCGTCGGGAATCTGCGCACGTCCTTGGACAACTCGATCGTGCGCTGGACTTCAGCCAGTTGCAGGCGTGTGTTCACCCCCATTGCCTCGACGATGTCGAGCGACCGGCTGGCAATCACCCGTTTGCCGTCCGCTTTCAAGACGGCCGGGCAATCGGTGAGGTAGTATTCGCCCTGCTCGTTCTCGGGACGAATCCGCCCGAGCGCCTCCAGCAGCGACCGGCCGTCGAAGACGTAACAGCCGGTGTTGATCTCTCGAATGGCGGCTTCTTGCGGTGTCGCGTCCCGCTGCTCGACGATCCGCAGAAACTCACCTTCCGCATCGCGAACGATGCGCCCCAGCCCCTCGTTGGCGTCGGTCTCGGCGGTTCCGATCACGCAAACGGCGTCGTGCGCCCGCTGTTCTTCCAACAGCGCGGAGAGCGACTCGCCACGTAACAAGGGAGTATCGCCGGCAAGAACCAGGACCGGGCCATCATGCCGCTTGAGTGGCTCCTCGCACATCATCACCGCGTGACCGGTGCCATGCTGTTCGGTCTGCAACACGAACTCGACGTCGGGATGTCCGGCCAGCGCGTCGCGGACCTGGTCGGCTTTGTATCCCACGACGACGACGATCCGCCGAGCCCCCGCATCCCGAGCGGCATCGAGTACGTACTCGATCATCGGGCGCCCGCACACATCGTGCAGCACTTTGGGGACGGCCGACTTCATGCGGGTGCTTTTCCCGGCCGCTAAGATGATTGCAACAGGATCATCCATGAGATTGACGATTGACGATGGGGTGGCCGGGTCTGACCAACGGGAAGGCCCGGAATTCGTGGCTCTGGGCCATCGCTTTCGCTCTGACCCAGCCACCCAGATTCGAAACTTGGAACTACTGTCAGTATTCAATCGTCGATCGTCAATTGTCAATCGTCAATACCTTAGGCCGATGCGGCCGAGGAAGCCGCTCGCGATGTCGAAGTCCGGCGTGCCATTAAGAAAATCGACGTTGCGGCCGAGGACCCAGCCCGCTTCGATGAAGGCGGTGAAGCCGTTCTGTTCCATGCGTAAGCCGAGCATCAGCCGCCAGTCTTCCAGCTCGATCTGCTCCCGTGTGCTGATCGGTTGCATCTCGATTTCATAGGCCTCGACGTGATATTCGCCCGAGACATAGATCCATTTGGCAAAGCCGTCGATATTGCCGAGGAAGTAACTGACCCGCGGCTGAGGAAACAGGAGGCGGTATTCCCAGCGGTCGTCGGGCGTCCAGACCAAGCCGGCGTAAGGAACTACGCGATCGTTCACACGGTCCCAGAATGCCGCTCCGAAAGCAAACATCAAGTCGGGTGTGTACTGGTAAAACAGGATTCCCCGCCCATCGAAATTCCAGGCGTTTGACGACAGGCTCCGCTGGAGATCGCTGGCGATGGCCGGCGTGAAACCAAGCTGCACGCTCCAGGCGCCGGCAGCCGGAGTGGCCAGCTCCAAATCCCACCCAAAGCGAAAGACGCTCCCGGGCAGTCCCGCAGATCCGCCGGTTGGAGGACCGTCCCAGGCTCTCAGATTGAACTGAGGTGTGGATGAGAAGATCCAGCCGGACCAACCCAGAAACTGCGGCGTCGTGTGTTCCCATTCGGCATTGAACTCGAAGATTCCCATCTGGCCAAAACCGGACCTGCCGCGCGTCTCAGCCTTTGGCAACACAGCAGCATCGTAACGCGACGTCCATCCGAACCGGTACGGCTGCGGACCGTTCACTCCGAAGGAATAACCTCGAGGCGCACCGGTGGAGGGAGCAGCCGTCGACGGCTGCCCCAGAAACGGATCGTACGTCGGCGTCCTCCCGAACAGACCCGGCCAGGCAGGAGCGGTGTAGGCCGGGGTTGGCGGTTGGGTGGATTCCGGCAGTTCCTCGTAGGTCGGAGTTTGTGCACGGATGGCGGCCGCCAGATGCGGCGAGAGAGAGTAAATCGGCGGTTCCGTGTCGAGCGCCGGATCGGTGGCAAAGGCGATGGCCACGAGAAGAACAGAGGCGTTCATTTCTGAACCTCGTCTGCGAGTGCCGGAGATGGGTCGGCTAGGCCTGAGTCGACGCGCACAACGGCTTCGTGACCGAAACGTTGGACGGCAGGGGTCTCAGAAGTTACTGGGTTACGGGAATCAAAGCTCGCGAAAGACTTGTGCGTAAGAGGTCTGGGTATTCGCGAGTGAATTGATCGCGGCGTATTTTGCAGAAGTGGGCCGTCACGTCAACACGAATTCGGCAGTTTTTGCCGAACTTTGGCGGTCTATTGGAGAAATGCGGGTTAACATGCGTTCGGTCGACCGGTATAGAAGCCGCCACTCGATTTGAGACGGCAACGGTTCGGCTCGCGACTGCCTCCCCCCGCACTCTGAACGCGGGCACCATTGCCAAGAATGACCCAGACGATTCGTAAAGCCGCAACGCGCGCTGATAACTTCAGACACGATGCAACTCAACCAGGGCAGAACGCCCCGAGCACTCAAGTTACGTGTGGAGCACCCCGATGAACCTGACGTTCAATGTCATTTTCGTCCCTGGCACCGTCTTCTGTTTCATGGATTCGGACATCTTCGCGACCAGCTGGTTCGCTCAGGAACTGGAACGGAAGCTGGTGGATTGCGATGTGTTCTCGGCAGGCTACCCGCTGAGCATGGACCCGTCGCTCGTTGTGCCCGGATTCGTGGGTCTGTGCGTCCGCACCCCGGCCGATGTGCCCTTGGCAACGACGTTTTTCGCCGTCTATCGTCGGCAGCCCTACGGTTGTGCGGCGACGCGTTCTTCAGCGTCGCCAGCAACTGCGGCAGCGCCGCGCGATCGCGCCACAGGCTCACCGAATGCAGCGCGGCCTGACGGACGAGTTCATCGGCATCGTCCAGCGCAGAGCGAGCGACCGCGCGGGTGGCGGCGTAGTCGATCCTCGTCGCGGCCCACACCGCGCCACGTCGCGCTGTGGCGGAACCCCGGATCGTCGGGCGATCGGACAACGCGACGGCGGTTCCCGCCCGGAGGCCGGGACCGACTATGTTCCGTAAGGCCGCCAGCTACTCCTCGCCGGTACCGGCCACCGTGCATGGGAAACGGCGGGTGTTCGTGTTCGCCGGCGGGGAAAGCCGTCCCCCGACCGGCGGGCAAAGACGAAATCAGAGAGGGAAAAATAGACGAGAGAGCCAAGAAGACAAAATCGGCATGGCCAAAGCGCTTCGCAAGCCCACGTTCCGGATCAGTCGGTTGACATTCAGGAAAGTAGGATGGGCTTTGCCAGCCTGAAACATGACCGAGTGTGGGGCAGGCTTTCCAGCCTGCCTTTGGCGATCGGCGCGCCCCGTCCCTTCGCGAAACCAAACGGCGGAACCGCGCGACAGCTCTTGATCCGCTCACCAACGGCCGCCGCTAATTACCCGCAAAGGACCACGCCCAAACCCAGCCGGCTGCGAATCTTGTGACGAGAATTTCCGAGAAATACAACCGCGAACGGGGTGGACGCAAAAATGTTGCCTAGGATCTTTTTTTCGAGGAAACTTTCATACCAAACAGCTCGACCTGAGCGAGGCGCGGG
>CAZGYE010000386.1:0-4377 GCA_964530165.1 uncultured Planctomycetaceae bacterium
GTGCCGAGGGCAGATGGCGCCTAGAAAACCAAGGCCGGGATAAAGTGTGAGGTGGGCGATGCCCGCCCTACGAGGGAGATGCGCTTCATGTACGTGGTCGGGCTGGACGTCGGGGGCGTCCACATCAAGGCGGCGGATACGGACGGGCGGACCAGCGTACGCAGTTTTGAAATCTGGAAAGCGCCGGACAAGCTGCCTGCCGTGCTGAGGGATCTGTTGAACCGGTTCGCGAACATCGACGCGATTGCCGTCACGATGACGGCCGAGCTGGCCGACTGCTTTCGAACCAAAGCGGAAGGCGTCGACTTTGTGCTACAAGCGGTCGAGGAGTCTGCCGGTTCGACGCCGGTTTTCGTCTGGCAGACGGGAGCCGAGTTCGTGACGCCTCGGGTGGCGCGGGACATTCCTTTGTTGGTGGCCGCCGCCAATTGGCACGCACTGGCGACCTGGGTGGGACGCATGGTTGCGGAATCGGCGGCCGTGCTGATCGACGTCGGCACGACCACGACCGACATCGTTCCTCTGCTGGCCGGCGTCCCGGTGCCGCGCGGCTTGACCGACCGCGAGCGGCTGCAGTCGGGCGAACTGGTCTACTCCGGAGTCCGGCGAACTCCGTTGTGCGCGATCGCCCATTCCGTGCCGTTTCGCAGCGGTTGTTGTCCGCTCGCCGCCGAGTTGTTCGCGACGACGCTCGACGTTTATCTCACGCTCGGCAGCATCGCGGAAGATCCACACGATTGCGGCACGGCCAACGGAAAGCCGGCCACGCGAGTCGCGGCCCACGATCGGCTGGCGCGAGCGATCTGCTGCGATCGGACCGAGTTCACGGCCGATGACGCCGAGACAATGGCCCGTTTTCTGGCCGATGTTCACGCAAAGCAGCTCAGGGAGCCGCTGAATCGCGTGCTCGGTGGTATGCAGGCCGAGTGTCGCAGCGTGCTCCTTTCCGGAAGCGGCTCATTTCTGGCCGAGCAAGTCGTTCACGAGCTTCCCCGGCTTCGAACCGCACAGAGGATCTCTCTTTCATCAACATTCGACGACCAAACGTCCGAGGTTGCCGGCGCGCTGGCCGTGGCCCGTTTGGCGGCTGAACGACTGTCTGGACTCGAGTAAACCGGCGATTTCCCAGCGGTGTGGTCCCAATTCCAGGGGTTTTCCTCCCTGCCGCAGGCGACGTCCATGACTTCTACAACGATGGCTCGGTTGACGACGTTCCCGTGCGACATTCGTCTGTCAGCGTGAAATCGCTTCTGCCAAGGAACTTGCGTTGAATCAGCCGGCGACGGCTTGTGGAAGAAACGCGAGCAACCTCAGAGAACCACGCAGAGCGTTACGGCTCGTGTTTTCCGCCTGTCCGCACCCGTAGCGGCGCGAAAACAACCGTTGACGGGAGTTGCGCTGAACGGGAACACCCTCAATTGCCGATGAATGGAATACGCCGCCGTTGCAGTGAATGGCACCATCAGGAGAAGGTTTCCGTATGAGCGACAACTCCCACCATTTGTCCGGGCCACATTTCGTCGTCTCCGTCGACGGGAACATCCACGGTGAAGACACCCAAGAAAACCGCGACATCGTCCGGCGCATCCACGCGTGCGTCAACGCCTGCGAAGAAATCTCGACCGAAGAACTCGAAAAGGGCATCGTTCAGGAAATGCAGCGCGTGATCGCTCAGGTCGCTCCTCTTCTGGTGGACAAGAAAACCACGATCGAACAGCGGATTCAGCAACACGAGCAACAACAAACGGGTGACCAACAGGTTTCTGCCAATCAGCAGATCGTTCCCAACAAGGCCAAGCAACCGGCCTAAACGAAGCTCATTCGGACACCTGCCGCGGCAGTCGGGCGACCTGTCCACTTCGTGCCGACTGTCTGGCCCCTTCGATGAGTCCAACAACTCGTCTGGCCTGCTGGGTCGTCACCGGCAACGATGCGTTTTCGCGCAAATGAAGGGCCAGCGTGTCGTAGAACCGGTCCCAATCGGTCGAGACCGGCG
Source organism: uncultured Planctomycetaceae bacterium (assembly GCA_964530165.1). GTDB lineage: Bacteria > Planctomycetota > Planctomycetia > Planctomycetales > Planctomycetaceae > CAZGYE01. The sequence goes on from CAZGYE010000386.1 coordinate 1,997, forward strand.
GAGAGGGGACGTCGAAGATCTCTCCCTGTTCGGTTTGTGAATAACGGCGGAACTTTGCGTACCCGCCCCGGGTCCCGCTGAGCGTCCAGCCGGTTCGCAACGGGGCGATGCTGCCCAGGTTCACCTCGATCTGTGCCGTCATGCCGTCGGGGAAACTCACAAAAGCCGAGAAACCATCTTCGCTTCCGGCATCGGAACCGTGCGCGGGAAACTGTGCGAAGACGTGCTGCGGTTCGCCCGCCGCGAGCAAAAGCAACTGGTCGAAGTAGTGGGCCCCGAATTCCAAGAGCACTCCCCCGCCTCGCTGCGGATCGGTGCGCCAGCCGGTTTTCCGGTGCGGCCGGCCGCCGTTCGGGAAGCCGTAGCTCCACACGATCAGCTTCGCCGCCAATAGCCGTCCCAACTCGCCCGAGCGCACCGCTGCCAGCGCTGCGCGAAAATCATCGTCCCAGCGGCGGTTCTGTACGACGCTCAACATTCGCCCGGACCTGCGGGCTGCCTCTTGCATGGCGTCGGCCTCTGGAACGCTGAGGCACAGTGGTTTCTCGACCACCACGTGCTTCCCCGCGCCTAGCGCTTCGATGGCCAGCTCCGCGTGCGTCGCCGGTGGAGTCGCAACCAATACCAACTCGATGTCCGGACGTGCTAGAAAATCGGCCCAGCTTTCGTGAAAACCACACCCGAAAATACCTGCCGACTCGGCACGCGAGGGGTTGACGTCGTAGCTCGCGATCGTCTCAAAATCTTCCCGCAGGCTGAGACGCTGTAGGTGATACATCCCCATCCGCCCCAGCCCGGCGATTCCGATTCGCAGTGGTCTCTGCACCGCAATTGGCGGCATGTGACGTTCTCCTTCACGGCATTATATCAACGCCGCTGACGACTCAAACCGTGCACGATCGTTGCATCGACGCCTGCTTCTGCGATAATCGAGACCGAGCGCCCCGCCGTCCGTTCATCCACGAAGAGAGGAAACGTTCCATGCTTCGGTTTCGCAACCCGTTGCCGGCCCTGTTGACGCTTGGAATTCTTTTGGCCCCGGCAGTTTCGACTCCGCCGCGAGCCGCCGAGCCGCCGCGGTTCAAAAAGATTGACGGACACAAAATCACCAAGAAGAAGGACGACAAACCTGTTGCCAAGCGACTGGCCGAATGGACCGGCTTCCGCGATTGGGTGACCAGCCTTGCCTACTCACCGGACGGCAACACGCTGGCGGCCGGCAGCTACGAGACGGTCAAGCTTTGGAACACCGAAACGAAAAAACTGAAGAACGCGCTCAAAGTCAAATCGGGCTATGCCAAAGCGGTCGCGTTCTCACCGGACGGCCGGACGTTGGCGGTCGGCAGCTACCAGAGCGTCGCGCTGTGGGACGTCGCCGCCGGAAAGGTCCGCTCGACGTTCTCAGGGCACCGCGGCTATGTGACGGGTGTTTCATTTTCCCGCGACGGGAAGCAACTGGCCTCGTCCAGCGAAGACGAAACCGTTCGCGTTTGGGACCTCGCTGAGAACAAGCAGCGACTGCTCATTCGCGGTCACTCTTACCCCGTGCAAGCGGTAACGTTCTCTCCTGACGGCAAGCTCTTGGCAACGGCGGCCGGTGATGAAAACCGCGTTACCCGGCCCGGAGAGGTGAAGATTTGGGACACGGCCACCGGCAAGGAAAAGATCACTCTGCCCGAACACAAACGGGCCGCCACCGACGTCGCCTTTTCTCCCGACGGCAAGTTTCTCGTCTCCACCAGTGTCGACGAAACGGTCAACGTCTACGAAGTAGCTAGCGGGAAAGCGCTCGGCTTTTTCGGCGGGCACAGCCGGCCGACCAACAGCGTCGTCTTTACGCCAAACGGCAAGACCGTCATCAGCGGCAGCGGCGGACGTGCCAAGGGCAAGAACGAGGTCAAGCTGTGGGACCGCCAGACCGGCGAAGAATGGGCCACCATTGAAGGACACAGGGCCAGAGTGACCGCGATCAGCCTCTCACCGAACGGGAAAACGCTGGCCACCGCCAGCTACGACAAGACGGTCGCCCTGTGGGACGTCGGCTCGGTGCTGCCCGGTTTCAACCAGCCGGCAATCGCCAAGAAACCCAAACAAGAGCAGGCGGCAATTGCCGACAAACCCCTGGAGGCTACCCTGGTCACCGCTCGAAAACAAGATGGGGCAAGGACCAAGACGCTTCGGGCCGGGATCATCGGTCTCGATACGTCACACGTCATCCATTTCACCAAAATTCTGAACGATCCCAATGCGGCGCCGGACGTCGCCAATTGCCGCGTCGTAGCCGCGTATCCCCAGGGCAGCCCCGACATTCCATCGAGCGTTTCCCGTGTGCCCGCCTACACCAAGACCGTCAAAGGACTGGGGGTCGAGATCGTCGATTC
>CAZGYE010000387.1:0-4368 GCA_964530165.1 uncultured Planctomycetaceae bacterium
AAAAAAACTTCCAAAAAAATAATTCTGCCCTGCAACTGATCAACTTGGGTTAGGCCCTTGGAGGATCGACGGCAGGGCCGGCGGGTGGCACTGGCGAGAACGGAAGCTAAAGTGCGTGCCACTGGCTGTGCCAGTGCTGGTCATCGACTTCGCTTCCGCAAGCAGGCAACGCCGTCGTTCTCTCATGAAACAGGAACTGAGTCCTGATGGATGCGGTGTATCTTGAAACGTCGGTCTTCGGTTCTCTTGCGTCGCGCTTGAGTTCCGATCTGGTCACTGCTGGAAATCAGCGGCTGACGCGGGATTGGTGGGACAACCACCGGGAATCGTTCGATCTGTTCGTTTCGCAGGCTGTTGTCGCCGAGTGCTCCGCTGGCGACAGCGATGCCGCCAATGAGCGTCTCGTTTTATTGGCTGATTTGCCGATCCTCGATATCACCGACGAAGCAAGAGTTGATCAATGTATGACGATCCGATAGTTGCCGAGATTCGCCGTTTCCGGGACGAATACGCGCGGCGGTTCGGCTATGATCTTGAGGCGATTTGCCGTGACCTGCGCGAACAACAACAGCGCAGTGGCCGTCGTGTTGTCAGACGCCAACCAAAACGTCCCAGCAGTCAACACACACTCGCTGTGCCGAAAGTGACAGAACAGAGCGATACACCGGAATCGCGGCGTCCGGAGGATTTGTAGTGGATAATCAACTTTCCCCTCAGCCGGTTTGTGCCGCTTTGGGCTGCTTCTCTGTTTTCTGTGCTCTGCGCTGCGCCTCGGCTTTGTTCAGCGCGTTCAAATAAGCCAGCGCGCTGCCTTCGATAATGTCGACGCTGACCCCCTTTCCGCGGTAGAGGCGGTCGTCGATTAACACCTCGACGTACACTTCTCCCAACGCGTCTTTGCCTTTCGTGACACTGCGGATTTGCAGGTCCTGCAGCGTGGCCGAGATGCCGATGATGCGCTCCATGGCGTGCAGGACCGCCTCGATAGGACCGCCGCCAATGGCCGCATCGCAGTAGCGTTTTTCGTCTTCGCACTGCAGCTCGACGGTCGCCGTGGGGATGGTCCCGGTGCCGGCCGAGGCGTGGCAGCTAACGATCTTCCACCGGTCGGGCGTCTCGTCGGCCTGGTTCTCGATCAGGGCGATAATGTCGGCGTCGTACACTTCCTTTTTCCTGTCGGCTAACTCGATGAAGTCGACAAATACCTTCTGGAACATCTCGTCGTCCAGTTCATAGCCCAGCGACTTGACACGATCTCGAAATGCATGACGCCCGCTGTGCTTGCCCATCACCAGGTTGGTGCCGACAAAGCCGACGTCCTGGGGTCTCATGATCTCGTAGGTTGTTCGCTCTTGCAGGATGCCGTGCTGATGGATGCCGGCCTCATGCGCAAAGGCGTTCTGGCCGACGATCGCTTTGTTCCGCTGCACCTGCATGCCGGTGATGCTGGAGACCAAATGGCTGGTGGGATATAGCTTCTTGGTGTTGATGTTCGTGTCGCAGCCGTAAAAATCGGACCGCGTCTTGACGGCCATCACAAGCTCTTCCAGCGCCGCATTGCCGGCCCGTTCGCCCAATCCGTTGATCGTGCATTCCACCTGCCGGGCGCCCGCTTCAACGGCCGCCAGACTGTTGGCCACCGCCAAGCCGAGATCGTTATGACAGTGGCAGCTAATGACGGCCTGATCGATGTTCGACACGTTCTGCTTCAGATGCGCGATGACCTTGTGGAACTGCGAGGGCATCGCATAGCCGACCGTGTCGGGAATGTTGACCGTCGTGGCGCCGGCGTCAATCGTCTTTTCGACCACTTCGCACAGAAAATCGAGTTCGGTGCGGGCGGCGTCTTCGGGCGAGAACTCGACGTTTGGGCAGTAGTCGACCGCCCGGCGGACCATGTCGACGGCCGTTTGGATGATTTGGCTCTTGTCCATCTTGAGCTTGAACTCGCGATGGACGGAGCTGGTCGCCAGGAAGACGTGGATCCGCGTCTTTTCGGCATCCCGGAGGGCCTCCCAGGCGCGATCGACGTCTTCGGTTCTGCAGCGGGCCAGGCCGCAAATGACGGTGCGGTCGCCGAACTCGCGGGCGATCTTCTGCACCGCCTCGAAATCGCCCGGCGAGGCGATCGGAAACCCGGCTTCAATGACGTCGACACCCAGCTCGACCAGCGCCTTGGCCACTTCCAGCTTCTCGGCCGTGTTCATGCTGCAGCCCGGTGATTGTTCGCCGTCGCGAAGAGTGGTGTCGAAGATCGTGATTCTCTCGGTAGACATTGGAAACTCCACGTTTTGTCGTCTCGCAAGAAACAAAAAAACCCTGAGACCGCTTTCAGGTCTCAGGGTTTTCACATCAAGCTTGGCAAGCGTAAATAGAACCTAAGACCTCCCCCTGGTTAGGGGGCTCAGCAAAAGCTCCAGGTTCAGTAGGCTCATTGGTTGCATCGCTCGTGCTTGCCGTCTGCAAGCTCCTGATACATGCACTCTACCGGCGAAGTGGTGGTTGGTCAAGTCCGTCCTGCCGCTTCAAGCTCATTTTTCCCCTTGCGGTGGCAGAAATCTCCGAACGTTTCGCCGCTGTATTGCTCTTTTTTGTAGTAGGCGAACAGGGGCGAAAGCGTCGCGGCAATATCCTCCAGCGGCACCAAGTCCTTGTAGATGAACGCCAGCCGCGTTCCCTGCACGTTCCCGCCCAGAAACACCGTGTACTTGCCCAGCGTCTTGCCCACCAGCCCCACGTCGGGTGTGTAGGGTCGCGCGCAACCGTTTGGACAACCGGTCATGTGGACCGAAATCCTTTCGCCGGAAAGCCCCTGCTTGGCCGTTTCCGCTTCGATCGCGTCGATAATGCGGGGCATCACCCGTTCCGATTCGGTCACCGCCAGCCCGCAGGTCGGCAGAGCGGGACACGCCATCGAATAGCGGCGCAGCAGCGACAGTTCGTGGTCTTGCTTGATGCCGTGCTCGGCGAGTAGCCGGTTGATGTCGTCCCGGGACTCCGAATCGACGTCGCACAAAATGACCGACTGCAAAGGGGTCAGCCGCATGGGCAGGCGGTACGTCTCCAGAATTTTCCGCAGCCCGGTTTTCGTCCGCAATGGGCCATCGTCCTTGACGCGGCCGTTTTCGACGTTGACGCCTAGAAACCACTTTCCGTCTCCTTGTTCATGCCAGCCGAGGTGATCGTCGACGTTGGTGATATCGGCCGGGTCGGGTTCCGGCAACGAGCGGCCGTAATACTCCTCTACTTTGGCTTTGAACTTCTCGAGACCCCAGTCGGCAATCAAGTATTTCATGCGAGCCACTTTGCGGTCTGAACGGTTGCCGAAGTCGCGCTGGACTTTCACCACCGCCTCGGCCACCTGAAGGACCTCTTCGGAAGACACAAAACTCATCCGTTTGGCCAGGGCCGGGAACGTCTTTTTCGCACTGGGAGAGACGCCCATCCCGCCGCCGACCAGCACGTTGTAGCCGAGAATTTCGTCATTCTCGACAACCGCTAAAAAGCCGAGGTCCTGCGTGTAGACGTCGACGCAGTTGTCTTCGGGCAGGGCAAAAGCGGTCTTGAACTTCCGCGGCAGGTATCGCTTTCCGTAAATTGGTTCCTCGATCGGCCGGAACTCGGCAACGTTAGTTTTCTCGCCGGTCTCATCTTCGAGCCAGATGTCGAAATACGCCGTCGTTTTCGGCCTGAGATGCTCGGACACGCGGTCGGCCATCTCCTGCATCTGCGTCCGCACCGAATTGTTTCTGTACGGCGCCGGGCAGCACATGACGTTTCGCTCGACGTCGCCGCACGCTGCGAGTGTCGTCAGCATGGTCTCGTTGATGGCGCGAATGGTTGCCTGCAGGTCATGCTTGATAACCCCGTGCAACTGAAGACCCTGCCGAGACGTAATCCGCAGCGTTCCGTCGCCGTACCGCTCGCACAGATCCAGCTCGGCCAGAAACTGCTCGGCAGTAACTCTCCCGCCCGGAACACGGGTTCGGATCATACAAATGTAGGTCTTGCCTTTCGGCGAGCCGTCCGGGTTTTTCGCTTTCCGTTGATCCCGATTGTCCTGCTGATACGTACCGTGATGCTTCAGCAATTGTGCCGTATCGCCGGTGAAATGCTCGGAATCGGACCGCAACTCGTCGGCAATCGTACCTCGGAGCTGATTGCTGCCTTCCTTCAAGTATTCCAACTTGTTGAGCTTGGCCTCTTCAGCCATTCTTGAGAGCCCCTATCTGTTCATGCTCACGGTCAGCGTTCTCTATACTGCTCCTTGGCAGGCGCAGTAGAGTGCTCGTCTCACAGCCTGAACAATCGACGCACCGATTCGCACCATCAAGTCTGCAAACTTTGAGGGCGGGCAGCTCTGTTACT
>CAZGYE010000388.1:0-4321 GCA_964530165.1 uncultured Planctomycetaceae bacterium
CCGCCATCGAAACCTTCTGCAGCTTTGCTGAATTACCGCGTCCTTTCTAAGAAAGAGGAGATCTCGATGTTCACCGTGACCGCCGATCTGATGCTGCCGAGTACAGTCACCGGTTCCTGGCCGCGACCTCGGTGGTTCGACGTCAGCATGTGGGGCCGCTCGCTGGATACGTGCATGATGGATGTTCGCTTCCGCGAGAAATTCCAAGACGCCCTGGCCGTGGTCATCGGCGAACAGGAACGGGCCGGGCTGGACATCGTTAGCCACGGCGACTTCTTCTGCGACGAAGACGTGGCCGGCCGGTCCTGGCACCATTATCCGCTTCAGCGCTGGACCGGGCTGGAAGGCGACCATCTGCAGTCGGCCGAGACGCGATCGGAATTCCTCAAGTATCCGCCGGGCACACTCTTGAACGAGATCTACACCGGCTGGCGCTGGCCGCGTGTGGTCGACAAAATCGAGCACCGCCCGCTCGATTACGCCAAGATCTATCGCATGTGCCAGGCGAAGACTCGCAAGCCGTTCAAGTTCGGCACCGTCTGCTCCCAGGTGATGGGCTTATTCCTGGACATTCACACGCACAAGTACAAGGACAAGAGAGAGGTCATGTGGGACATGGCCGAGGCGATGAACAAGGAACTGCTCGCGCTGCGAGACGCCGGCTGCAAGTGCATTCAAACCGAGGAGCCAACGATCCACTTCATGGCCAACACTCTCGGTAAGGACCACGAGACGGTGAAGTTCGCCGTCGAGGTCTTGAACCGGGAACTCGAGGGCCTGGACGACGTGGAAGTTTGGCTGCACACCTGTTGGGGCAATCCGAACATGCAGCGGGTGATGGAAGACACCAGCTATGCCGCTTCGATCGAGCTCTATCTGGAACATTGCAAGGGCGACGTCTGGACCATCGAAACCAAGGATCGGAACTTCCGCGACATCGAGTTGTTCGAGCCGTTCAGACACGAACTGAAAAAGAAGATCGCCATCGGTGGGGTCAGTCATCGGACGTTACAAGCAGACCGGCCGGAGGACGTCGCGGCCGAGATCCGCAAGGCGCTGAAGTACATTCCCCCGGAGAGACTGATCGTTTCCACCGACTGTGGTTTCGGACGCCAAGGATGCAACCGGGAGATCGCCTTCTGGAAAGCCAGCGCAATTGCCCAAGGCTCGAACATCGTGCGCAGAGAGTTGGGCCTCGAGGAAACGTACGTGCCCGCCGCCGATCCGGCCCTGCAAACCGATGTTGTGCAGGGCGTGTAGCCTCTGTCGTATCAAACGCATCCCCTACTTACGGAGGACCTGCGGTTTCGGGTTTTCACAGCGGCCGGGGGGACGTTGGTTCTTGCCCCGGCGGTTGCGGTCGCCCAGGTCCTCACGGGCCTTTTCGGCCAGGGCCGTCAGCCGGCGGACCACGTCGGGATGCTCGTCGGCGACGTTGTTGGTCGAACCGATGTCTTCGGCTACGTTGAACAACAGCGCCGTCGCCTTTTGGCCGCGTTTGAAATGCGGGTGACGGGTGAAGCTCTCCAGCGGGAGAAACAACTTCCACGGGCCGCTGCGCACCGCCTGAAGCTGGTCGGTGTAATAGTAGTAAAACGCCTCATACGGCGACTTCGCGCCAGGTTCACCGAACAGGAGCGGGCGGACGTCGTGTCCGTCGATGATGCGATCTGAGGGCGGCTTGCCGCCGGCCAGGAGGGCGAACGTGGGCAGGAGGTCCATCGTCGTCGCCAGCTCGTCGCAGGTCGCACCGGCTGGAACCCGGCCCGGCCACCAGGCGATTGTGGGCACGCGGAAGGCGCCTTCGGCCGTCGTGTAGCCACGGCCGGCAAGCGGCCTGTTTGTTCCGCGGGACGGACTGTTCATGTCGCGGGCCATCGGCGCGCCGTTGTCCGAGGTCCAGATCACCAACGTGCGCCGCTCGATCCCCAGCGCCACAACCTTGTCAAGCAGTTCGCCGGTGGACCAGTCCAGCTCTTCGACGGAATCCCCCCACGGTCCGTTGTGGCTCTTGCCTTTGAACGCCGGGCTGCTGAACGGTGCGCCCGTGCTGCCCGGCATCGCCTGCGGGATGTACAGGAAGAACGGGCGGTCCTTGTTCTGTTCGATGAACTCGATTGCCTTCTCGGTGTACCGTTTGGTCAACAGATCGCGGTCGACCGGGGCGTCGATGACGGTTTCGTTCTCCATCAACGGCAGCGGCGGCCATTTCGAGCCATCGAGCCGCTTGCCGATGCGTTGGCCCCTCTCGTAGGTCATGTCGTCGCTGTAGGGGATGCCGAAAAACAAGTCGAAGCCCTGCCGTGTGGGAAGGAACTGCGGCTGGTCGCCCAGGTGCCACTTGCCGATGATGGCCGCCTGATAACCGAGCGGCTTGAGCACCTCGGCGATCGTCACCTCGTCGGGGTGCAGGCCGTAAGGCGAAATGGGCCTCAGCACCTGCCCGTCGCGCTCGTTGAAATGCATGCCGACTCGCTGCGCGTAGCAGCCGGTCACAATGCTCGCCCGCGACGGCGTACACACGCCGGCGGTGACGCAGAAATGCGTGAGCTTCATGCCTTCGCGGGCCATGCGCTTCAGATGCGGTGTGCGGTTGACGGTCGATCCGAACGGTTCGATGTCGCCGTAGCCCAGGTTGTCGCACACGATCAAGATGAAGTTGGGCGGGCCCTTCGCCGCGGTGACGTCGGCCGCCCGCACCGGCAGACCGGCAGTCCAAATAGCCAGAGTCATCCACCCCAGCAGCACGATGGTAGAAAACCGTCTCGTCATCGAACTACTCCAATGTCCAGCGTTTGGAATCACCGTTGCCCATTGTATCTTACGGCAAGCCCGGGGCAAGGGCCGCAACGATTATCCGGTGCACGTGTTGTGGGGTGTGCAACTGCTGACGGTGCTGCTGCGGCATCCGACAATTGAAGCCTGAGCGCATTGTGACCACCGAATCAGAGGCGAACCCCTTGCGCCAGCCCCCACACTTTATCGAGTTGTCGGATCGGCACCAGTTTCCGTAACCCCGGATCATTCACCGCCAAGTGTAGCGATTGTAGGGGTCATGCGTCCTACGCCGGAAGAAAGTCTGCAAATCCACACACTTGGAAAAACCCGCTAAACCGTCGTTACTGGGTCCGTCGATGTGGACAATCAGGCAGCACGTTTCGTCTTACGGACTTCGGAACGATTGTGGCCTTCTTTCCAGCGGTCATCACGGAGGACGCTCAGATGTCGGCACGGTTGATTGTCTCTCGAACGCCACGGATGTTGGCAAGCTTTATTTTTTGTTGTTTGCTGCTCTCGGCGATCTCGCGCGCGTATTCGCAAGATGCGCCTGCCACCGCGCCGCCGTTCAAGCCGCCTGTCTTGCAGCCGAGTCTGGGCGACTGGCTGACCGGTCTTCCCCTCTCCCAGGCGACCAAGGAGCTGTTCACCGATCCCCTGCAGGTCGAACCGTTCGCGGGGGCCCCCTTGGATGATCCGAAAGGCTTGGCGGCAAAGATCAAAGCCAAACAACTCGACGCCAAGAACCGGGTGAAAGCCATCAAGTTCTTGGGGACGGTCGACTGTGTTACGGATCCAGAAGCCCAGGACATGCTCATCAAGACAATGAAGGATGATCCGTCGGAGCCGGTGCGTTATGAGGCGGTCAAGGCGCTGGAGGTCATGTTGTCCCGGGGTCCCAGCAAGGAGACAGGCATCAAACGGATCTGCGAGTATGTGACAGACGACCTCAAGTTCCACCTCAAGGCGATCCTTCATCCCGATCCTTGCCTGTTGCTGAAACCGCATCAACTTCTGGAAGCGAAGCAGAAACACTTCTTCAGAAGGACGTTCGAAAAGCGTCGCGCCGATTCGTGTGCCGGATGCTGTAACGAGAAGGTGCTCAACGCCCTCTCAGCGACGGCCTACGCTACCAATGACACTGGCTGTTTCAAGGAACCATCTAAGAGGGTCCGCAAAGCCGCCATCAAGGCGATTGCAGCGTGCGGCATCGATTGCCGCCAGTGCAACTCGGGCAACACCCAGCCGGAACAGCCGGTCTTCGAAGAGGCGAAACCGGTGGGTCCGGTGGAAGAATCGCCGAGCGCCCCCCCACCGGAGCCGGCACCTGCTGCCGAAACAGGCGGCGGCAACAGCAGTGCAGCCGGCGCCGCTCGGAGAAAGCTTCAAGTTGACGTGAAGAGGCCGAAGGTCCAGCGAGTTCGCCACGTGGCAGCGAGTGACGGCAACTCGACGGGGTTTCCAACCCTGAAAGCGCTGCAAGGTTATTGCATTGTTCGCCTGAAAATGAAGAGTTTCGTCAAAGGGCAGCCGCAGTTCTCGT
>CAZGYE010000389.1:0-3929 GCA_964530165.1 uncultured Planctomycetaceae bacterium
AACGTGTTTCGCGGAGAGCGGCAACGACGTGACCTGTGTCGACATCGACGAAGAGAAAATCGACCAGCTCCGCCGCGGCGAGGTTCCCATTTACGAGCCGGGCTTGAGCGAGCTGGTTGAGCGAAATGCCAAAGCGGGCCGGTTGAAGTTTACGACCGACTATGCCGAAGCCGTCCCCGCCGCCCGCTGCATCTTCATCGCGGTCGGCACGCCGCAGACCGATGACGGTTCGGCCGATTTGACCGGCCTGTGGGCGGTCACCGAGGCGCTGGCGCCGCACCTGTCCGACGATGCGATCGTCGTCGTCAAGAGCACCGTTCCGGTCGGCACTCACCGCAAAGTGGCCGATCGGCTGCGCCAACTGACAGGCCGCGACGTCGACGTCGCCTCCAATCCCGAGTTCCTGAAGGAAGGGGCCGCCATCGACGACTTCACTAAGCCCGACCGTGTCGTCGTTGGTGTCACACGGCCGCAAGTTGCCGAGACGCTCGACGAGCTGTATTCTCCGTTCTTGCGCACTGAGCACCCCTCGCTCAGGATGGGACCCGAAAGTGCGGAGATGACCAAGTACGTGGCCAATTGCATGCTCTCGACGAAAATCAGCTTCATCAACGAGATGGCGAATCTGTGTGAGCTTCTCGGCGCCGACATCAACGACGTTCGCCGAGGCATCGGGCATGATCAACGCATCGGGTTCGCGTTCCTGTTTCCCGGCGTGGGATACGGCGGGTCCTGCTTCCCGAAAGACGTTCGGGCATTGGTTGCCCTCGCCAATGCCAACGGTCTCTCGCCGCGAATCCTCAAAGCAGTCGACGAGGTGAACGACCGGCAGAAGGAGGTCCTGTTCCAGAAGCTGCACCAACACTTCGGGGGCGACTTTTCCGGGCGAACCGTCGCGGTGTGGGGCTTGTCTTTCAAACCACGCACCGATGACATCCGCGAAGCGCCGTCGCTGGTGCTGATCGATCGCTTGCTCGAAGCCGAGGCAACCGTTCGCGTCCACGACCCCGTGGCCCAGGAGAATGTTCGCGCCATTTACGGCGACCGCTTGACCTACTGCCATCACCATTACGAGACGATCGAAGATGCCGACGTCCTGGTCATCTGCACCGAATGGAACGAATTCCGCAATCCTGACTTCGAGTACATGAAATATCGGATGAAGCATCCGGTCATCTTCGACGGCCGGAACCTGTACGACCCCGAGAGAATGCGGGACGCTGGTTTCCGTTACTCGGGAATCGGAACGAAACATTCCATCGAGTAGCCAACATGGACAACGAATTACGCGAAACCTGTTCCGACCTCATCAACCGCATCGTCCATCTGCGAGACTCCCTTTGACCTGGCCGGTAAGACGAAGCGCTGTGAGGAAATCAATCGTCTGATGACCGCGCCCGGCTTCTGGGACGACCAGGAGAAGGCTCAATCGCTGGTGGGCGAGCTGAGCCGGCTGAAGCTGACGCTTAAGCCGTTCGAAGAGCTTGCCGCCGGCGCCGACGATCTCGGCGTGCTGCTGGAACTTGCCGAAGAGGACGACACCGGCCAGAGCGAAGCCGAATTGGCCGCCACTGCCCGGACACTCGAGAAACTCCTCGCCGACGTCCGCCTGCAGACGATGATGTCCAGTCCCCAAGACGAGTGCAACGCGTTCGTCGCCGTTCAAGCCGGTGAAGGGGGGACCGACGCATCCGATTGGGCGCAGATGCTGTTGCGCATGTACCAGCGCTGGTGCGACGGGCGCGGCTACAAGACCGAGCTGCTCGAAATATCGCCCGCCGAAGAGGCCGGCATACGCAACGCCACCATTGCCGTCCGCGGCGACCACGCCTACGGCTACCTCAAGGGGGAAACCGGCAACCATCGGCTGGTCCGCATCAGTCCGTTCGATTCGGCCGGCCGCCGGCATACGTCCTTTGCCGCGGTGGACGTCACACCGGAACTGGGTGAGGACATCGAGATCGACGTCAACTACGTCACCGATGTCCGCGAGGACACGTACCGCGCCAGCGGCGCCGGCGGCCAGCACGTGAACAAGACCGACTCGGCCATCCGGCTGACGCATCTGCCGAGTGGCGTCGTGGTGCAGTGTCAGAACGAGCGCTCTCAGCACAAAAATCGCGCACAGGCCCGTAAAATGCTCACCGCCAAGCTCTATTCACTCGAAAGAGCCCGGCTGGCCGCCGAGCTGGCCGCCAGAAGAGGCCAAAAGTCAAAAATCGGCTTCGGCGGCGAAACGATCCGCCACTATGTGCTTCACCCGAATCAATTCGTGAAAGACGACCGAACGGATCTCAAACTCAGCAACCCCCAAGCGGTCCTCGACGGCGGATTGGACTCATTGATTGAGGAATATCTACGGTGGAGCATCGGCAAGTAACCACACAACGACACGAAACACGGTTTCTTGTCGAAGGCATGCACTGCGGAGGTTGTGTCTCGCGGGTTGAGAAGTCCCTCTCGGAACTGCCCGGCGTCACCTCGGCCAGTGTGAATCTGGCCACGAAGGAAGCACGGGTGCTGCACCAGGCCGACCGGCCGGATGCCGAGGGGCTTCGCGAGGCAATCGAACGACTTGGGTATCGGTACGCAGAAATTGCCGAAGGCCGGGCCGAGCGGCAGCGGCAGCGAACGGCCGAGCGTTTGGCGTTTCGTGGGCAACTGCGGAAATTACTGATTGCCGCACCGCTCTCCGTGGTTGTGACCGTCATCAGCATGGCCCATGTTCAGTTTCCCGGCGTCAACTGGCTGCTGCTGGCGTTGACGACTCCGGTCGTCTGTTGGGCCGGGTTGCCGTTTTTCACGTCTGCAGCAAAGTCGCTCACGCATGGCCGGGCCGACATGGACACGCTGATCGCCATGGGGACCGGAACCGCGTTCGTCTCCAGCCTGGCGGCTACGTTCTTCCCGCAGTGGTTCGGCGAAACCCCGCCGATCCATTACGAGGCGGCCGCGATGATTACCGTGTTCATCTTGCTCGGCCGGCTGCTGGAAGAACGGGCCAAGCGGAAGACGTCCCGCGCGGTCGATCAACTGCTTGACATGCAAACGCCGTTTGCCCGCGTGATCCGCGACAACCTCGAGCGGGAAGTCCCCATCGACGACGTCGCCAAAGGCGACTGCGTGATTGTGCGGCCGGGAGAGCGAATCCCGGTTGACGGCACGGTTCTGGAAGGCACTTCGACCGTCGACGAATCGATGATCACCGGCGAGTCGCTGCCGGTCGCCAGGCAGCCGGGGGATGAGGTGATCGGCGGCACATTGAACCAAACCGGCAGCTTTCAGTTCCGGGCCGAGAAGGTCGGCAACGAAACCATGCTGCAGCAAATCGTCGGGTTGGTGCAAGATGCGCAAGGCTCGAAAGCACCGATCGCCCGACTGGCCGATCGCATTAGCGGCTATTTCGCGCCGGCGGTGATCGCCGTCGCCGCGGTCACATTTCTAGTCTGGTGGAACGTCGCTCCGGCGTCCGAGGGCTTCGGACAGGCGATGCTGCGGGCAATTAGCGTGCTGATTGTCGCGTGCCCGTGTGCGCTTGGATTGGCGACACCGACGGCGGTGATGGTCGCCATGGGCAAAGGGGCCGAGCTCGGCGTCCTCATCAAGGACGGCGAGGCGCTGGAGACGGCCCACCGCATCGAGACCATTCTGCTCGACAAAACCGGAACGATCACAGCCGGTAAGCCGGCCGTCACCGATGTCTTGCCGGTCGAGGCTGGCGAACACGACAGATTGCTTCGGCTGGCCGCCGGACTGGAACGGCAGTCCGAGCACCCTATTGCGCAGGCGATCGTCCGGCGGGCGGCTGAAGTGGGGCAGGCTTTCCAGCCTGCCATTGGTGATCGGCAGGCTGGAAAGCCTGCCCCACACTCAGCCGTCGAAAAAGGGGACAGGTCCAATTTGCCGGGACGGCCCGCAGGGTGCTACGC
>CAZGYE010000390.1:0-3698 GCA_964530165.1 uncultured Planctomycetaceae bacterium
TTTCTCAACGAGCAAGGCAAGCCGATTAACGGCAGCAAGATCTGCCTGTTGGGCGTCGCGTACAAGAAGGACGTTGACGATCCTCGTGAGAGTCCCTCCTTCGTGCTGATGGACCTGTTGCGCCAGCGGGGGGCGGACCTCACGTACAACGATCCGCACATTCCCCAGCTCCCGAAAATGCGGCGCCACGACGTCCCCGAACTGGAAAGTCGGGACCTGACGCCCGAATTCCTCGCCCGTCAGGACTGCGTGTTGATCGCGACCGACCACTCGGCCTACGACTACGACTTCATCGTCCAGCACGCCCGCATGGTGCTCGACACCCGCAACGCGACGAAAAACGTCCAGCAGGGGCGAGAGAAGATTCGTAAGGCGTAGTCCACCCATCGCCAGCCGCGGATGTACATCCACGGCTAGTTTTGCAGAGTGAAGCGGACATGTCCCAAACTCCATCACTGCTGCAGACGGACGGAGCGGCGCTTTCCGCCGTGATCAAAGCTGAGGCCCGGCGTCTCGGCTTCGATCTGACGGGCATTGCGCCGGCCGTCACGGCGACTGGGTTCAGCAATCTGCGAGAGTGGTTGCGACGCGGCTATGCGGGCCGCATGGATTACATTCCGCAGCGCCGGGCGGCTTACGAACATCCACAACACATTCTGCAGTCGGTTCGCAGCGTCGTCCTGCTCGCCGTCAACTATCGAACGGCCGAGCCACGGCCAGCCGGTCCCACCGGCGGGTTGGTTTCGCGGTATGCCTGGGGCGAAACCGACTACCACGATTTGCTGCGAGGCAAGCTCCGGCAATTGGCGGACTTCGTCCATGAGCGGCGTCCCGGCTGCCGGACGCGGGGTGTGGTCGACACCGCCCCCCTGTTGGAGAGGGACTTCGCCCGGCTTGCCGGACTCGGCTGGCTTGGCAAGAACACGATGCTTATCAACAAGCACATCGGTAGTTGGCTGTTCCTCGCGGCGCTGTTGGTTGACGTCGAGCTGGAACCCGATCAACCGCATGAGACTTCCCACTGCGGTCGCTGCACGCGCTGTCTCGAGGCGTGTCCGACCGGTGCGTTCCCCGAGCCGTTCGTTCTCGACGCCCGCAAATGCATTTCCTACCTCACCATTGAACTACGTGAGGCGCCGATTCCCATGGAGCTGCGTGAGAAGATGGGCCGGTGGCTGTTCGGCTGCGACATTTGTCAAGACGTCTGCCCGTGGAACCGGAAGGCGCCGATCAGCAACGAGCCGGCGTTCCGGCCGTTGGCCGATCTGACGCCGGTCGACGCCCTGGAATTGCTCAAACTGAGCAACGAGCAGTTTCGTGATCGTTTTCGGACCAGCCCGCTGGTGCGACCGAAACGTGCCGGACTGTTGCGAAACGCGGCCGTCGTGCTCGGCAATTCCAGCGATCGACGGGCCGTCCCGGCCTTGATCGCAAGGCTGGACGATTCGGAGCCGCTGATTCGTGGGGCCGCGGCGTGGGCGTTAGGACGGCTCGGCGGGGAGCGATCAGCGGCGGCGCTCAAGTTGCGGCTGTCCGTCGAGGAAAATGGCGACGTTCTGGAAGAGTTGCGCGCGGCCGTCGATTCGATTGAAACACGTACTCCCGATTGAGGTGCGCTTCCCGGCGAGTCCACAAAGCCCGCCGGTGGCAACCGGCGGGAACCACGAGCCCCACGGGTTGCCACCCGTGGGCTTTGATGGGGAATCATGGTTCAGCAGGAGCTTCGCCCTTGCGAATTCGGGTTTGGGAACTTTTTCTATGCGGCGTCTTTGTTCTCGTCGTCGGTTGCGTCCGGGCCGATCTTTTTCGTCCCCGTGCCCGTGCGCGCCTGCAAGTCGAACAGACCGAAAATCTCCGACGCGTCCAGGCTGAGTGACACGTTGGCATTGTTGCCGTCGCCAAGTATAGCCGCGAACAGCTCACGTTTTTGCCTGAGCACCAGGTCGATGCGTTCCTCGATAGTGTCCTTGGAGATGAACTTGGTGACGATGACGGGGTTCTTCTGCCCGATGCGATGGGCGCGGTTGATGGCCTGGTCTTCGACGGCCGGGTTCCACCAGCGGTCGAAGAGAAACACGTAGCCGGCAAACTGCAGGTTCAATCCGACTGCGCCGGTGCCGTAGCTCATCAGCAACAAGTGGCAGTTTGGATCGTCTTGGAACCGCGAAAGAATCGGCTCGCGTCGTTTAGTGGGGATGCCGCCGTGGTACGCCAGCACGCCAAACCGCCCGAGCCGTTGCTGCAGCCAGTCGAGGCATTTCGTCCACTGGCTGAACAGGATGGCCTTGCCGCCGCTGGCCGCGATTTCTTCCAGGTCGGCCTCCAACCGATCGAACTTGGCGCTCTCGCCGGTCAACGGATCGAAATTGGTGATCTGCTTCAGTCGCAACACAAGCTCGAAGACGTGCTGGATCGAGATCGACTCGCCCAGCTCGTTGAGATGAATGACGCCCTGCTTCTCGGCAATCTGGTAGGCGAGCTGTTGGGCCGGGGAGAGCTCGAGGTACTCATCGCGGTCCAGACGGGGCGGCAGATCGGTCATCACCCGGTCTTTGGTCCTGCGGAGCACGAACCGCTTCGATAGCCGCGCGAGCTGTCTCAGGTCGGGCGTGCCACGCGGCGGAACGACCTCCAGGAACTCGAACAGCGAAGCCATTTCTTCCGGACGGTTTTCGATTGGCGTACCGGTCAACGCCCAGCTTCGTTTGCGGCGGAGCGCCCGCGCCGCGCCGGCAGTTTGGGAATCGCGATTCTTGATCCGCTGGGCTTCGTCGAGCACCACCAGGTCGAACTTGGGCGATGCGTCTTCCTCGAGCACTTCGAAGTCGCGAACCAGCAGCTCATAGTTGGCGATGAGAATGGGCACGCCCGGCATGGTCCAGATCATCCGACGACGGACCGCATCGCCCTCGACGGTCATCACGGGCAGTTCCTCGGCCCAAAGTCTGAATTCGCGCTGCCAGTTGGGGATGAGCGGTTTGGGACAGAGAAGAAGAATCCTCCGCACCTGAGAGCTTCGCAACAGCAGCCGGATGGCGGTGATCGCCTGCATGGTTTTGCCCAAACCCATTTCGTCAGCCAGCAATGCCGACGATTGCGAAAACAACCATGCGATGCCCTCGTACTGATACGGGAACGGCTCGAACGGCATGATCAGCTCTTGCCCGGCCAGCCAGGTTTCCAGCGGCGGCTGCAGGACGTAAAACAGCCGATCCTCCAACGACAGCGCGTCGCTGGGCGGTCGCAGGCGAGTCGCTTGTTTTTTCGGTCCTCGGCCGTCACACCCGTCGTCGCTCGCAGGCGGCCCGAAACGGTGTCGCTCGTCTTCGGGAGCCGCCGGCTCCTGTTTTGTGGGCAAAAACTCCATGCCTTCGGGAAACGTCAGCCCGAACGTTTTCGGTTTCGGCCAGTACAGTTTCCAGGTGAGCGTGAGCGTCGGCTTTCGGACCAGGGTCGCGTCTTGCGTTCGGACCTTCGGCAGGCGATGCAGTGCACCGTTGACGCCCGACGCGAAAACCTCCACTCTGAGTTCCAACGGAATCACCTGACAAGGAAAAAGGACGGAATCACCTGGCAAGGAACAAGGAAGAAGGGAAGAGCCGCAAGGAATCTGCGCTTTCACTTTCTCCCTTTTCCTTTTTCCGTAACACTTTAGCCGTCTGGAGCAACTTCCTCACGACAGTGCATTTCGTGGTAAA
>CAZGYE010000391.1:0-3654 GCA_964530165.1 uncultured Planctomycetaceae bacterium
GCAAGACCCGCCCGACTGGAAGGTTTCAAGCGGGTTGCTTCTGGATGTCCGCAAATTCCACGAGTGCGATCTGTCGCGTCTGGAAAGTGTGGATCAGGCGTTCCAGCGGGCCGAAACGATCGGCAGCGATTACGTCCCCAACGTGTTTCTGGGCCACCTTTCGCTGGTGGCCAGTACGACACCCGTGCTGACCCGGTTCACTGGCGGCATTCGGATTCCCCAATCCGGCAAGTACCGCTTCTACACGTCCAGTCGGGACGCCAGTTGGCTGCTGATCGACGGCAAGCCGGCGGTCGCCTGGCCGGGACGACATGGGCCAACGGGTCAGGGACGACACTTCGGCGACGTCGAGTTGACCGAGGGCGTGCATCGCTTCGCCTACCATCATGCGAGCACCGGCGGCGGTTACATGGCAGTCGCCGCCTGGCAGCCCCCCGGTCAGGTTAAGATTGCGCCCATTCCGGCCGAGGCCTTTGGAACCGTTCGGCGGGCAAAAACCGACGGGCTTCGAACCCGCCAGGGCACAAAGCTGCCCGATTTCACCGTTGAAGCGTTGGCCGAGGCGACTTGGGACCTCACTCATCCGCCGCTGGTCAACGTCCGCTTTCGCGCCGCGTCGGGTCGTGCCGTCTATGAATGGGACTTCGGCGACGGCCAGTCCGCGACGGCCACCTCCCCTGAGCACATCTACCTGCTGCCGGGCGAATACACGGTGCGTTGTTCGCGGGTCGGCGGGCGTACCGAAATGAAGAACCGCGTGGAGATCACGCCGCCTTGGAAACGTCTCACCGGCAAGGACTCGTGGGCGGATATCGCTGAATGGACGCCGCTGCTCAAGCAGTACGATCCCACCACTCTCTCGGCCGATGCGCTGCAGCAACTGGTCTGTGTCTATCGTGAGTTGGAGGACTACGCGTCAGCCGCGGCAGTCGGCTTGGCCGGCATTGGATCCCGCAAGAAGGGTGCTCCGCCGCTGGAACGGCAGTCCACGGCCGGCTTGGCGGAGCTGCTGGCAACGCTGCTCCAGCGCCGTCTGAACAAAAAGGCCGAGGCCTTGCGAGTTTGCGACTTGGCGCTGGCGATGAAACCCAAGGATGAGCCGGCGGCTCGGCTGTGGCTGCTCTCGGCTGAGCTGGCGCTCAAGCTGGGCCGGGCGGAGGATTGTCTCAGGCGGCTTGCCGAGGCCGGCAAGCTCGTCGACGGCTCCCCGGATACGGAATTGCGTCGCCGGTTGGCCGTGATCCGCGGCGACACCCACCGCCGCCAGCGTCAGGGCGACGAAGCCCGAAAGTCTTACGCCGCCGCACAGAAGCTCTCCGAATCCGAGCGTTGGGACCCTCGCCGCCGAATCACTTTCGGAGGCGTTTACAGCCGGGCCGTCGAGCAGAACCTCCATGCCGGTCGTCTCGACGATGCGGCACAGACACTGCGGACGTGGGCCCGCCAGATGCCCTTGTGCAAACTCGACGGCTACTACTCACTGCTGCGGGCCCAACACGCCTTGGCCAGCGGCCGGCATGCAGAGGCGGTTTTCGAGGTGGAAGACGCACTCGCCCTGGCAGCGGATACGCCTTACGCAGACCGTCTGCTGCTCGCCGGCGCCGAAGCGCAGGCCCGGTTGGGCAACGGGCAACAGTCGAAGAATTTCCTCGACCGCCTCATCCGCGACTATCCCGGCAGCCCGCACGTAGCCGAAGCCCGCAAGCTGCTCGCCAAAGGTTTTTCCATCCCAAGAGAGAAAGAACCGTCTCCTCGCCGCCGACCGCGCCGAAAGCCGAAGCCTAAGAAGTAACCGTACCATGTTCGTCGACAACGTCCCTCGTGTCGCGCTGCTCGTCCTGATGATGTCCCCCGGCCGGCTGTCGGCTGGTGAATTGGCCGTTACGATCGAGCCTGCCGAGCGCGTGGCGCGGGTGGCCGTCGTGCGGCGGTTCAATCTCGACGGCACACCGGCCCGCAAGGTCGACCCCAAGGCGAAGTTCGAATCGCCGCACTGCGACGGGAGTACCAACGGCCACGAGGCCCGCTTCCGCGATCTTCAGCCGGGCGTCTACGACGTGATCGTTTTCTTGAAGGACGGCACCCGCTTGGAGGGCTATCACTGGCCGCCCTTTGGCGAGTTCGACGACCCCGACCTTCCGGCCTTCAAAACCCCGCCGCCCGAGGACGTCGCAGAGCTGATCCGGGAAAAGATTGCCGGGACCCGTTACCACGAAAACAAAGTCACTCCGCTGGCACTGGCCGGCAGCGAGAAGCAGGTTCGCGTGTTGATGCAACTGCTGCGAGACCGCAAGACCAGTTTCGACGCCGAGTTCGGCGCCCCGGTCGCCACGCTGCGGTATGAGATCTGGCAGTACACGAACCACTTCGGCGGCTGGACCCGCGACCGCCACAGCAAAGTGCTGCACCGCATCCTCGACGCGAAGTCAAACGTCCGCAAGCGAACCTGGCTCTGGGACCCCCAACTCGGTGGCCTGCGCGTCTCCAGAACCAACGCCGGCCAAAAACTCACTTACCGCATTCCGCGAAACCTCAAGTCCCTGCCGGGACTGCACCCCTATTGATTCCTCCACGCCGGCGGCCGAAACCAGACCGAAGACAAGCGTGGCTCATCAATCGCTTGTTTCGCTTGACACCCAAGAAACGTTCGCACTGACACGACACTGTTTTCAGCAGGACGAAAATCAAGTAAGGTGTCTCACAGACGGCAACAGACCATTTTCTGACAATGATATTGTTGCTGGAAGTACATGGCACCGCGCTGATTGTCACTGCTGGTCTGCCAATCTCGAGACGATGGGTGTCGTTGAGCGTGGGGCGGGCTTTCCAGCCTGCCATTGCCGATCGGCAGATTGGAAGGCCTGCCCCACCGGATCCTTTGACCAAAGTTGACAAGTCATGACTCTCTGGAAAGGAGTGCCTGTATGATTCGCTGCTTTGCTGGAATGTTGATGCTGTTTTTGCTGGTTGGATGCGCCAAGCAGGCCGATTTGGAGCGCGCGTCTGGGCCCGCGCCGCTGGCGGATACCAGACCGACTGAAGTCGCTCCGACTGACGCAATCCAGACCGAAACCGTCCAGACCGAAACAGCCGGAACCGAAACGGCCGAGAAGAAAACGGCTGAGACCGAAGCGGTCAAGACCGAGACGATCGTGATGAAGGTGCCCGGCATGACCTGACCGGTCGGCTGACCGCCTCAGGTGCGTGGGGCACTTGAACCGCTACCGGGTGTAGCGAAAGTTACTGTAGACTTCGATGCGATGACGGCCACCTGCGTCGTCGATCCAACCAAGTTCGATGCAAAGAAGGCAAGCGAAGCGCTGGCCGAGGCCGGTTTCGAGGACAGCACACTCATCAAAGCCGAACCCAAGAAGGGAGATTGACCGACGGGAAAAGAGAAAGAGCTGGCTGGCGCGGAGAAGACCGACACTCCCTGATCGCACCCACGCATGACCGAGATCGGGACGGAGCGTTGTCTCGCGACAACGCTCCGGCTCGGTGGCGGTATCCGTTACTGCTCTGTGACGCCGGTGGGAGACGCCAGAAATTTGATGGCTTCGGGCAGCCAGCCGCTGTGCCAGTCGTGTTTGCGGCGAGGGCCGTCGTGGTACGCGTGCGGAATCTTCAGCGCCAGCATCCGGGCGTGCACCGTTT
>CAZGYE010000392.1:0-3578 GCA_964530165.1 uncultured Planctomycetaceae bacterium
GTCGCATTCGCTCCACCACAGCCACCCTTTAATCGAAACTGACCCACTGCCCAGTCGTCTCAGATCTCAACCGCAATGTGGTTAGGCGGGCGGGTCTGACCAGCGTCCGCAACACTTCTTGAATTTCCGCCCGCTGCCACAGGGGCAGGGGGCGTTGCGTCCGGCTGAGGAGAGCGGCCGGCCGGCCGGCGTCAGAGCGCGGCTCACAATGCGCTGCTCTTGGATGCGCCGTGTGCGAACCTTCTCGGCAAGCTCGACGAAACGTTCACGCGTGTGCCGGATGAACTGCTTCCAGCCCGCGCAGAGGTGGCTCAGGTTCCGGGGCGAAGCCCCTGTGTGGATGCGGTGCTTGAGGCAGTCTCCGTGGCACAGGTCCAGGCAGTCGCACGTTTCGCAGGCCTCGTTCCACTCACGTTTCTGCGAGCCGAAATCACGGTAGGTCCGCGAGGTCAGCGCCTCTTTCCACGATGTCTCCAGAACGTTGCCCAGTCTGAGTCGCCCTTGAACGAAGAAATCACAGGGGTAGATGTCCCCATTGTGTTCGACGACAACGTATTGGCAGCAATCTCGCCCCATGCTGCAGAGGTTGGTTACGCCGTCGACCATCTTGGCCAGAATCGCGTCGAACTGGCGGATTGAGACCCGGAAAGCGTCGTCGCGGTGCCACTGGTCGAAGAGCTGACACAGAAAATCGCCCCATTCCGGACCATGAATCGCAAAAGACCGCAGGGCGCCCTCCCGGTTGAATTCGACGCAGGGGACATACTGCTGATGAAGAAAGCCCTGGTCGGTCAGATACCGGTAGACCTCCCGCGCGCGATGCACATTGGACTGGCTGACCAGCACCAGGATGTTGAACTCGACGCGATGGCGTTTCAGCACCTCGATGCCGCCCAGGACGTCTGCATGCGAGGGAGCGCCGCCGATGCTCCGCCGGTAGCGGTCATGGATTTCGGCCGGTCCATCGAGGCTGCAGCCGACGAGAAAGCGGTACAAACGCAGGTGTTTGGCCATCTCGTCGTCGATCAACGTAGCGTTCGTCTGCAGGCCGTTGCTGAGAACGTCCCCGGCTCGTCCGTATTTCTTCTGGATCTCGGTGATCTTGCGGAAGAAGTCGAGCCCCATCAGCGTCGGCTCCCCGCCCTGCCAGCCGAACGTGTATGTGGGCTGCTTGGTGGCCATGTAGCTCTTGACCATCTGCTCGAGCACCGCTGCGGACATGCGGTGGCGTTTTGAGCTGGGATAGAGGCGGCTCTTTTCCAGATAAAAGCAGTACGTGCAGCGGAGGTTGCAGTCTGCAGAGGCGGGCTTGACAAGCAGCGTCAATGGGCGCACGCGTTTCCCCCTCGCCGAATTGCCCGAGATCGGGGCCTAAGGTTTCAGCGCCGCGTCCAGGAATTTTCGACCCGCCGCCACGTCAAACACGTGGCCTTCCGGATGCGTGGCGAGCTGAGCGGCTTCTTCGCGGCCGTCGACGCGATAGGCCCGTTTGATCTCGGCCATGGCTTTCGTAGCCAAATCGACCGGAAACCCGCCCGGCAGGCGTTCCTTCCGCCCGTTTTGGCACTGCAAAGGACGTGGGCTGATCAGGCTGTAGATGTCGAAGAACTCGTAGCGCCGCTGCAAGCCGGGAAAATCCCAGCACATGCAGTGACCCTCGCGGAGATTCTCCATGGTCGTCAGAAATCCTGAGCTGACCGTCGCGGCAATCCGCTCGTCCATGGCTCCCAGCCACATGGACATCTCGCCCCCCAAAGACAGGCCGCCGCAACCGATCCGCCGCGGGTCGACTTCCGTTCGTGACGCCGCCAAATCGACGACGCGGATCAGGTCCCACAGCCGCTCGCCCATCAGAGTGCGGCCCTTGCCCTGCACCGTGTGCTGTCCGACGTCAGTGCTGAGAGTGACGTAACCGTCTTCGGCCAGCGTTTGGGCGAACCCGCGGTACAGGCTGTTCGGTTCGTAGACGATGTTCCTGTTTCCGCCATGGCCGTGAATGCAAACGACCGCCGGCGTCTTGCCCGCGGCCGCTCCGGTGGGAACGGTCAGCACCACGTTGATTTTCCGGTCCGGTCGCGAATCGATCTTCAGCTCGTACCGAGTGAACTTCGCATGTTTCTCGCTGGAAAGGACTTTCGGGTTCAGCGGAATCGGGCTTCGTCCCTGAGCATCATGCCGGTTGGCTCGCACCTGGTCGTCCATGTTGAGCAGCACGAAGAGCGTGGTCCGCGCCGTTTGCCGCCAAAGTCGGGCTGTCGAGGCGTCCTTCGCATCGAAACCAAGCAGGCGCAGTGCCGGTGGTTCGGCTCTCACCGGAGACGCCCACAGGACGACGAGGGTGGCGCTCAACAACACGGACGATCTGGCATGTTTTCGCATAATGGTCAATCCACAAGGCCCATACGGCTCATGTCGATCGGCTGGAAACCGATCTCTGGTGCGGGCGAATCTGCTTTCAGTTGAAAGTTCAACTTCTCGGGGTCGACGAATTGCGGATCGGCGATCAGCGATCCCACGTCCTGGCCGGTTGCCTGCCATTGCTCGAGGGTCCGTTTGCCGGGAAAGGTGATCGGCTTGCCGTCAGCTCGCCAGTAAAGGTTCTTCTCGAACTGGAAATTCCCATTGGACCAATTGCCGTCGAACAAAGCGCCCTGCGTGAAGTAGACGATGTTCCGCTCGAACGTGAACGAACGGTGGGCTTCCTCCCGCGTGCGAATAATCTGGCCGTTCTCCGACAACGCAAAGACGTTGTTGCGGACCAGATTGTCCCGCCCGTAATGTTGATGGAACCCGCCGCTCTTGGTGCGGTAGACAACATTGTTCTCGATCAGGATCTCTGTGCTGCCTTCGTCCGGATAGATCCCCCAGCCGCCGTAGGAGTACGAGCGGACGTCGTGGATGTGGTTGTAGCGGAGTTGCGTGCCGGGAGAGACTCCCAAGGTGTAAATGCCGCCCATGTCGCTGAGCCGGCCCTGACCGATGTGGTGGATGTGGTTGTATTCGATGGCATTGTGGTGGGCCGATGAGGGGGCGTAGCCCCAACTCCAGCCGACCGAGATGCCGGTGTAAAACAGGTGTGAGATTTCGTTGTGCCGAACCGTGTTGTGCGAGCTTTTCCCAATCCACACACCGACGCCTGCGGGATAAACGTGACCGCCGTCGTGGATCCGGCAGTTGGAGACTTCGTTGTGGGCCGTTTGTAGGGTCTCTTCTTTCGGCAGCGCCGTCGCTCCGATTCGCACCCCGCCGGCGCCCAAGTCATGAAAATGACATCCAGTGATCTGGTTGTGCTGACAGCCGATCTCCAGCCACGCGGCATAACCGCCGGTGTGGGCGACCTCGCAGCGGTCGATCACGCAATGGCGTGCGCCTCGGGCAAAGAGGGCCGCCGTCGTCAAGAACGCCGCCGCTTGCCCGTCACAACGTTCGTCACGTCCGAGTTTCCAGTCTGCATGCTGGAGCGATAAGCCGACAAACCGCAGATGCTCGACAAACTTTCCTTTTTCCGGTGCCCCTTCCAGCCGCAGCAAGTCCGGCAGCTTAGACGCGACGGCATCCACCTCCGCTGGGTTTTCCTC
>CAZGYE010000393.1:0-3566 GCA_964530165.1 uncultured Planctomycetaceae bacterium
CGATCGCCAGCAGGGCGACGATTTCGATCATGTTCTTGTCGACGAGAAAATTATGCGCCGGCCCGGGTATCATGTCGAAATTGATCACTCCGGGCCAGGGGGGCATCGCCAGGTAGAACGACAGCAACATCCCGGCGGCCAAGACCGCCGCCAGCCGGGTGGCCAGCCCGACGACGAGCAGCGCGCCCAAACCAAGCAGCCCCAGAATCGTGAGCCTGTCGATGCGCGTCATCGGTGTGCGGGCCGGAGGGACCGGGCCGCGCTGAATCTGTTGGATGCTCAGCAGCTTGCGCGCGTCGTCCTTCAAGGCGGTGTCCAGCGCTTTCACCGGACCGACCAGCTCCCGCCGAAGTTGCTGAATTTCGGCCCACTGGGTCTTCAGGTGCTCGTGTTGGAAGTTCTGTTCCATCTTGGCCCGGTTCCGCTCGTAGCGGGCGAGCAACACTTGGTAGAGCTCGATTTTGCCCATTCGTTTGTAGTCAATCGTCCCCGCGTACTCTTCCTGGATCACGCTGGCGCGTTCCGGGTCGCCCTTCAGAGAGGCGGCCAACTGCTCCTTGTAACTCAATCGTTTCTGAAGGTCGTAAACTCGTCTGACCGCTTTGTGATAGTCGGGAAACTTTTCCTTCGGCGCCATTTTGAGCAACGCGTCGCGCTCGCGCTGTGTGAGATGCCACTTGCCATCGACGACCAACTCCCGCTTTTCCGCATCGTAGTGGATGGCCTTCTTGAGCGACGGTCCGAACCGGACGCCGGGCGGAAGCGAGCCCAGCGGACTCGCGAACTGTTCCGGACCGTTGAGAAGCCGATTCAGATTCTTTTTCTGGTCGTCACTGAGATCGGGATAACGGACCAGGAACCGCTGGCGCCAGGCGTCCCAATCGGCGGCGACTTTGTCGTAGTCGAGCCAGTCCAACTCGTCCGGGTCGCCGGTCATGCTGCGGAAGACGTTGCGGAACGGGCCCTGCGCGTTCTTCAGATAACCGGCCGCCGTCCACGGCTTGGCGGTGCCGAAGGTGTGGGCTTTCCAAAGCCCTTCATACAGAAACTGCCAGCCGATCGAAATCCGCAGTACCACCAGCAGCACACAGGCGACTGCACCCACTCGCCTCAAGTCAGCCACGGAAGATCACCCCAATTCTTCAGGAGCAAAAAACAACACCTCATCCGCTATTCCGCACACAATCGGCTCCAGCCGGCGGCCGCGACGAGGCGGAGAAAACAAGATCGCGCTCACACGCCGGCAATTATTGCAATAACGCCGCGCATTTTCGACCCCCATCACGAAAAAGGCGGTCGAAAGCGCATCGGCCTCAGCCGCCGTCGGGGCCAAGACCGTGACGGAAAGCGAACCCTCAACCGGCCAACCGGTACGCGGGTCCAGAATGTGGCCGTAGCGTCGGCCGCCGTGACGGAAGTACTGCACCGACGAGCCGCTGGTCGACATCGCCTGGTCCTTGAGCAGAATGGTCGCGAACCGCTGCTTGGGGAACAGCGGGTTGCGAATCCCCACCGGCCAGCCGCCCAAACGGTTGTGATCGCCGCAGGCCAGAATGCTGCTGTGCCCGCCGTGAAACAGCCAATCGTCGAGGCCCTGCTGCCGCAGGTGCTCGGCGGCGCGATCCAGTGCGTATCCCTTTCCGATGCCGCCCAAGTTCAGTTCGATACCGGCTCGATCGAAGCGCACGCTCTCCGCCGATTCATCGAAGACGATGTGCCCCATTCCCGTTTGCTCCAGCGCGACGGAAATCTCTACCTCGGTCGGAATTCGCGAATCGTCGCGGCAACGACGCCACAATGCGATCAACGGCCCCGACGTCGGATCGAAGGCGCCGTCCGTCTCGACGCACAAGCGCCGGGACTCGAGCAACAGTTGAAACAATTGCTCCTCGACGTCAACCGCTTCGCTGCCGGCGCGCCGATTTAACTGCGACAGTTCGCTCTCTTCGCGGTAGACGCTCATCTGCGATTCCAGCGCGTGCACCAGGTCGAGTGCATCCGAGGCGTGCATCACCCTTCGGCCGGACCCCGGATTCAAAATGACCGAAAAATCGCAGGCCATCGCCTGAGTCGAAAGCCGAACCGTATCCCCGGCCGCCGGTGCAGCGACCGCTTCGGCTGCGGCAGTAATCTGGTCCGCCAACCTGTCGCCGGCGCGCTCGATCTCTGTCTGGAGCGATTTGCCCTTCAGGAAGTCTCGCCGGCTACTGGGAGTGGATTTCTCGGAGAACATCACTCGTCGCGATCTTGTCGAGTGTAATTCAAATCCGCGACACACTGCATACATCTGCACTGCAAACGTTCAAATTGCGTTTGTCGTACGCGAATTTTTCGGTGCCGAAAGCGCCAAGTCTAACCCATTCTTTTGGTTGCGGCGGCAGCCGCGCCAAGTTCATCCGCAGACGGTCTTCTGTCCCTGGTGGTCCCTCAAAGCCAATTTGACAGTTATCGTGGGGCAGGCTTTCCAGCCTGCCGATTGCTTGTGGCAGCCTGAAAAGTGTGCCGATCGACCGTGGCAGGCTGGAAAGCCTGCCCCACACTTGGCCGCACATGTCATTTCAGCTTTGACAGACCACCGGCCATCAGGCGAAGTTCTTCATGTACGGCAGCCGGTCCGCGGCCGGGCGGATGTCGTCCTCGGCTTCGAGCAACTGGGCCAGGAAGTCCCATTGACCGGTCCGCAACGCATGGCCCGCGCTTTCCGGGATCTCGCAGGAAATCGTCTCGTCGCCGAAGCGGACCTGCATCTGTTCCAGATCGACCGTGATCTCCACCTGCGGGCCGTCGCGAATCGACGCCGCCAGTTGTTCCAGATCGCTCCGCCCGGCACATACGGCCGGCACGCCGAGCGATGTGCAGTTGCCGAAAAAGATCTCCGCAAACGACTCGCTCACGATCGCTTTGATTCCCCACCGCACGAGCGACTGCGGCGCGTGCTCACGGGACGATCCGCAGCCAAAATTCCGCCCGACAACGAGGATGCTGCCGTCGCCAAAGCGGGCGTCGTCGAACGGATGATTCGCACTCTGCTCGCGGTCGTCTTCGAACGCGTGCTCGCCCAACCCGTCGAACGTCACACACCGCAGATAGCGGGCCGGGATGATGCGGTCGGTGTCGATGTCGTCCAGCAACAACGGCACACCCGTGCCGGTGACTTGTTTGATTTGCTGCATCGTTGGTTCACTTTCTGGGGAAACGAGGCCGAATTCCGGCCGCGTCACGACTTTCTCAGTTGTTCGAGCGTCACTTCACACCTCAGCAAGCTGTCGCATTTCGCGGACGTCGGTTACGCAGCCGTTGATCGCCGCGGCGGCGACCATGGCGGGGCTCATCAGCAGCGTGCGACCGGTGGGACTGCCCTGTCGACCCTTGAAGTTGCGGTTGCTCGACGAGGCGCAGATTTGCCGGCCCTCCAGCTTGTCCGGGTTCATGGCCAAACACATGGAGCAACCGGGGCGGCGCCATGAAAAGCCGGCGGCGCGGAAGACCTCGTCCAGCCCCTCGGCTTGCGCCGCCCGCTCGACTTCCTCCGAACCCGGAACGACCAGCGCCTTGACGTGCGGTTT